>CADDZM010000545.1 GCA_902812345.1 Chloroflexota bacterium | reverse complement strand
CCAACTGTTTCCGCTCAAAAGTAAAATAAGTCCAGGCTAAAGAACCCGAGCCATGAAAGTTTAGAAGGATTTGCCCTTTTATTATAGGCCGGACCAAACAGGCAAAATAGCTACCTTTTGGCCCGGCCTTTGTCGCCTTTCAAGTTTCAAGGATGAATAGCAGGAGGACGCCCTATGAAAGTGACTAACCAACTCTTAAACCTGTTACTTAAATTTCCTAAACCCACTACTCCCAACCCGGCTATAACCCGCGATGTGAAAATTCCCATGCCGGATGGGGTCGTACTGCTGGCAGATTTCTATACTCCTCGCGGGGAGTCGGGAGTGAAATACCCGACGGTTTTGATACGCACGCCCTATGGCCGCCGGGGTTTAGTGGCCGCTCTTTTCTCGCTGCCCTTTGCCGAAAACGGCTACAACGTGCTGTACCAGAGCACGCGCGGCACGGGCGGTTCGGAGGGCGAATTCACTTACGCCCGCGACGAACACGATGACGGCCTGGCGACGATCGAGTGGATTAAAAAACAGGACTGGTTTAACGGGCAACTGGCGATGGCCGGGGCCAGCTATTTAGGCTTTGTCCAGTGGTCGGTAGCAGCCTTTGCCGGGGCGGACCTGAAGGCTATCGCGCCGGCCGTTACTACCTCGGACTTCAACACCTTCCGCTACCAGGGCGGGACGTTTACGCTTGAATCATTGCTCGGTTGGTCAACCATGATGACCCAGTTCGCCGTTACGGGACAAAAGTTTACCGATTTGCTAAAGCAGGGCCAGCGGCAAAAGAAGCTCGATAAGGCTTACAATTATTTGCCGCTTAAAGAGGCGGACCGGCAGGTAGTAGGAAAACCCTCCCAGACCTTTCAGGATCTCCTGGCCCACGGCTCCGAAGACGAATACTGGCAGCCGGTGGATTTCAGCCAGACGGTAAAAGATGTAGAGGTGCCGGTAAATATGACAGGCGGCTGGTACGACCTGTTTTTGTACTGGCAGTTGCAGGATTACCGGCGGCTCCGCGAAGCCGGTAAACAACCCTATCTTTTAATCGGTCCCTGGTTTCACGGCCAGCCGGGCAGTTTCGGCCCGGTCGCCAGAGAAAACCTGGACTGGTTCGAGGCCCATGTAAAGGGAAATACCGCCGTTCTGCGTAAAGACCCGGTGCGGCTCTTTGTGATGGGCGCGAATAAATGGCGCGACTTTGCCGATTGGCCGCCTCCGGCCACACTGGAAAAATGGTTTTTGCAACCGGACGGCGGTTTAGCCAGGGAAACCCCGCCACCTTCGGAGCCGGACACCTATCGCTATAATCCAGCCGATCCAACCCCGGCGGTGGGCGGTAACTCGCTTGGCAAATACATGGGGCGCAAAGATAACCGCGAACTGGAAGCCAGGGCAGACGTGCTGGTCTACAGCAGCGCCACCCTCAAAAAGGATCTGGAAGTAATTGGCCCGGTTAAAGCCGAGTTGTACGTGCGTTCAAGCCTGGAATACACTGATTTCTTTGCCAGGCTGTGCGTTGTCGAAAAGTCGGGCAAGTCCGTGAATTTGTGCGACGGTATCATTCGCCTCGAACCGGGCAGTGAAGGAGTTACCCGCCAGGAGGACGGCTCGCTCTGTGTACCGTTGGAATTGTGGCCGACAGCCAACCGTTTCAAACGCGGCCAGCGGGTGCGGCTGCAGGTGTCGAGCGGGGCGCATCCCCGGTTTCCGCGTAATCCGGGCAGCGGCGAACCTATTGGCGAGGAAACAACCCTGAAACTGGCCGACCAGTCGCTTTATCACGACCCGGCCCACCCTTCGTCGGTGACTTTGCCGGTAGTCAGCGGTCAGTAGCCAGCTTAGTAAAAGCAGGGACAAAACCGGGTATGAGCGAGCAATCAAGGGCAGAAACTTTGAGCTAAGTTGTACAGGAAAACAGGTTATGCACGGGTAAGTCCGGTAGCGGCTGGATTTTGCACGCGAATTGAATGAAAGGTTGGCCCGTTTTCAACAGGCGGGCAGTAGCAGGGCCAGCGCGGTAGGCGGCTCGGTAGCGCGAGGTCTTAGCGATGCCTATTCAGGCGAAGAACGCTACCCGCAAATTGACACAGCCTTTGCCCGCTACAGCCTGGACCAGACCCCTGAACCCTACAGTTCGCCCGCGCCCAGACCCATAAACTTTTCAAAGCTCCTGGCAAATATTAATAGCGGTTATACCGGGTCGCTCTTGAGAGCTTTATCAAAGCGCTTGCTGTGAAAAAGAATCCCATAAAGCGCCACGAGTATAAATAAAACGCCTGAAATCAGGTCATTGGAAAATGCTCTCGGTATGCTCGAATAATTCAGGATAAAAGGCGCGAGTACCAGCCAGATACCGCAAGCTACCAGCAGCCAACCCGCAATTAACCTGGCCTTTTTGTCGTGGGCACGGTTCGCCATGTAGGCGCAATAAAAGCTTAAAATGAGAGCGATAGTGCCGACAGCCAGGTCATTAGCCAGGGCCGTGATATTATTGAAATAAACAAGCGTGAAAGGAGCCATGATTACCCAGAAACTACCTATTATACCCAGCCAGGCCGGCCACCCAGCCCTGAAAGCGGTGGTGTCCGGGTCAGCATCATGAACCGCACTTGATTTAGAGTTATAATTTTGCATTTTATATTACCCCCTTAATATATTTAGCATCAAACATAACATATTATAGTTGGTAAATTTAGTTCGAAAATAACTATCCCATAATACTTGTGTTTAGGATTTGCGTATAATTTACCGTTAAAAAGCCGGGTTGACTTTTCACTTTTTTAAATAGTCTCAAGCTTTTTTCATTGTTGCTTTTTGCTTTTTTGCTTTGCTGTTCTAAATCTTATACGCTTATATATTTAGGGATATGTCTCTGAAGCTTGGGACTACCGGGCTTTCTCAACCGTTGCAATCGGCGGGGAAAGGCGGGACGGTACTGCAGGCATTTTCTTA
>CADDZM010000544.1 GCA_902812345.1 Chloroflexota bacterium | reverse complement strand
TTAAGGTCTGGGGCTTACGCAATCCTTCGAATACGGTGCCGGTGCGTTCACTAAAGGTTTTGCGGCAGACTTTACAGCGGTAACGCTGGCGCACTCGGTCATGAATGGTGATGTTGCCTTGCTTTTTGAGGCCTCTTTTGGGACAATGCTGGTTAGAGCAGAATTGCTCCCCAGCGTTCATCGGCATTGGTTGTTCTTTATTCATAGTAACCAAATTTTGCCAGATGAACGCTTTTATTTCAACTTTTCCTGTTTTTCACCGTTTAATGGGGTGCTACCCGTTTAACAAGATATGGAAAGTATTGAAACTTTTTAGCGGAGTAAAAAGGCAAGGCCAGCACAAAGCCGCTCAGGATATAAAAGAAGATAACTGCCTCGTGACCAGCCCAAAAGACATGCAGTGGACTATATTTAAGGAGGTTAACTGTGCTGGCGGTTTTATCATTAAAGGTGTCTATAAAAAATAAGGGAAAGATTAGCAAAAAGTGATGAAAGACTACACTTAGGGCGGCTAAACCTCTCGCTGAATCTAGTTCTTCGTAGCGGATTGAAGCTGAAACGACTTTATTCACAGGCTCTCTTAATTATCCTTTGGCTCTAGTGGTTATATTGAGGCAGTTTTTAACCACGTGCAAATTTTCCAGGTTAAAGCTAAAACAAAACTTCCGAATTACGCTTTGTTTTAGGGCAATCACTTCTACTTTTTATTATTGTCCAGGGCTTACTTCGACTGGCCGACTGATTGGCTGACTGGCTGGTCTTGCCCTGCTGGCTGGCAGCGTCTATGCAGCCTGTCGCTTTGCTTTTAGCGGGCCGCTTTTAAAAGCTTCTACTGCCGACCGGAAATCCAGCGGTCCCGGTCGGTCCCGATCCGGAACAGAGCCAGGCCGAGCCGAGCCAGACCACCCAGGGCAACTCCCGCCCCCAAATTAAATAGGGTTCAGGAGCCAGGCACTTATAGATAGAAAGATCGTAAATAATGAGCCTGGAACAACTCCTATAACGACCTTTGTATATTTACATGCTTAGTAAGCGCCCCGGCTTTTCAAGACGGCCGGAATGGTTAAAAACAAGATCCGAATATCGCCCCACAGGCTATAGCTCCGAATATAACTCATATCAAGGCGAACCCGGTCCTCGTAACTTAAGTTGGAGCGCCCGCTGACCTGCCATAAGCCGGTAAGTCCCGGTTTGACAGTCATCAGGTTCGACTGCCAGCGTCCGAATTTAACCATCTCCTGGTAGGTGATCATGCGCGGTCCGACCAGGCTCATCTGACCGCGTAAGACATTGACCAACTGGGGCAGCTCGTCCAGGCTGGTTTTGCGTAAAAAGTGACCCAGACGAGTAATGCGCGGATCGTTTTTTAACTTGCCGGTGGTTTTTAGCTCCTCTAGAAGGTCCGGGTGTGCGGCCAGGATGGCATCACCGTCTATACGCATGGTTCGCAGCTTATAAGCGTCAAAGACTTTACCACCCTGACCGACCACCTGGCGCCGGTGAATTGGCGAACCGGGCGAGTCGAGACGAATGAGCAGGGCGCATAACAAAAAAATTGGTGAAAAAATCAGTAATACAAGGCCGGATACTAACATATCGAGGCTAAACTTTAAAACAGCGTTCAGGCCGGTAATACGCACCTTGCTGACTGTAACAAGGGGTAAGCCGTTTATCTCCTGGACTGCCAGCCCGGTAGTAAGAATATCGTACAGGTTGGGTGAGAGGCGAATCTCGACCTGACTGGTGGTTAAATTTCGGATGACTTCAAAAAGCTGCTGGGCACTCAGGGCCGTACTGGAAAGTACAACCTCATCAATTTTGTATTCCTCCACAACCTGTCGGACATTTTCCAGTTGGCCCAGCCAGCGGCCAGGCCATTTTACTTCCTCATTGCGACGCTGGGCCACGTTTGCCTCGTGAGTCTGGGTCCGGGCCAGGGACGGGGCCGCCCCATTCTGGGACGGATTGCGATCCTGGTCGCGATTCCTGTCCCGGTCGCGGCTACGCCGGTCTCCAATAAAGCCGATTATATCGAGGCCAGGCAAATTCCGGCCTTCCGATAACTGTTCGGCCACCCGGCGGGCCTCCGAGTTGGCCCCAATCAGGAGAACCCGGGTCATGGCCAGGCCGTGCCGCCGCAGCCGGTAGAGAACCCGGCGGGAGATAAAGCGCCCGCTACAAACCAGGATTACACTCAGCAGCCAAACCAGCAACAGCCAGGCTCTTGATATAAGCAGTTTTTCGTCCAGCAAGAAGCTGAGGGCTAAAATCATGATAATAGCCATAGTGGACGCCTGGCCGGCCCGGCGGTATTCGTTGGTGCCGCCGTGCAATTCGCGCAAATCGTATAGCCGGTAAAAGGCCAGTATAACCAACCAGGGCGGGGTGAGCCAGAAGACGAGTTGTGAATAAAAACGGAGCGGCGAGCCGTCGGGCGGCTGGTACAGGAAGTCAAGCAGCTTAAATCTTATAAAGTAGGCCATGGCAAAAGTTAAACCGAGCGCCAGCGCATCCACAATCAAGATAAAAGTAATAAAGAACAAACGCTGGCGACGGCGAGCGAGTACTACCGGGTCGGTATTAGCCAGGGGTAAGAGTGAAGTCTCAGATTCACTATTCGTATTTGTTTCGATGGTTGTAGCCACTTTTCCCCTCTACTACAAGCAATTCAAATTCAAGCCTTTTTGGAGGCCTGGTAAGCCGCAGCGCCCACCGGCGGAGCCGGTTTTCTAGCCTGTCGCCACCACTCCTCGATTAAACCGGCGGCTTTCTGCCAGCTATACTGTTTAACAACATTAAGCCGCCCATTGTTGCCCATTTCATCCGCTTTGACAGGATTTTCTAAAAGTTCAATCACGCGCCGGGCAAATTCCTGGGGCTGGGCGGGCGGCACCAGATAAAGATCCTGACCGTCCAGAGCCAAAACCGCTCGGTTTTTGTCGCCGGTCGCGACTA
>CADDZM010000543.1 GCA_902812345.1 Chloroflexota bacterium | reverse complement strand
GGTTAATGGGGTGCTACCTTAACCCCGGTCTAATATATTAATTTAATAATTTTCCTGTTAAAATTTGACCTGAAAACCATAAAAAGGTAAAATAGCTTGAACTTATTTGCGACTTTTAGCCCTTTTCGTGCATTAAACTAAAGGTAAAGCGCAGTTCTAAGAGGTTCGCCTACAGCCTACAATGGTAGAGCAGGGAGTTTGGGTTGCCAGGCAACGATACCAGGTTAAACGTGATAGTAATCGGGCGGGTCCAGGGTGTGGGCTTTCGAATGTTTGTCGAACACCATGCCCACCGCCTGGGTCTGGTAGGTTTTGTCCGTAACGACTATACCGACCGGCGACGCCTGGAAGTGGTGGCCGAAGGCTCTAAAAATAACCTCGAAGAGCTTTTGCGGCAGTTACAGGTTGGTCCTGGCGGGGCCAGGGTAGAAGATGTTCAGGTCTCCTGGGGACACTCTCAAGATAGTTTTAATTCCTTCAGGGTAACTTCATGAGCGTGCAAACCGACCCGTTAATGTCACCTTCCGGCAGTAAAAATAAAAAGTCACCTCCTCCCAAACCGTCCCCGGCTTCCCGGCAGCGAGTTTCACCCCAACACCTGGCCTGGCTGGTTATGCTGCTGAGTTTCGGCCTCTTTTGCCTGCTGCTCTATGTGGTGGCCAGCACCGTAACCGACTATTTAAGCCACTCGGTCCAGGATAAGACGGCTACTGTCGAGGTGGTCCAGGAAAAAGACGACAACGTTTTTGTGCTGCATGCGGGCCAGGCCAAACAAACCGTCGTGTCTGATAGCGAAACGCTCCAGGAAGGCGACGAAATTAGCACCGATAAGAACAGCGAGGCAGTCGTCAAGTTTTTTGATGATAGCCGGGTGGACCTGGCCGCCGGAACGCGCATTCGGATTCAAGAGTCCCGGGTGGATATAAAAAACTTCCGCCAGAGCGAAAAGCGGCTGGTTATCATGGTCTTTAGCGGCACAGCCCGCTTTACGGTTTCGCCATTCGTACCGGGCAAAGACTATAACAAGTCCACTTTCGAGGCGGTTATTCCGGGCGACAACGATAGCGGCAACCAGGCCGAAGCGTTCTTTAACGACGCCGAATCGCGCACTTATGTGGATGGAGTTTTTACCTTGAGTGTGACTAACTCCCCGGAAACGGGCGTTAAAAGCCTGTTGAGTAACAGAGCCTCCCGTCCGTTCGAAGTGCGTAATGCTACCCAGGCGGTTTCAGTAGGGCCGGGTCAGCGGGTCGCCATCGCGCAGGGTAGCATCGGGGTGCCGGGTTTACCGGCGGATAACCAGGTCAACCTGATTGAAAACGGCTCGTTCATCAATGGGATTGATAGCTGGCGGCTGCAACCGGCTACCGCGCCAACAGCGAATAATATTCCGGGCTTTATCCACTTCGACGCCGAGCGCATCAGCGATGGAGTGCAACCCAGGGCGCGAGTCTTCCGGCTCGACCCGGCGGCTAAAGACACGCCCTACGAGACCAGCATCGTCCAGGAAGTTAACCGGGACGTTAGCGATTATGAGGAACTCTGGTTTAGCATCAAGGTGAAACTGGTTGACCAGAGCCTGGCCGGGGGCGGTTCGCAGGGCGCGGAATACCCGGTCTTTGTCAAAATAAACTTTGTGGACCAGAACAACAATACCCAGGAACTTTTTCACGGCTTTTATTCCAAAGCCAACGACACCAGCACTCAGTCCCAGGACCAGTTAGGCCGCAGTTCCAAACTGCCCCAGGATGAGTGGCAGGAGTGGCGGGTAAACTTGATGAGCGGTTCTAACAAACCTTTGCGCATCTTAAAAGTTGTGGTCGGGTCGGCCGGACATCTTTACGATAGCTATTTCACTGATGTGAGTTTAATAGCGCAGTAGGCCGACCTTTTTGCAGTTGTAGTCTTTCTAGCAGTTTTAGCGGAGGTTTTCGTAGTGAGCAATATTTGTGTTATCGGCACCGGTTATGTAGGCCTGGTGACAGGAGCCTGTTTTTCGGACCTGGGCAACGAGGTCATTTGTCTGGATGTGGTCGAGTCAAAAATCGAAAATCTAAAAAAAGGTATCCTGCCGATTTACGAACCCGGCCTGGAAGAAATCGTAAAGCGCAATTACGAGGCCGGTCGTCTGAAATTCACCACCGATTACAGCGAAGCTGTACCCAACGCCGATTTTATCTTTATCGCGGTTGGCACTCCCCAGGGCGATGACGGTGGGGCAGACCTGACATATGTCCAGAGCGCCGCGGCGACCCTTGCCAAACACCTGCGCGGTAACACGGTAATTATCAACAAAAGCACCGTACCAATCGGCACCGGCGACTGGGTGGCCGGTATTGTCGAGAACAGCCTGAACGGCAACCACTCGACAGCCGAGTTCGCGGTAGTTAGCAACCCTGAGTTTTTGCGGGAAGGCTCGGCGGTGCAGGACTTTAACATGCCAGACCGGGTTGTGCTGGGTTCGATCAAACGGGCCGCCGCCGAGAAGGTGGCCGAGCTTTATGCCGCCCACAACGCCCCGATTATTATCACCGACCTGCGTACCGCTGAAATGATCAAGTACGCTTCCAACGCTATCCTGGCAACCCGCATCAGCTTTATCAATGAGATAGCCCATATGTGCGATGCTTTCGGCGCGGACGTGAAAGTGGTCGCGGAAGGCATGGGCCACGACAAGCGGATTGGGCCGCAGTTTTTGTCGGCGGGGGTTGGCTATGGTGGATCCTGCTTCCCGAAAGACGTGAAAGCCCTGGCCCACATGGCCGAAAAGAGCAATTTGCATCCCCAACTGCTTCTGGCCGTTATGGACATTAACGAAGATGCCCGCCGTTTCTTCGTGCAGAAGCTTGAACGTACGCTCGGCTCGGTATCTGGCCGGACCATCGGGGTCTGGGGTCTGGCTTTCAAGCCGAACACTGATGATATGCGCGAAGCGCCTTCAATTGACATCATCAGCGCCCTGGTGCG
>CADDZM010000542.1 GCA_902812345.1 Chloroflexota bacterium | reverse complement strand
CCTGAATAGGACAACCAAAGGTGAGTAATGTAACCACCACAAGAATTAAGGTCTGGGGCTTACGCAACCCTTCGAACAGGGTGCCGGTGCGTTCACTGAAGGTTTTACCACAGACTTTACAGCGGTAACGCTGGCGCACTCGGTCGTGAATGGTGATGTTACCTTGCTTTTTGAGGCCTCTTTTGGGACAATGCTGGTAAGAGCAGAATTGCTCCCCAGCGTTCATCGGCATTGGTTGTTTTTTTGTAATCATAACCAAATTTTGCCAGATGAACGCTTTTATTTCAACTTTACCTGTTTTTCACCGTTTAATGGGGTGCTACCGAAAAAAAGAGATAGAGATAGAAATAGAAATAGGTATGACACCGGAACGGTTAAACCGTTTGGAAGCCAAAAACAAAAGCAAAAGTTCAAATAAAGTAGTAAAATTAAGTAGGACATTAAAATTAACGAAAAACCGGGAAGCTAAGCCTGAATAACTCAAATCAACTATTCTGATCTGGCTTAAATTTAATTACTGGGTTACTAAAAGAGATTTAACTGCAAGATGACTAACTATCCGACCTTACAACCTGCCGAAAGGAACCTGCGGGCGGCCGAAGTAGCGGCTCCCCTGGTGAGTATTATTACTCTTAACTGGAAACAGCCCCGGCTTACCATCGAGTGTCTTGATTCGCTGGCTAAAATCACTTATCCTAATTTCAATGTTTATGTACTGGATAATGGCTCGGGCGACGGCTCAATTGAGCAAATAAAAGAACACCTGCCCCGGCTACCTTACCGGGTTGGGCTTATAGACAGTAAAGCTAACCTCGGGTTTGCGGCCGGGAACAATGTTGCAATAGAAAAAGCCCTTAAAGAAGAAGCCGCGTTTGTCTTACTCCTCAACAACGATACCGAAGTGGCACCCGACTTTGTAGAGCCGCTGGTGGAAACAATGCAGAGCGAGGCCTCTATCGGTGTCACCGGTTCCAAAATCTACTATTTTGCCGAGCCTAAACGGATCTGGTCGGCTGGGGGGATTTTTACTGACAGCGGCTGGACCCGGCAACTGGGAGTAAACGAGACCGATACACCCGAACTTAACCGCAAAAAAAAGGTAGACTATGTTTCCGGCTGCGCGATGCTGGTCAGACGGGCCGTAATAGAAAAGGTTGGCATGCTTGATGCTCGCTTTTTTATGTATTATGAGGAGACCGATTGGTGCGCCCGCGCTGCCAACGCGGGCTTTAGTACCTGGTACGTTCCCCAAAGTGTTATCTGGCACAAAATAGAACTGAAAGCCCGGGATGCGTCACCCTTCTACATCTATCTGATGACCCGAAACCGGTTGCTCTTCTTGCATACGCTTGGCCGCACCAAATGGCAAGTTCTGCTGAGTGTAGGGCTGGTCGATCTGCGTACTATTTTAGCCTGGAGCGTCTGGAAGCGGTACGAACCGGTACGCTATCTGCGTTATGCTAAGATACTGGGAATATGGGATTACTTACGCGGCCACTTTGGGGCACCGCCTGCAAAGTTGCGTTAAGCTTATAATAGGATAGGAATTGATTAATCAGGTTAAACTTTTCTCAATATCTCGGTTCCGAGCCAGGCGCCGGTTGCTACTGATTGTAGCCTTTTTGGCATTCGGTGTTACCGAATTACTGCTCGGCTCCGGGATATTATTAAAATTTCCTTTTGTGCTGGCTCTCCCTATTTTACCGGTGGCACTCCTGGCCTTTTTATTGTATCTGGAGTACGGCGCTGTCCTGCTCCTATTTTGTATGGTCTTTGTGCAGTATGGTTTCTCCTCCGGCACTGAAACCATTATCCCGGTCAGCCTGGTCTTCCTGGGCTTATGGGCTTTGCTCTGGCTGGTAAAAATGGCCCTGGACCACCAGATCAAGCTGGTTAAAAGCCGCCTTAATATTCCAGCCCTGGTCTTTATGGGCGTTACGGTCCTGGCCCTCTTCTGGAGCCGCTTTTTCGTCGATCCGCAGTTGGTTATCCCTGGTAAATTTATTCAGGTGCAGCTAGGTACGATTGCGGTAACCGGCGCCTCGATTGTAACAACCATTTTATGTGCCAATCTGGTGCGGCAGGTCCGTATTGTAAAGATTTGCTTTGTTATGATAATCGTGGGCAGCTTTATCTATCTACCCCTCTACTTCTATGACAATCTAAAAACCGGAGGGCAGGTCGCAAAAGTGGGCGTTCCCACGGATAACCTGATCTCCAACTTGATAAATGCCGGTGGTTTGTTTTCTCTGTGGATTTGCGTTTTGTGTGCAGCCTATCTCCTTTTTGCCAGAGGTGGTAAAAGATGGCACCGGGTCATGGTGTGGCTCATTTTTGGTTTGTGGATGTTCCGGCTGGGAGCCATTACTCTGATTCGTATCTCCAGTTGGGTACCGGTTGTAGTCGCTTTGCTGGTCCTTTTGTTTATCTACTCCCGCAAGTGGTTTTTTTCGATAACTATAATCGGCCTGGTTATCATAGCCCTAAACTTCAACCTTTTCTATGACAATATTATCGCCGAAAAAGCCGACGAAGGCACTCTTTCAGGGGCCTATAGTCGCCAGAGTTTAATTGTGCAGGCCCTTGAGGTTGGTAAAGACCATCTACTGCTTGGCACCGGGCCTGCCGGATACCGTAACTACTATATAACCTATTACCCGGACGTCGTGCTTTCGACCCATAACAACTACCTGGACATGTTCTTGCAGTACGGGATTACCGGGTTGATTATATTCTTGTGGCTGCTAGTGGCCCTCCTCAGAGAGCTGTGGGCCGTCATTCCTTTGCAAAAAGCGGGCTCTTTTGAGTACGCTTTCACCATCGGGTGCCTGGCCGGGGCAATCGGTAGTCTGGTCGGTATGGCCCTGGGAGATTGGGTCATTCCATTTGCCTATAATCAGACTATTTACGGCTTTAGTTATACAGCCTATAACTGGATCTTTCCGGGTCTATCGCTAGCCCTGGGCCACATAG
>CADDZM010000541.1 GCA_902812345.1 Chloroflexota bacterium | reverse complement strand
CATTCCGGCATCAAAATAAGCGGCATAATCGTCCGGTTGCAAAGCGATGGCCTGTTTGAGGTCAGCCAGAGCCTGGTCGTCCTGGCCCAGCAGTTGCCAGATAATTGCTCTTTTGGTGTAGGTAGCGGCCGCCGTAGCTGAAGTCTTATCCAGTTTCAAGGATTGGTCGAAGGCGGCCAGGGCTTCCCGGTACTTTTGCTCCTCGCGCAAGAGGGTACCCAGGGCGTTATAGGTTTCCGGCGAAGGTTCTTCTTTTACCAGCCGGTCGAGTAAGCTGGCCGCGTCGTCATAGCGGCCAATCGCGGTAAAGACCGTAGCCTGGCCCAGACTCACCTTTCCGGCAGGGTAGCCCAGTTGCTCGGCCCGGTCCAGGCAGGCGAGGGCCGTCTTGAAATCGCCCTCTGCCAGCAAGCGGTAGGCGGCCTGGTAATAGTCCTCGCTCGTTTTCAGCCCGTCATCACTTTGCGGGCCGGGACTAACCGCAGGCGAAACCGGCGCGGTTGGGCTGCCCATCGTGACCGGAGAAGTTGGAGAAGCCGAAACCGGGACGGTTGGAGCCGGGTTTGAGTTAGCCGGGGCGGTTGGGGCGGCCGTTACCGGGCGGCCTATTGTCTGGACGGGGCCGCTCGTAAAACTAAGCTCACCGCAGGCGGCCAGCAGCAGGCTCAGGCCCAGCCACCCGCCCAGCAGGAGAAACCGGGCGGCTTCTCCCACCATCACGTTATTTGGGTTTTCACTGGTTTTATTATCTTTTCGCATACACCTGTTACCCTCAAAAGTTCAGCCGGTCATAAACGGCTAGAAAACCAAGTTAAAGAAATAAGTTAAGTGTGAGCGGCCTGGCGCAGCCGACGGTTTATTAGCCAGAGCCAGCCAACCTCCCGGCGGGCCAGCCAGCCCGTCACGAGATAGTTGAGGCAAAGCGGCACCGTATTGGGCGGGGCGGCCAGGTCCTGCCCGGTCAACCACCCGGCCAGGTGGCCTAACACCAGCGCCCAGGCCAAGGCCAGGTAACACACCAGGTCTACCACCCGCAGCACCCAGACTATCCGCTCCTGGCGCAGTTGAAAGGGGGCCGCCACAAAGGGAATCGCGTCCGCCGAGAGACGGGCGGCGCTCTCTGCCAGGTTTAAAAAGCCGGGTAGCGGCAGCAGGGCCGCGACCAACTGGGTCAGCAGCGGCAACCCTACCAGCGCCAGGGCTGGTAAAAGCACCAGCAAACAGAAGAGACCCTCCATCGAAAAGTAGTAAAGCGGTAGACCCTGTAGTTTTACCTCGCCCAGGCCGGGCGGCCAGCCGGCATAAACCGGGTGGCTTTGCGCCCACCAGTAGACACGGGCGTGCCAGTTCAGGCCATCCGCCGGTAGGAAAAAACAGAGAGTAAAAAGCGCGTTCAAAAAGTAAATCATGGCAGTGTCACCTCGAAATACCTGAAGCCGATAAATAACTAACCGACCCGGTTGAGCCGGACCAGGCTCGCGGGGTCAATCAGCGCCGTATGGAGCGAGACAAGGCTGCGCTTGAAAGGGCTGGGCCTTATTTGCCAGTTAACCGGAAAGTCCAACTCCGGTCCTGGCTCCGGGCTAAAAATAAAACTCTGGCAGTCGTAAGGTTCATCCAGCAGGCGGCCGTTTAGCGAGGCGAGCCTTTCCAGGGCGGCCAGGGCTTGCTTGCGCCAGGCCGGGTGTCTTTGCAGGTAGGTCTCAATATCCAGATCCACCAGGTTTTTCAAAACTTCCCGGCGCGGGCTGGCGCTACCGGAGTCGAGCAGCAGGTCCTGGAAAGTTTCCACCAGCGCCTGCTTTTGCCGCTCCTGGTACTGCCGCTCGAATTCTCCCTTTTCTTGCGGCCCTGCTTTTTGCGTTTCCCCGCCGCTATTAGCGGTTATGCCAGGAGCGATGGCGGGTATCGCACCGGGAGTCCTGCCGAAATTGGGGTCGCTATCCCCGGCGAAAACCGGCTCAAAAACCTGGCCCTGGGCGAAAGCCGCCAGGCACTCGGCGACAACCTTTTCCTGCGTGGGGTTATTTTTAACCAATTGGCGATAGGTCTGCTCAATTGCGTCCCCCGGCCAGACTATGATTTGTAGAGGCATCCCGGCCAGGTCAGGCGGGCCGACCTCTCCGTTAAGCCGGAAAGAGGCGCTGGCGGCGTCGGGGCAGAAAAAGAAAGGTTCACTTGTAAGGGCGGGCAAATCGGCGGCTTCTTCCACGCAGCGCCGGGCTACCTCCTCCAGTTGGGCTAACCGCCAGTTCAGGCCGCGCGGTCCGTTAAAAAGCCAGTCCAGCCGGGACACCGCCGGGGCCAGGTAGTAATAGGCCACCTGGGCCAATTCGGCCTCGAAAGCTTGCTCGAATTCGTTTAGCCAGTAGTCGCGCCGGTCCAACCCCCGCTTCAGGCCGGACAGGTAACTCCACCCGGCCAGGGCGGTTAAAGCGCCCGTACCCAGGGCCGGTAGAGCAAAACCCGGCACAGCCAGAAAGTTGGCCGCCAGCGTACCGCCGGTAATCCCGGCCGCCAGGCCAGGGTAGAGGGCTGGGAGCAGGTGCGGAGTCTGAGCCTGCTGCCCGGTCAGGTCGTGCCGGGCGGCCCGGCCAAGCGCAAGCAGGCGCTGGGCGGCGACGGCCGGTCCCGGCGCTACAAGCGCACCCCTGCCACCGCTACCCGCGTTATAAGCGGACAACTTTCCTTTTAATAGGAAGGCGGCGTAGCCCAGCCGGGCCGCGCTTTCGCCTAGAACCACTTTAGCCCCGAACAAACTGCCTACTCCGCCCTGAAAATACTGGGTCAGGTTGGCCTGCACCAACCCCGGCGCTTGTTCGCCTAAAAGCTTTATAAGCTCGGCCAGGCTGCGGGAAGCGGCCGCCTTGTTTGAGGCAGGGTTTGCGGCCGGGTCGAGCAGGTAAGCCAGCAAAGTGGCCTGGGTCAGCATCTGCTCCGGCAGGTTGGCCCGGCTAAAAACTGCCTGGTCGAGAAG
>CADDZM010000540.1 GCA_902812345.1 Chloroflexota bacterium | reverse complement strand
GAGCCGTTTAGCAATCGGTTCATTGAGTACGGAACGCCTGTACTTAGGTGTCCAGACCAGATGATATTTAAGACTGTAAACAGCACCGGCATTACGTCTGTATCGAGTTTCATTCATAGAACAATTAACTAGATTGGTAGGTATCTGTCAGCTGTATAATTGTTCTACCTTGCGAGTTGGTCTAACTCGCTAACGCGAGAAAGGAGTGAGGCTTCCTCTGTTAGCTAAAGCAAACAGTCCCCGCCTCACAACGTTTATGGATTTAAAAGGGAAAGTTGCGCTTGTTACCGGCTGAGGGACCGGCCTGGGACGAGAAATCGTTTTACAACTGGCCGCCGAGGGCATGGACATCGGCATAAACTATTCCAAATCTGCTCAGCTTGACTTTGCACATTAATAATTAAAAACAGACGGCATAAGCCAACCTATCGAGTTGTGAGCGTGGAATTAACACCATATCTGGCTCAGAAGGTGATGTCGAAAAATTAAAGTTATTCCACAAGGCTCCCCGCACCGCTCCCAGTACATCGCTGAAGGTCGCTTCGGTTTTAGGATACCAGGCCGTTTGCTGCACCCTGAGCTCGCCTGCTTCATGGAGTTGCTTACCCATAATCGCTACCAAACTGAATAAGCCGAACAAGGCGGGGGTGGTGCGTTCTATGGCCGGGTCGCTCCATTGGCGCTGGGTTTCCATCCCCAGATGGGCCCGGCTTTCCTCGAACATCACTTCGATGCTCCAGCGCTTGACGAAATCGGCCACGATCTGCTCGGCACACAGGTGCGGGTCAGTACAAAAAAAGGCTCTGGCTGGTCGCCCTTCTTCCAACCCTTTAACAATGACCCAGCGGATAGGCAAAGGCGTTAAGCCAGCCCGATACCACAAGGCTAGACCGCTGGCTAGTTCAAGACTTTGACGCTTGCCGCCATACCACTCCACCTCCCGCCTGGACCAGTTGGTTTTAGCGGCGCTTAACACTTTAGTCAATTTCGGTAAGGCTTTGCCGATCTGGCGCGGGCGCCCTCTTTGTCCAGCTTTAGGTTTAGGAGCTTTAGCATGTAAGTTCGCATCCATGCGTAAAGGCGCGATCAAAGCCGTCTTACTATTGCGGCAAACCAGCCCCAGTTCTACCACACTGTAAGCGCCATCACCTATCAATTTGAGTTCAGCTTCGGGCAACCAACGATGCACCACTTTAATCATTTGCTGGGCAGTGCGGGTCACGGTCTTATGCGCTTTACCCAACTTCACACTAACTTTAGGCGGCGTAGAAAGCACGCTAAGAAAAGGTAAGGCCCAACGCAGCCGGGTCCAGGGTAGGCGCACCACCGGGGCCATGGTGATCCAGCGCAGTCCGCTGTTGGCAACCGAAATTTTCTTGCCGGAAAGTAAGGCATCGCGGTAGTGACCGCGCTTGGTAATTTTAGGACCCCAGCGACGTTCAAGGGTTTCGTCAATAACGATTTCGATTGGAGTGTCCTTGGGGACAAAGGTAGCCACCAATAATCTCAACAAAAGTTTACTGATTTTGAAACTGGACCAACAGCCCCGGCTGAGGACGTGATGATATTTGTTAAAGTTCGAGCGATGTTGTAAACCAAGCTAGCGCAAAGCCATCGCAACGGTGCGGCGACCGCGTGCGAGCAGGGTGCCTACTACCAGCAAAGCCGCCTTATTAAAAGTAGGTTTGGAAAAGGCCGGTTGAAAATAGCTCAAAACTGTTAAAATAGCTGGTGGAAGGAACATTTCAATTTACCTCCTTAATCAATCAGGTTTAAGACCCCTCGATTGAAAAGGTTGGCACAAAATGTTCCTTCCTCCTCCTTTCTTCTCAAAAATGTGCAAAGTCAAGCTCAGGACGCTGAAAATACGGCCGCCGAGGCTGAAAAACTGGGCGTAAGGGCGGCAACTTTCCAGGCTAATGTCGGCAACACTCCTGAAATTCGCTCCATGATGGAACAGGTAGAGCGCTTTTTGGGCGGCTGGACCTTTTAATTAACAACGCCGGGACGACCCACTTTATTGCTTTCCCGGACATTGAGGCGGTAACGGAGGAAATCTGGGACGAGCTTATGGACGTTAATACCCGCGCGGCTTTCTTCGCCGCTAAAGCAGCCGTACCGCTCATGCGGCGTAACGGGGGCGGCCAGATTATCAACACCAGCAGGATCGCCGGGCTGGCCCCGGCTGGAAGCAGCCTGCCATACTCCGTTTCAAAGGCCGCCCTGGTGCATTTAACGCGCTGCCTGGCCATGGCCCTGGCTCCCGACATCCGGGTGAACACGGTCGCGCCCGGCTTTTTGCAGACCCGCTGGTCCGCCCACTGGAGCGAGGAGAAAATTCGCAACAACGCCGAACGCGCCCTGCTCCAACGCCACACCGGCCTCGAAGATACGGCGGCGGCTTTCCTTATGCTGGCAAAGAACGACAGCATCACCGGCCAGGTGATTACGGTTGACGCGGGCCTGCTCAACCGGGTTTAAGGACTGACCCGCAAGGGCAGCGGCTTTTCTAAAGATTTCCTTTTTAATGACTTTGTTTAATGACTTTGTTTAATGACTTTGTTTAATGACTTTGTTTAATGACTTTGTTTAATGACTTTGGCTTTTAACATAGCAAGTTCAACGTTTTACGTTCAACGATTTTTCAGGGGGTTATTTATGGCGGAAACACAAACAGCCGTTTCCCATGACGAGCTGGAAAAACGATTCGGGCCTTTCGAGAAACAAATGCGCGCGGAAGGCGTCGAGCCGATTGCAATAGATACTTTTAAATATTATTTCTCCCAACTGCTGGCAGGCCAGACCGGCATGATAGGCGAAGCCGAAATTACGCCCCTGGATGAGCTACCCGACGCCGATAAACTGGCCGGGTACACCGAAGCCGGACGGCAAGCCCTGGACCACACCGTTATTATCAAGCTGAATGGCGGGCTTGGCACCAGCATGGGCCTCGACAAAGCCAAGTCGCTCCTGACGGTTAAGAC
>CADDZM010000539.1 GCA_902812345.1 Chloroflexota bacterium | reverse complement strand
CCGCTTGGGCGTGGATTTGCGCTACCGCGCCCTGGTGGATAGCAGCACGGTTTTGCACCTGGACGAAAATTCGGCTCTATCGCCCCAGCACCTGGCCCACCTCCGGGCCGGTTTCCAGGCCACCCCGCCCGAAAAACTGCGGAATCAGCAGGGCGCGGTCCAAAAACCGAGCGACCTGTCCGTCCTGGCGACCGAACTGGACCGCCTGCGCCAGGAAGACCGGGGGGCGCGGTTGGTCGTGGTGGATGTGAGCGGCGCGTCCGAAACCATCATGGAACCGGTAATAACAGCCGCTTTACGGCAGGGCCAGCGCGCTGTCCTGGCGAACAAGCGGCCCCTGTGCGGCCCTATCGCGGATTACCGCCGGATGCTTGCCGCCGCCGGCACCGGGGCTAACCGCTTGCGCTACGAAACGACGGTCGGGGCAGCCCTGCCCATTATCAGCACCCTGACCTCATTGCAAGATGCCCAGGACCAGGTGCGCCAGGTCAACGGCACTTTTAGCGGCACCCTGGCTTACCTGACCAGCCGCCTGGAAGCGGGTAGCTCCTACAGCCAGGCCGTCCGCGAGGCCAAAGTGCAAGGCTTTACCGAGCCGGACCCCCGGGACGACCTGGGCGGCGTGGATGTCGCCCGCAAAGCCCTCATCCTGGCCCGGATGCTAGGCAGCAGCCTTGAGCTAAAAGACGTGGAAATCGAGCCGCTTTACCCGGCTGAACTGGCCGAACTGGCTATCCCCGGTTTTATGGAAAGGCTGCCGGACCTGGATGCGGAGTACGCCCGGCGGGTCGAGGAAGCCGCCCGCGCAGGCAAAGTGCTGCGCTACCTGGCGACCGTGACGCAAAGCAGTTGCCGGGTCGGCCTGGAGAAAGTCGAAAAGGACTCTCCGTTTGGCCGCTTGCAGGGCGCCAACAACCTGATTGTCTTCACTACAGCCCGTTATGACCAGAGTCCCCTGATTATCCAGGGACCGGGCGCGGGCGCGGAGCTAACCGCCAGCGGTGTTTTAGCGGATATTCTCGGCCAGACCCGGCGCTAGCCGCCCAGCGCTATAAATTCACAACCTAAAAAGGCCGGTCCCCTTGTCTCATAAAGCGGCCAGGGGACCGGCCTTTTTATCCCTAAGAGTTAGCCGGGTCTGCCAGGACCGTTACGGCGATAAAATGGCTTAAAATGCCCTCGGCTGTCAGGGTGTAGGGCGCGGTCAGGCCGTCACGCAGGAAGTTAAGCCTGTTTACCAGGTTGCCGTTGCTGTCTGTCAGCGAGGGTATGCCGCCATCCACGCGGGCCTTCCTATACCCCACGCGACCCGACTTGGCCGTAAGCCTCGGTCAGCCCCATCGAGACATTCTCATAAACGTAGGTCTTATACCATAAGACGCGAACCCTTTATCATAAAGTGATAAACCGGGCGGCCCCTGCTGCCTCGCAGCCCTATATATCGGTTTTTGCTGAAAAAACAGGAGGCTTTACCCAGATATAGTATGGCATTCCTGACTTATTTATGAAACTTGCCCGCGAATCTATTGACATTCAAAGCCGCTAATATATAATTGGTGCAATATAAGTACCCTGTTTTAATTAAAACCTGTTAAGGAGGCTACCAAAATGACAGGCAACATTGCATGTCACATTTTTGGTTGCAGTGATCCGGTCATAGGCCAGTGTAAGGGTTATAAAGACGCGTGTGGGCGCTATTTTTGCAAAGCTCATTCCCCCGAAAACCTTTGCCTGCATTGTTACGATGAAATGTGGAAAGCCGCCCTGGAATCTATTCGTTACGCCAAACCGCAAACCTCACCATCAACCGGTTCCTGACTCCCAAAATTCCGGCCAGCGCGGGCCGGATAGGTCTTTGCCCGGGACAAACGGCTCTCCGCCGCGCGGGCAAAAGTAATCCGACGATAATAAAAAGGAGTAGCCCTCGACAAGCTACTCCTTTTTGGATTCCCCTGGTACTACCGGGTCCGCTTAAAGATGGTTATTTAAGGCACAGCTTATGCACTTTAGCCCTTGCAGATGACAGGAAGATGAAACTTGTACATCCGCTGAGAAAGTGTTATAATTAACCTACAAAAAGTAGGTTTATTATATAAATGTTTTCTCGATGAGAAAGGGGTTTTATTTAGAGATGGATAACAAATTGCCTAAAATAACCATGTATACCACCGACTGGTGCCCATTTTGTGTCAGCACCAGGCGGTTCCTCAACAACAAAGGGATTCCTTTCGAAGAAGTTAACGTCGAGTATGACGAGGATGCAGCCGAGTTCGTTATGAACGCGAACGGCGGCAACCGGACCGTCCCGACCCTGAACATTGAGGGTATCGGCGTTTACACCAACCCCAGTCCCAGACAGCTCACCGAGCTTTTGCAACTGGCGAGATAAGGTTATTATGTATCAGGCTGGCGGTATCGCCAGCCTTTTTGATTCTCTGCTATACTTACTTCCATTATGTTGATTCCGATTCTGTACCAGGATGCTGACCTGGTAGTCATAAATAAACCAGCCGGCCTGCCGACCCACCCCGACGACGCGGGTGAGGGCGGCTTTGACGTGGTCAGCCTGCTGCGCCGCCAGCTTGGCCTGAATTATTTAGGGGTGCATCACCGCCTGGACCGCGAGGTATCCGGCGTGCTGGTCTTTGCCGCTCGTAAGGAAGCTAATCCCGGGCTGGCCCGCCTTTTCGAGGGCCGGGCGGTCGAGAAAGAGTACAAAGCCATCGTCCAGGGCCGTCTGCCCCGTAAAACGGGCGTGATAGATGTACCGCTGGCCCCGGCAGGGTCGGGAATGTGGCAGGTGGCCCGGCCCGGCGACAAAGGCAAACCGGCCCTGACCCGCTACCGGGTCGAGGCGGAAGGTTCCTCCGGCGCTTATAGCCTGGTCAACCTTAATCTTGAAACAGGCCGGACCCATCAGTTGCGGCTGCACCTGGCCCATCTCGGCTGCCCGATAATCGGCGACCCGCTCTACGGCCCGGCCCGAAATCAAGGAGCCGCTTCTAAAGAGCGCCGCCCGGCCCACCCCGGCG
>CADDZM010000538.1 GCA_902812345.1 Chloroflexota bacterium | reverse complement strand
AATATTTCTAAAATCAGGAAAAGACTTATGGCTCAGGAAGTCGTTTTTACAGGCCGAAATCTAAATGAACGCCGCCGCCAGTTGCTTCAACTACTGGAAGAACGCCAGCAACTTACGGTGCGTGAAATCAGTCAGGCTCTGAACGTTTCCGAAGTAACGGTCCGGCAAGACCTGATAGCCCTGGAAAAAGAAGGTTCCTTGCAACGAACCTGGGGCGGCGCGTCCCTCCCGGTACCGGGCCGTAAAGAAGGCACTTTCGCTTCCCGCTTAGAAATCCAGCGCATTGAAAAACAGGCTATCGCGGCGGCGGCGATAGAACTGATTGAAGACGGTGATACCCTGCTACTTGACGCCAGCACCACGGCTTTTGCTATCGCCCAGCGCATAAAAGAACTTAAAAAAGACCTGTATATAATTACCAACGGCCTTTATACAGCCCTTGAACTTGCCAACAATCCTTCCCTGACGGTAATTAGCCTGGGCGGGATTGTCCGGGGCGATACCGGGTCGCTGGTCGGGACGCTCGGCGAGCAGATGCTGGACCGCCTCTACGCCGGGAAGGGCTTTTTCTCGGCGCGTGGCCTGACTTTGCAGCAGGGTTTGAGCGAAAGCAATATCCAGGAAGCCCAGCTTAAAGCCTTGATGATTCAGCATACTCAGCAGGTTATCGCGGTTGTTGACAGCACCAAAGTGGGGCAGACTTCTTTTTCAACCTTTTGCTCGTTTGAGCGGATTGACCGCCTGATAACCGCCGGGAACCAGGCCCGAGAACGCAGCGGACCGTTTATCGAAAACGGGCTGAACATTACTTTTGTTTAGATAATCGAACGAGATGTGGACCCGGAAACGAACTTTCCGGCTCTGTTACCTCAAATGTTTCACCTGGATTGACGACAATCTACCAAAGAAGGAGTTTGTTTTATGCAAAAGTTAACGGAGCTAAACCACAAAGCCGGGTACGAACTCCTGGCCGAAACCCTGGATACGCAGGGAATTTCCATCGAAAAAGTAAAAGACGCTCTTAAAAACCAGAAAATTGAAACGGCAAGCTGGGCTTTTGCCAATAGCGGCACCCGCTTTAAGGCTTTCCCGCACCCCGGCGCCGCCACCACTACCCGCCAGAAGATTGACGATGCCGCGACCGTCCACCGCCTCACCGGGGTCACCCCGACCGTGGCCTTACACATTCCGTGGGATGTGCCGGAAGACGGCGACTATGTGGCGATGCGCCAGTACGCCAACGACCGGGGCATCCAGCTTGGCACAATTAACTCGAACGTTTTCCAGGACAACGCCTACCGCCTCGGCTCGGTCAGCAACCCGAACTCGTCCACCCGCGTGATGGCGCTCGACCATATCCTGGAATGCTGCAACATTATGACCAAAGTCCACAGCGATAATCTAAAACTCTGGTTCGCGGACGGCACTAACTACCCCGGCCAGGACGGCCTGCGCGACCGCAAGCACCGCATGGAAGATGCCCTCAAAACGGTTTATGCGCAGTTGCCGGAAGGCGCCCGGATGCTGCTTGAATACAAGTTCTACGAACCGGCCTTCTACAGCACGGATGTGCCGGATTGGGGCACCGCTTACGGCATGACCCTTAAACTGGGCGAAAAGGCCCAGGTGGTGGTTGACCTGGGACACCACGCCCAGGCCGTCAACATCGAGCAGATTGTCTCCTTCCTGCTCGACGAAGGCAAGCTTGGCGGCTTTGACTTTAACGACCGCAAGTACGGCGACGACGACCTGATGGTTGGCAGCGTCAACCCTTACCAGTTGTTCCTGATTTACCACGAACTGGTCGGGGCCGAGTACAGCGACCACCCCGTAGCCTCGCGTAATGCTCGCCAGGTCGCCTATATGCTCGACCAGTGCCACAACATCGAAGGCAAAATCGGGGCGATTATCTACTCGGTGATGAACTGCCAGGAGATTTACGCCAAAGCTCTGCTGGTGCAGGGCGACAAACTGGCCCAGGCCCAGACCGCCGGGGAAGTGCTGGAAGCGCACCGCCTGATTACGGATGCTTACCGGATTGACGTGCGGCCATTAGTGGCCCAGGTCCGGGAAGAAATGGGCCTGGCGGTGGACCCGCTGGCGGCCTACCGGTCCAGCGGTTACGAGGAGAAGATTCAAAAGGACCGCGGCGTTGCAGCTACTAAAGGCGGCTTCCAGTAAGAGAAAATTTTCAGGAGAATTGAACTGATGTCAACTATCGAAGAAACGCTGCAAATCCCCCAAAATCGCTGGGATGACGCAACGGCCCGGCAGAACCCGGCCCTGGAAGGACTGGTTTACCGCTCGAATTTGCTGGGAAGTGACCGCACCATCGCTAATATTTACGGCTGCAATACCTCGGCCAAACGGGTCGAACTCGACCACCTGGGACGGCCAACCGAAGTACTTTGGGTCAAGGGTTCCGGCAGTGACCTGGCGACCGTTACCGAAAAAGGTTTCGCCGGGCTGCGCCTGGCCGAACTGCTGCCGCTGGTCGAACGCGGCAGCATGAGCGACGAGGATATGATTGAGTACCTTTCGCACAGCACTTTTGCCCTGGGCCGCCCGCGCCAGTCTATCGAAACGCTGCTTCACGCCTTTTTCCCGGCCAGGCACGTTGACCACACTCACCCGGACGCGATTATCAGCCTGTCCTGCGCCCCGAACGGCAAAGAATTGTGCGAACAAATCTGGGGCGAGAAACTGGTCTGGGTGGATTACACCCGGCCCGGCTTTTTGCTCAGCAAGTGGGTCGGCGAAGGGGTGCGGGCTAACCCGAAGGCCGAGTTAGTGGTGCTTGCCAAGCACGGTCTCTTAACCTGGGGCGAAACCAGCCAGGAATGTTACAACCAGACCATCAAGGTTTTGCAGGAAGCCGAAAGCTTTATCGCCGCGCACCGGGGCGACCGCAAAATCTTCCCCGGCCTGGATATTCCGCCGGTCCCCAGGGACGAGTGCCACAAGGTCTTAAACGGCATCATGCCGCCTTTGCGGGGAACCCTCAGCCGCCGCCAACCGGCTATCCTTGAATATGAT
>CADDZM010000537.1 GCA_902812345.1 Chloroflexota bacterium | reverse complement strand
TACGGCTGGTTATAGCGCAAAGCCAGTTGCAGCAAACTGCTTAAATTGGCCAAAATGGGGCTGTCGTATTCCAGTTCTGCCGCCTGTCCGGGTAGCGCCGCGCTGATAGTAAAATCAAGCCTGTCCGGGTCAGACCAGCCCAGGGCGTTAGCGGCATTTAAAATAACCTTTACGAGCCGTTGCAGTTCGTCCTCCGACCCGCAAATATATCCAAAGGCTACCAGGTCATGCGGCCCCAGACCGGCCAGCAGTTGGGCTTCCACTTTGTTAAATCCCTCCCGGTCGTTTTTTTCGATTATAAACTCCTGGTAACACTCAGATAATTGTCTTACAATAGCCTGCCTGGAGGCGGCCCACTTTTGAAAAACCTCTTCTACAAAATAGGTAAGCAGAATCTGCCCGAACTCCTCCAGCCCTGAGCACCTCGCAATAAGGGCCGGAATGTTCAGGTCGTGCTTGAACTTCCTGACCGGCCGGCCTGAACTTACAAAATATTCTCCCCGGCCGTCCCTGGAAAAACGCATATTTGATTGGCCATCAAGGTCTATTTTTATGGTTAAAACGTCGGTTATCTCCTCATCCCATCCGACTTTCGGATACCCGGCGTTTTTATCAGTCTCCAGAATTGTAGCTATCTCATCCGCAGTCAAAACAACAAAACTCCCGCTCCCGGCGGCTCAACCCGCTCGTAATTCTAAACCCATAATCAAATAAATAATTCAAGACCGCCCCGGTCCTGGCCCCTATTCCAGTCTTAGGAGTTTTCCCCAGGGTAAGATCAGCGGGTCCGGTGAGAAGGGCGGCACGGCCCATAGCACCGGAAAGCGGGGAGGGTCGCCCGCTTCGCCTTCCAGGTCGGTAAAATAGACCAGCGCGTCCGGTTCCCACCGGGCAGCCTGGGCGATAGCCGGGCGAAAATCGGTGCCGCCCCCGCCCTTATATTTGAACTCGCGGAGTTTGCGGCGGCCCTCGATACCTTTTAACTCCTGGGCTAACGTAACCTCACAATCGCAGGCCAAGAGTAAAAGGGTTGCCCCGGTCCGGGCCATAATCGAGGCAATCTCGGCACAGAAACGGTTTAGCATGTCCGGGCTGATTGACCCTGAGGTGTCGAGCACTACCGCCAGGCGCGGCGCAAGAACATCGCGTGAGGTAGCGGGCGCGAATGGAAGCGGCACGCCTTCCTCCACCAGCATCTGGCGCTCCAGGCTAAGCCAGCGCCGGTGCGGCCGGGCGAAGTCCGCTTCCTTTTTTATAGTCTGGCGGCGGAAAAGAAAATTGCGTAGAATGCGCTCCCAGGGAGTTTTAACCTGGGGAAGTTCTCTCGCCAACCGGTCGGCTAAACCCGGCGTATTACCCGTCACCAGGCCCATCCGGGCGGCCCACTCTTCTATCTGAGCTTGAAGTTCGGCCGGCAATTGCCCCGGTCCGGCTCCTGGGCCAGGCGCGCTTAAATCCGGTTCATATTTTCGCCCCGTAAACGATCTACGCTCAGAGCGGCGGGAGCCTCTAAACCCTCTGCGCTCGGAATCACGGAAATCCTTGAGAAGAGCAAGCGCGCAGGAGCGGCGCTCGATTATTGCCAGGTAAAGGGTTTCACATGACCACTCTGAAAGCCGGGAACCGGGCTTACCGAGCAATTCGGTCACTTCTTCAAGTTTTACCGAATGCCTGGGCACAGGCAGGCCGTAAACCTGGCTTAAAGTTGCATTGACAATGGCATCGCAAGCCACGTTAAACAGCAGGAAATTGATTTTACCCCTTTGACTTTTCAGCAAACCGAGCCGGGCCGGATGGGCCAGCGCCACGTGCAAGAGCTCGTGCAGCACGACAAACAGCCGCTCCGGCCCTTCGAGATTAGCGTAATCCGGCCCGGCAAAGACCGTTTGGCCGTCCGTACGGGCTACCAGGTCGGGATTACTATCGTCATCGGCGAAATTAACCCACAGTGAAATTGCTGCCAGGTCAGGAAACTCATCCAAGGCTGCCCGCAGGTCTGCCGCCATACGGTTTGTAACCCGGCCGGAGCGCGATCTTTGCAGTAAAGAGCTTTCCGGGTTTTCTCCCCCTTTAAGGGTCTCACCTGACTTCTGGCCTGTCCCGGCCGCCTGGCTTCTATTAACCTTGTCACTCAGGTTTACCGGCATTGGCTTTACCTTACCTCCTTGTGAGCGCGGTCAGCTTCCAGTTCCTTAAAAGCTGGGTGGGCTGCCAGGTTCAACTTCAGACTCAAGGCCCGCTTCACCACCAGGGTAAAGGCCAGGCGCTGGATTTCCGCCATCGGCAGATTGTTATGCCTATCTCCTTTAAGGTTATCCAGCCGGGCGATGACATGCAGGGTCTGACCGGCGTTGTGGCGGCTCAGGTTCCCCTGAAAACCGTAAGCCATTAGATAGAGCGCCTGCAGGCTCGTGGGAATGACCGTGTGGAGTTCCTCCAGGCTCGTATTTAAAATTTGCTCGATAGAAGGCGCGTCCTTAACCTCCCGGCAAAAGCTAAAGAAGCGGTGGGCGGCGGTATCGCCTACCAACCCGGCTGTGGCTAATTCGCGGGACCGCTCATTTGTAAGGTTCGACCAGATTCTGGAAACCCGCTCCCACGAGCGCGGAGAGGGCACGATAGCCCGCTCCTGGCGAATATCGTTTTCGCTGGCTACCAGAAATTGCGGCATCAGGCTCAAGAAAGCCAGGATTTCAGGGTGTATCCCGTTAGTCTCGGCCCATTCTAACCAGTCTTTGATAGTTGGCTCGACCAGGAAGTGGACCAACCGGTCGTTGAGGGCGCTGCCAAATTCCCGGTTGGCCGGGTCATCTTCCGGGCGATTACCGGCCGCGATGATGCGCCACCCGGCGGGTATATCGTACGCGGCTACCCGGCGTTCCAACAGCAAGCCGTAAGCGGCGATGCGGGTCTGGTCGTCCGCGCCCGGTAGTTCATCCAGGAAAAGGATACCTTGCGGCCCATCCCGCTCAGGGTCTGGCAGGAAGTCGGGCAGGTAAAAGGTGGTTTTGCGGCTGGTGTGGTCGAGCGCGGGCAGCCC
>CADDZM010000536.1 GCA_902812345.1 Chloroflexota bacterium | reverse complement strand
CCCGATAACCGCCGACACCGCGTCCGAGGCGGCCCCGACATCCTCGAAAAGGGCCAGGAAAGTGCTGACCGCTTCGGGCTTCTTCATAATCTTGACGGTCGCCTCGGTTACGATACCGAGGGTGCCTTCGCTGCCGACAATAAAGCCGGTCAGGTCATAGCCGGGGCGGTCGGGCGCGGCCCCACCGGTGCGAACCACCTCGCCGCCGGGCAGAGCCATTTCAATACCCAGGATATGGTTGGTGGTGGTGCCGTAAGCCAGGCAATGGGGGCCGCCCGCGTTCAGGGCCAGGTTGCCGCCTATCGTGCTGGCCTTCTGGCTGGCCGGGTCGGGCGCGAAAAAGTAACCGCTGGGAGAAATTTCGGTCGAAAGTTCCAAATTGACGTGGCCGGGCTGGACTACCGCGTAGCGGTTCGGCACGTCTAGTTTGAGCAGCTTTTTCATGCGGGCCATCGCTACGACGATACCGCCCCGAACCGCAATCGCCCCGCCACTCAGGCCGGTCCCCGCGCCGCGTGGCGTGACCGGAATATCGTTGTCGGCGGCCAATTTCAGAAGAGCCGCAATCTGCTCGGTGGTGCTGGGAAAGACTACCGCTTCGGGCAAATTTTTGTCCAGGGAGAAATCGTACTCGTAGACCAGCACATCTTCGGGGGCGTAAAGCATGCCGTCCGGCCCAAAGATTTTTAATAGTTCGGCTACCAGTTCCTGTTTATCCATCGTTTCTCCCTTCCCGCGTTGCAAAGTCAAAAGCAGCAATTTGTTGGGTTAAATTATAGCACGAAACCAAAATGCCGGGCGGTCTGGCGACTTACCCAACCAGGGAATACTGATTCGTTGAACGTGGAACGAAACAACGTTGAACGTGGAAAAGTTTTTAGTGTTCTGTGTTTAGTTTTTAGCGGTCTCTTTTCGCTAAAAACTAGTAACCAAGAACTTTTAGTTTTGTCACAGCCTTTGAGTGTGAACGGAGTCAAGTTATCTCAGCTATATCTTATACCAAGTACGGATAGGGACTCTACCTTGTCATTCCGACCGAAGTGGAGGAATCTCGGCGCCGGTGGCGAAAGCACCTTCCTTCACATTGGCGAGTATTCATCCGTACTTGGTATTACAGGGAATCTTCAGCCAGCTTTTTTAGCAACCCGGCGCTTTTAACAAAACCGGCTTCCTCACTTTCGCTTAACGGCAATTGGAGAAAGTGGCTGATACCCTGGCGGTTCAAAACGGCTGGCAGGCTCAGGCAGACTTCGCTGACGCCATATTGCCCGGTCATGCGGTTGGAAAGAGAAAAAACGGTATTCTGGCCGCGCAAAATCGCCTCGACGATGCGGGCCAGGCCGGAAGCAATCGCGTAATAAGTCGCCCCTTTGCGCTCGATGATGTGGTAGGCGGCCTGGCGGACCTGCTCGAAAAGCCCGTCCATATCGGACTGGCTGTAGGCGCGATTTTGCTGCCGGGCCACTTCGGCCAGCGGTATCCCGGCTATCGTTGCCGTACTAAAAGCGGCCACTTCGCTGTCGCCGTGTTCTCCAATAATGTAGGCGTGGACGCTACGCGGGTCAACTCCGTAATAGCTGCCCAGTAAATAGCGGAAGCGGGCCGTATCAAGGATGGTGCCGCTACCCACGACCCGGCCCGGTTCCAGCCCGGAATAGCGGATGGTCGCCTCGGTCATAATGTCCACCGGGTTGGTCGCAATAACCAGGATGGCTTCGGGCGCAGCCTGGACCACCTGGGGAATCATCTCCCGGAAGATGGCGGCGTTACGTTTAACCAGGTCGAGGCGGGTTTCGCCGGGTTTCTGGGCTACCCCGGCGCTGATTACCACGATGTCGCTCCCGGTAATACCGGCATAGCCGCCCGACCGGATATTGCAGGGCTTATCGAAAGGCATGGCGTGTTGCAAGTCCATCGCCTCGCCTTCGGCCCGCCTGGCGTTCGCGTCCACCAGCAATATGTCGGACGCAAGACCGGTGCCAAGCAGTTTATAAGCAAAGCTGGCCCCGACCATTCCGGTACCAAGCACGGTTACTTTAGCCATTCATCAACTCATTTCACTTACCGGCCTTAACGTTTCGGCCTCATTATAATATGTCTGAGCGGATAATGCCCAGGGCTAAAAGGGTAATTTCGCTAGCCAGCTTCAATTCTACCCTTTTATTCTACTCCTTTATTTTCGCTTACGCAGGTAAAAATCCGGGTTTAAATCCCCATTTGAGATTATAATAGAATGGCGCGAACGGCCCAGTTTTAGGATACGGTATGCAGCAGGGAATATAAGTCCGGTCGCAGACTGCCAGGAAAAGAACCGGACCGGGAAAGAATAAAGTAAGGCTAAGGAGCAAGCTAAATGAGTTTTATCTATGAGGAAAGGGGTTCGGACTCTCCTTTTGTAGAAACCATCACACACGGGTACAGCGTCGGGGAAGGCACCACTATTCGCCCGGCGGAAAGCCACTGGCATATGGTCTTTACAAAATACCAGGGGCGCAAGTTTACATACCTGACCGGGCCTCTAACCACTTCCGGGGTAGTGCCTTTCACCGAAGGGGCCGAAATCCTCTGGATAAAGTTCAAACTCGGCGCTTTTATGCCGCATTTGCCCCTTGGTAACTTTTTAGATACCGAGGCCACGCTACCCGAAGCCTCCGGCCACTCCTTCTGGCTGAACGGGTCGGCCTGGCAGTTCCCCGATTTCCACAACGCCGATACCTTTCTGGACCGCCTGGCCCGGCGGGACATTTTGACTTTTGACCCGCTGGTGAGCGCGGTCCTGGCGGATCGGCCGCACGATTATTCCCCGCGCACGGTCCGGCACCGCTTTTTGCGGGCGACCGGCCTTTCCCAGAACCAGATTCACCAGATTGAACGCGCCCAGCGAGCGGCGGCCCTGCTCGGACAGGGTCTGCCGATTCTCGAAACGGTTTGTGAGACCGGCTATTTCGACCAGTCGCACCTGACCCGCGCCCTCAAGGTGTGGGTCGGTCACACTCCTTCCCAGCTTTTGCGAGAAAGCGCCAGATCCGCTTGATTTGCCATTTTAT
>CADDZM010000535.1 GCA_902812345.1 Chloroflexota bacterium | reverse complement strand
GCACCCGAGAGTTAGTAGCCGAACTCATCAGCGCTTCTCAGGGCGGATTGTACTTGAACACCAGTTACATCGAGCGGTTCAATGGCACCCTACGGGAGCGCTTAGGCAGTTTAACGCGCAAGTGTCGGCACGCCGCCCGCCGGGTCGAAGCTTTGGAAACTGGGATGTATCTGGTCGGGAGTGTCTACAACTTTTGTGTGCCGCACCGTGAATTACGGATGGCTAACTATGAGCGAGGGGAACAAGGCCGTTGGCAGCCCCGCACTCCCGCCATGGCGAGCGGGCTAAGTGAGCATATATGGAGCGTGGATGAATTGTTAAAGTACAAGGTGGCGCCGCCGCCATTTGTGCCGCCTAAGCGCCGGGGCCGACCGCCCAAAAGGTTAACTCAAAACTTCACCGGTTAATGGGGTGCTACCTTTTTTTCTAAGCCGGGTAAGACCGTTTACTTTGTTTTAGGGTGTCGGCTGAGATCTGTTCAGATTAACTAACGGCCAGCTTCAACTTCACCTTCAGGTTCAAGATCAGGCGTGGTAAAAACAGTGATATCAGAGACCGAGACCACGCTCTTATCAGGATGACTTTGCGGTTGCGGCTTCAGCGATTCAGCCTCAAAAGAACTTGAAATATCATTCTCATTTTCAGACAGCCGGGTTGGTTGTGACAGGACGGTACCGGGTACCGGCATGGCTTCGGCAGCGGGAATAGTTGTAAGAACGATATCTGCCGACGCTGTAGCGGCAGTAGTTGCAGTTGGGGTTTCGCCAGCAGTGGAATGCGAAGGCGCGACCGGGCCGTTGGCGGGGATGAAAGCAGGAAGCTGGCGGTAAGACGGGGTCGCGGCCGGGAAGAATCGTTCGGACAGGTACCGACCGTAACGGATCGAGGGCCGCTCGATCAGATAATAAAGCATCGTCGATACCCCTAAAGAAACTACAAATGCAATAACTAAAATAAATTGAATGGCCAGCTTCCCATAAAGAGCATGGACCATACTTAGCATAATAATGGCATGATAGAGATATAAACTATAGGAAATTTTACCCAGAAATAAGATAAAACGATTGTGCAATACAGCCAGCAATGACCGGGAGGCCAGACACGTTATAACAAAGATAGAGGCCCCGCTGGAGACAATAAGGCTGTCTCTTAAATCGGACTGGGAAGCGAACAGGCCTGTAAGTATCCAGTTGTAGTTATAAAGTATAAATGCGGTTACCGCTAAGCCAACTTTTAGCGGTCTGCCCAGCGATTTATAATGCTCCATCAGAGAGATGCGGTGTTTTGCCAGCAGTGCTCCGCCCACAAAGATGGCGCTGTATTGAAAATTGGAGTAGAGGTCATACGGCAGGTAATGTGTTATAAAAGGCACCAGAATAGCGGCTCCTAGCACCACTATCCAGTTAAATTTCAGGACAAAGTACATTAAAAGCGGAAATATAAGAGAAATCCGCATCTCATAAACCAGCGACCAGGTGGCCGTATCCAAAGCGTCCGAGTTTATGCCGCCAATTAAAAGCAGGTGGCTCGCTACCAGCTTAAGGTCGGTCGGCGAATTCCAGTTGGTGTTAAACCAGCTGCTGAATTCCGGGATAGGCCCCTGGTAAAAGCAGTATTTTAAGACGATAGCCAGCCCAACAGCCCCCAGATAGGGCAGATAAATTCGAAATACGCGTTTAACGGTAGCACCCCATTAAACGGTGAAGTTTTGAGTTAACCTTTTGGGTGGTCGGCCCCGGCGCTTGGGCGGCACAAATGGCGGCGGCACTACCTTGTACTTTAACAATTCTCCCACGCTCCAAATATGGTCACTTAGCCCGCTCGCCATCGCGGGAGTGCGGGGCTGCCAACGGCCTTGTTCTGGTCGGTCATAGTTCGCCAGCCGCAATTCGCGGTGCGCCACACAAAAGTTGTAAACCGTGCCGACCAGATACATCCCCGTCTCTAAAGCTTCTACCCGGTGGGCGGCGTGACGACACTTGCGCGTTAAACTGCCTAAGCGCTCCCGTAAGGTAGCATTGAACCGCTCGATGTAACTGGTGTTCAAGTACAATCCCCCCTGGGAAGCGCTGATGAGTTCGGCCACTAACTTTTGAGTGCCAGCCACGATTTCCCGGCGTACTTCCACCAGTTTATAAGCCCGCTTGTACTTTATGACTACGCCGATGGCCAGTTGGGGCCACAGGGCTAGACGAGGTCGCCCCCTTTGAGCTTGAGCTTGCCCCGCGCCTGCTGGTAGCACTTTGTCGCGGAAAGCTCGTTTTATGGCTTTAGGATAAGCCGCCCACCCGTCTACACAGACCAGGAGTTTAGCGGTGGATTTAGCGCAGCCTCGCACCAGCTTTAGTAAGCGGTCGGCCAGAACTCGGTCACGAGTAGCGCTAACCACCCCACCTAACCATAAACGGGTCGGGACCATGATACCCATGGCCAGCCAGATGACCTTACCGACCCCTTTGGCCCGGATTTCATCAAGCTGGACGTGCTGTAAATCGAGGTTTTGGTGAACCACCAACTGCTCATGGACCTTTTGACAATGCTGGCCCGCCCGGTCGCGCCAGTCCGCGATGGTGCGTTCGTCCAGCCCAAAAGCGGCGACGATGGCCTGAATAGGACAACCAAAGGTGAGTAATGTAACCACCACAAGAATTAAGGTCTGGGGCTTACGCAATCCTTCGAATACGGTGCCGGTGCGTTCACTAAAGGTTTTGCGGCAGACTTTACAGCGGTACCGCTGGCGCACTCGGTCATGAATGGTGATGTTGCCTTGCTTTTTGAGGCCTCTTTTGGGACAATGCTGGTTAGAGCAGAATTGCTCCCCAGCGTTCATCGGCATTGGTTGTTCTTTATTCATAGTAACCAAATTTTGCCAGATGAACGCTTTTATTTCAACTTTTCCTGTTTTTCACCGTTTAATGGGGTGCTACCGAAAAATTATGGGCAGCAAATATCCATAGAAACTATAAACGGCTGAATTTAAGCGAGAAGCGGTTAGACCCCTGGAGACCAGTGCCAGGAGCAGTGTTTTAATTGCCCCGGAGTAAAGGTGAAATAT
>CADDZM010000534.1 GCA_902812345.1 Chloroflexota bacterium | reverse complement strand
ACGACCTGGTGATTTTGTGCGGCACGCAGCGGGAGGCTTTTAAGGCGTTTACGGAAGCCGAAAAGATTTTAGAGAGTTTGGGCCTTAATTTCAAAGCGGCTAAAACGCGGGTGACGCCCCTGGCGGAGGGGTTTAAATTCCTGGGGGCCGAGTTCGGGCCGGAGGGGCGCTGGAAGAGCCTGCCAAAAGGGTCCGGCCCTGAGACGGAGAGCGAGGCCAGTCTTAACAGGGCTGGCAATTACCGGCTGGCCTGGTTGGAAGCGGCCGGTAGCGGGTGGCTGGGACGGTCAATCCGTTTCAAGCCCGGTATTGTCCAGCGGGGCCGCACCCAGGGCCGGAACCGCGTTTAGTCTTGATGTGACACCAGCGGGAGAAAAAAGTTATGGCAACAACTACTTTGTATGTGACCGAGCCGGGCACCAGCGTCCACAAGGCGGACGAGCGTCTGGTGCTCAAACGCCAGAACCGGATAGTGGGCGAAGTGCCGCTGATAAATTTACAGCAGGTGGTGGTAGTGGGGCGAGGGGTGGATTTTTCGACCGAAGCCATGCTGGCCCTGACCGCCCGCCAGATTGACCTTTGTTTTTTCAGCCGGAACTTGAGGCTGGAAGCGAGGGTCAGCGGCGAGGTTTCGCTGCACAGCCACCTGCGCTTTTTGCACGCCCGGTATGTGGACAACCCGGCCCGGCAGTTGAACCTGGCGCGGGTCTTTGTGGCCGGTAAGCTGCATAACCAGCGCCAAGCCCTCCCGGTCCAGGCTGCCCCTTACGAACGGCGCATGGCCCGCCTCATGAGCAGGCTTGAAACCGCCCGTGACCTGGAGATGTTGCGCGGTTTTGAGGGTCAGGGTGCGGCCCTTTATTTCGAGGGTTTGCGCCACTCTTTTCCCTTCCTGCGCGAGTACGGCTTTGCCCGGCGCGACTACTACCCGCCGCCCGACCCGGTGAACGCCATTTTGAGCTTTGGTTATAGCCTCTTGACCAGGGAGACCCTGGCGGCGGTGCAGCGGGTCGGGTTTGACCCCTACCTGGGCTTTTTCCACGCTATTAACTATGGCCGGCCAAGCCTGGCACTTGATTTAATGGAGGAATTCCGGCCGGTGATAGTGGACCGGGTGGTAATTGAACTTTTGGAGCGGAAAGTCATCGGCCTGGCCGATTTTGAGCGAGTGGTGGCTCCACTGCCGTCGGCAGATGAAGAGAACAAGGTGCAGGCGGTCGAGACCGGGATGGAGCGAGATAGTCCGGCGGGACCACCCAAAGCGGGCTGGCGGCTCAAACCGGCCGCCCGCACCCTGTTTCTGGAAAGTTATGAAAAGAAGATGGAAAGTTATGTTTTTTATCCGCCAGAGAGCCGTAACCACACTTTGCGGCGGATAATCGAGCTACAGGTGCGGCAGTTTGCTGCCCTTATAAGGGGAGAAACCGGCCAGTACCGGCCGTACGCCCTGGTGGCGGCCTCAAAAGTAAAGGTAAAGGTAAGGGGGTAACTGCCGGTGTTCGTGGTAATTGCTTACGACGTGGTGGAGGACCGGCGGCGCGACAGAATTTTCAAGACGTTAAAAAATCATGGACGCCACGTCCAGTACAGCGTCTTTGAATGCGAGTTGCGCCGGGAGGATTTTCGCAATTTGCAAGCCCGGCTAACCCGCTTGATCAGGCCGGAAGAGGATAATATCCGGTTTTATTTTCTGGACCGGGATGCGGTGACAAAAATCGAGGAGATCGGTAAGGCGCGCGGGCCGGTCCAGGATAGGTTAGCCCATTTTCTTATTCTGTGAACTTTTTAAGAAAGGCTACTGCGATGTCAAGACATAATCTGAACAGCCGTCAATTTTACCGGGCTACCCCTTACACTTACGCTATTCCTGACCGCCCGGCCTACCGGGGCGCGGGCTCTTTGAAAAGATACGCCGGTCAGGGCGAGTGCTTTGCGGCGGCAGCCTGCCAACTCTCGATTTTGTTAAACCCTTTTACCTACGCGGGCGGTATCGCGCTCTGCCTACTACTTTTCCTGGTCGCTAACGGCCGGGCGCTCTTTTTGGCGCAGCAGGCCCACCGGGCGCTGGTCCGGCAAATAATTGTCTGGATACTGGTTGCGCCGGGCTGGCTATTGTACCAGTGGTTGCCCGGTTGGCTGGCCGGGGTCTTTTTCTGGCCCTGGGCGGCACTGGTCTGGTTTATGGCGATTGTCTGGTCGGTATGGCGGGCGGTGCGGTGTCTTTAATGGCGCTGGTGGCCTACCTGCTGGCTCGCGCAGAGGCCGGGGAAATTGGAGCCGCCCGCCCCCGGCACGGCCGCAAGCTGACGACGGCGGCCTGGCTAAAGCCGCTGGAAACCGAACTGGCGGCGTGGGGTCTGGCCGGGAAAGCCCTGGCAGCCCTGGAGCGGTTATGGCGCGGGGGTTGGCTGGCCGAGGACGATGCCGGGCTTTTGCGGCCAACGGTGGCAGCTTTCACCTGGCTGCAACTGCCCCCGGCCCTGGCCCTTCGAGCCTGGTTGGACGACCGGGACTGGCGGCAACTGCTCCTTACGCCCGACCTGGCGGCGGCCTTATCCGAATATGGGGTGGTGCCGGACCCTCAAAATATAACGGGCCTAAAGAGGCTGGCCCTGGCCGGGCTGCTTTTTAGGGAGGACGAAGCGCGCTTCCGGGCCGGTAAAGTAGCCGGGGAGTTGCTAAAGGTTCTGGCTGCCCTGGACGACCGCGCCGGACCCCAGGGTGAACGCGAGCAGTTGGACCTGGCCTATTTATGGCAGGAATGCTATCCGGGCCGGTGGCCTGGGAGGGGTTGGTTGCGCTGGGATTCGGACGAATTTTTATTTTCCTTTACGCTTTCCCTGCCGGGAAAACCTTTTACTTATCATCCCTGGCAACTATTCCGGCTAATGTCGTTATGCCGTCCAGGACCGGGGCCGAGTAACGGGGAAGCGGGCAGGTTTTTCATCGAGCCGGATCGGGCACGGTTTTCGGCGGCGCTGCAAAACGGATTGGACCCGGCGCTGCTCCGGCTCTATTTGGAGCAAGGGTTAAAAGGAAGTTTGCCGGAGGGGCTGGCAAAGACGGTGCGCGAATGGCTGGCCGAAAACGGG
>CADDZM010000533.1 GCA_902812345.1 Chloroflexota bacterium | reverse complement strand
GGCTTGAAGTGGTAAAGCTGGCGTGGCCCTCGCTCAGGGCAACCGTAGAAAGGGTATTCAGCCCATCTTTGAATGTAACACTACCGGTTGGGGCTGACGTTCCGCTAGTTGTTACAGTTGCGTTAAAGGTAACGGCCTTGCCCCTTAAAGCCGGATTAGCCGATGAAGTAAGCGCGGTAGTGGTTGTTGGCGTGTTGCAGGTATAAATCTGCATGTCGTCAATCCACCAGCCATCAGTACCAGCACTTGAGTCGCTGCCTACCCGGTAACGGAACTTGACGGTCTGCCCGGATAGCGCTGACAGGTTGAGGCGGCTCGAATAATAAACTGTGCTCCCTCCTGTAAAGGCCGCCCGGCCACCTAACGGATTGCCATAAGAGGTTGATATTGTGCCGTTATAACCGTTTGTATCGAATAATGAACCGGCATCTATCCAGTTAACGCCATTGTTTATGGTATATTCCAGCACAGCCCCATCATAGTTATAACCACTTTCAAAATAATAGTAATGCCGGAAGTGCATGAAAGCATTGGCCGGGATAACTACCCCATTCGTCATCGTAGCGGTGCTGTCGGAGATGGAGCCAAGGTCCTTGCCTTCCAGGTGATGCGTGCCGCTGGTGTTATAAGGGAAGGTGCTGTAACTCCAGGCGTTACTCCCGCTGAGGGCGGCAAAGGTCCATTTACCACTGGCGGTATTTTCCATATTATCGAAGAAAACATCATTGGGGGACTTGCCTACCGCGCAAATGGGAGCTTCGGGATTGAAACCAGCAGGAGTAAGATTCATCTCGGTCGCAATTACGGCCTTTTTAACCTGGTCGCAATCATTGGCTGTAATACCGTGTTGGCCGAGTAAATTCAGGCAGGCTTGCGGCAGGTAATTATACAAATCCTGGTAATCGCTGCCGGATGTTAGCAGGTGCGTTTCGACCTCATAGTAAACCTGGGCCGCTTTTGGAATACCAATACCGGTAATAGTTTGCCCGTTGAAAGCGCCGCCGGATTCCGCTACCGTGCCGTCCACTATGAGGTAGGCGGCTTTATTGTTAACGCCGCTATTGGTGTGAACCCCTCCGCTGTCGGAACTGCCGGTAACATAAAACCCACTGCTTACCTTATCAGGGTCTGAGAAAGCAGGTGGATTCTTCATATTGCGAATCTGGCCGTTACACGGGCCACCAATTGGTAAATCCTCACCTAGTAACCAGCGATTTGTCGCCCCGCTTCCGGCGCAGCCGTCAACACCGTCGGTCTGGTCAACGAATTCACCAAAAACGTCTGACATCGACTCGTTGATCGCGCCCGACTGGTAATAATAGAGCAAGTTTGAGGTAAAACTGGTAAAGCCGTGGGTTAGTTCATGCGCTACAACATCATCAGCCGAAGCGAAATCTTGACCATAATACATCTGCTGCTTGGCAAAACTCCAGAAGGCATTGCCGTAGGGGCAGGAATAGCCGGCCTCACATAACTTGACACTGTTTTTGAGAGCAAGGCCACTTCCATTTAAGCTGTCGCGCCCAAAATTATTAAAATAAAAATCATAAGTTGCTCCGGAATAATTGTAAGCCAGGTCAACATCGGCTACACCGGTAGCCGCCTGGCCCTCTGAACGTACCGGAGAAACGCAATCCGGCTCCGAACCGGAAGTATAAGAAGTATTATTCAGGTTACAAATCCGGCGGTCTTTGGCTTCGGCAATCTGGTTGAAATGCAAAACCACGTTCCCAGTAGCCGCATCCACCAGCACCAGTTCTTCGAATGGTTCGGACGCGGCAACGCTTCCGTCGCTTTCCACGGTCATTTTCCAGACAAGATGGCTGTAGCCACCGGTATCGGCGAGCAGGCGCGGGTCGTAAACAGCCAGTTCCGGGGTGGTAGCAGTCAGGTGAGCCGCATCAACTTTGTAGATTTTTGCTACATTAGCAAAAGCCTGGGCGCGGGCCTGGTCGGGGGTAAATTGCGGGCTTACGCTCAAACTCAGGTCAGGGGCCAGTTCTCCCCCGGCTGAAACCACCTGCTGGTTCGGGTCAACCTGCACAATTATTTCTCCGGCGATAACCGGGACACCCTGGTAGACCTGCTGGTAGCGCACGAAGTTGTTACCCTGTTCGCCGGTAAGGGACTTCATTACGTTTAATTCTTTGGACTGGTCGGTCAGCCCGAAGAGCGAACCGTACTCAGTAAGGAAAGTCCGGGTGGCTTCTTCGGGGGAAGCTTTGCCGGGAAGATTAGCGGAACGAGCTACCGGTTTACCTGGCTCAGTGCCTAAAAAGCGAACTTTGCCGGTATAGTTGTGGCATGCGATAACACCACCAGGGCCGGCCGCGCTTTGCAACTGGCTAAGAATGGTTTTATTGGCGGCATTCAGCCCGAAGCCTTTGCCGGTCTGGCAATCGCTGGTAGCTGTTTGCGCCTGGATGGAGTTTGATGAAACGGCGGGTTGGGCGGCAATAGCGGGGTCAACCAGGCCCAACACCAAATTGGCAAAAAGTAAGGCCACTAACAAAACGCTTCTATAAAGTTTGAGCGCAGCCATGAGTTACCTCCGCATTTTAAGTTGTTAGAAATTAGCAGGAAGCCACGGATAGTACCTGGTCAGGAAACTAAATTCCGATACGGACAGGGGCTATATATTGATTTTGATGGAAATTTGCCAGAGGGACAATTAAAATTTTAACATAAGTTTTACTAAAATCAATCCCCAAAATTGAATAAGTGAGGCTTAAAAGTTTATTCTGGCCGGTCTGGTAGCACCCCATTAAACGGTGAAGTTTTGAACTGAGTTTTTGGGCGGTCGCCCTCGGCGCTTGGGCGGCACAAATGGCGGCGGCAATACCTTGTACTTTAACAATTCTCCCACGCTCCATATATGGTCGCTTAACCCGCTCGACATCGCGGGCGGGCGTGGCTGCCAGCGGCCTTGCTCCCCTCGGTCATAGTTAGCTATCCGCAATTCGCCAATTCGCGGTGCGCCACCCAAAAGTTGTAGACGCTACCGACCAGATACATCCCAGTTTCCAAAGCTTCTACCCGGTGGGCGGCGTGCCGACACTTGCGCGTTAAACTGCCTAAGCGCTCCCGTGTTAAACTGC
>CADDZM010000532.1 GCA_902812345.1 Chloroflexota bacterium | reverse complement strand
TGGGCCGGGGTCTTTTCGGTGAACCGCGAGAACGGCCGGGAAGCCATGCGCTCGCTTGAATATATTGCCGGAGAACTCCAGGGCGGGCCGGGCCGGGCCTTGTGGATTTTCCCGCAGGGCGAGATTTCGCCCCAGGGGCGGCGGCCGCTCGGCTTTCAAAGCGGCCTGACCCGGCTTATTCGCCGGACTGTCAGCCGCCCTGATAATCGCACCGATGGTCGCTGCGGGGCGTGCTACGTCTACCCGGTGGCAGTCCGTTACGAGTTCTTTCGAGACCCACAGCCTGAATTTCTTATTAGCGTCGGTCCGGTTCGCGTCTTCACCGGGCAGGAAAAGTTAGAGCCGCACCGCCTTACCGTCGAGCTTGAAACCGCCCTGGAAACCGAACTCGACCGCCTGAAAGCGGACGTAGAGGCGGGGCAACTCGGCGATTTTGTTACAATTATTAAGGGAAGGAGTTTTTAGTATTTAGTGTTTAGTAAAAGAGAGAAGTTCAAGGCGGGTTCCCTAGTCAAAAATTGTTTTTAGCCAAAATAATGTATAAGTAAATGAACGTGCAAATTAGATTTTTGCAAATAAAGATTAACTAAACACTGGCTCGTTAATACTGAGAACTAAGTACAACTGCTCATAAATATGCGGCGGGTCGAAATGAGCTTGTAAATGAGCCTGCGACCATTCTAAACACAAGCTAATACTTACAACCCACTACGAACTTGTGAGCAGTTGTACTAAGAACTAAGAACTAAGAACTAAGAACTAAAAACTAACAACTAACCATGTACACAGATACAATCAGCGCCATATCTACCGGCCTGGGGGAAGGCGGCATCGGGATTGTCCGGCTGACCGGGCCGCAAGCTCTGCCAATTTTACATAACATCTTTCGCACGCCCGGCGGCAAGCGGAAAGCGCGCTTTGAAAGCCACCGCCTGTATTACGGGCGGGTCGTTTCGGGCGGAGACGCCGGGGGCGAACTGCTTGATGAAGTGATGGCGGTCTACCTGGCCGGGCCGCGTACCTACACCCGCGAGGACATGGTCGAGCTTAACTGTCACGGTGGGGTCGTGCCGCTCGAACGGGTCTTGAACCTGACCTTGCAACAGGGGGCGCGGCTGGCCGAACCGGGCGAGTTCACTTTGCGGGCCTTCCTTAACGGCCGGATTGACCTGGCCCAGGCCGAAGCGGTCCTTGATATAGTGCGCTCCAAGACCGGGCCGGGCCTCGAACAGGCACTCGGCCAACTGGCCGGGAATTTGTCGAAGCGGATTGCGGCAGTGCGCCAGGGCTTGCTCAGCAGCCTGGCCCATCTCGAAGCCATGATAGATTTCCCCGAAGACGACGTGCCGCCCGCCTCGGTCGCGCCACAACTCCTGCAGACCCAGGCCGAACTCGAAAAGCTGCTGGCAACCGCCGACGCCGGGATTATCTACCGCCAGGGCATCCGCGCGGCAATCGTGGGCGTGCCGAACGTGGGCAAAAGCTCGCTCCTGAACGCCCTTTTGCGGGCTGACCGCGCCATCGTCACCCCGATTGCCGGGACCACCCGCGACGTTATCGAGGAAACGGTCAATTTGCGCGGGGTGCCGGTCGTCCTGGTGGATACCGCCGGGATTACCGCGACCGAGGACGTGGTTGAAGCGTTGGGTATCGAGCGCAGCCGCCAGGCTCTTTCCAGCGCCGATTTGCTATTGCCGGTGCTGGATAGCAGCCGCGAGTTGGGGCCAGGTGATTTAGAACTGGTCGAAGCGGTCCGGGGCGAACTGTTTCGCGAGAGCGGCAAGAAAGCCTGTGTAATCCTGAACAAGTCCGACCTGACGCCGCAAGTTGTCGGGCCGCAAAGGGTCGAAGAACTGCTGCCGGGCGTGCCGGTGGTAAGAATTTCAGCCATGACCGGCGAACGGCTGGACGAACTCGAAGAAACCCTTGCACGGCTGGCCCTGGGCGGCCAGAACGTCGCCACCCACAGCGTGATGGTCACGAACGAACGCCACCGCCGGGCCCTGGCCCGGGCCGGGGAACATTTGCAGGCCGCGATTATGGCGAGCGAGGCCGGACTCCCCGCCGACTTCGTTTCGATTGATTTGCGCCTGGCGATGGACAGCCTGGGCGAGATTACCGGCGAAAGCGTGCAGGACTCGCTCTTAAAAGAGATTTTTGAAAACTTCTGTATCGGAAAATAATTTATGCCGGACGCACGACGCGGTATCCGCCGCCTGTTCCTTTTCTACGGCTGGGTCTGCCTGGCCGGGGGCGGGGCGGCGCTGCTTGTAACAGCCTTGCTCCGCCTCCTCAACGCCATCATTGACTGGGCCACGCCGTTAGGCTGGGGCGATTTATTTATCTTCGGGGCCGGGTTGATTGTGGTGCTGCTTTCGCTGGGGCCGTACATGGCGACGGTCGGGCAACTGGCCGGAGTCCAGAAAATCCGAACTTCCAATATCCAGACCGGCCGGCCCGCATCTTCCCGCGAACGGTTAATCCTTTACGGCAGCCTGGCCGTGGTAGTCGTGATTTTCGCGGTGGTCTTGCTAACGAGCCGAAGCCTGGCGGTCTGGCTGACCTTTATCATTTTGCCCGTCTTTATGGCTTTGTGCCTGTTCTACCTGGCCTGGCGCATCGGCAGGAGTGAGCGGAAGTTAAAAATTACCGTTTACCAGACCGATTACCGCTGGCGCTTCGACCGCACAAGTTACATCGGCGTTTACGCAACCCCTACCCCGCCTAAAAAATAAAAACCTTTGTCATCCCGAATTTTAGAAGAAGGCCAACCAACCAGCCGGACTTGTTATAAGTGTATTTGTTATAAAAGTAAAAATCCGGCCCGGGCAATTTAGCCGGACCGGATTTTTAGGACAGGTTACGAATCTTTCAAACAAAACGGCCTAAGTCGTGCAGAAATAGATACCCGTTTCGTGGTCGCCCAGGCCAAAGGTGCTGCCCGTTTCAGCGTTGGCGGAGTCCACCACCAGGATACCAACATGGTCCGTCCCTTTGCTCAGGTAAATCCAGCGCATCTTGTTGCCGCTGCCGTTATCTTTAACCAGGTCTGTAACGCTCTCGACCTTGTACCCGGCGGTCGCGGCTTGGTCCTGGTAAAACTTCACCACCTCGTCACCAA
>CADDZM010000531.1 GCA_902812345.1 Chloroflexota bacterium | reverse complement strand
CGGAGGCCGGGATGCGGGCTTTGCCGGTAAAGTTCCAGACCTGGCTATCATCCCCGGTTTCGTTAAGAGCGGCAACCAGTCCGTTATAACCTTCCTCAAACCACCTAACCAGGGAGGATGGCACCGCTTTATCGTCCGGGGCTTTCCCGTTTTTAAGCCATTCCTGCCAGTCCGGTTCAAGGTTAAGATACCCGGTATCGCTTAAGTCGACAGGTTCGCCATTGCGCAGGAGCTTTGTAACCCGGCGGTGATTGCTGCCAAGGTGCAGCATCAGGAAAGTTATATTCCAACCCGGACAGCTTGGAACGGGCAGCACCGGCGGGTTGGAGTGGCCGCGAACTGCCTCCACGACTTTGGAAGAGTCTTGCTTAATTGCTTCAATAAACAAATTTTTTGTAGCCATTTTCCCTCACTTTAACACCACAATAGAAAAAAGGTACTAAATATTGGTGTTATAGTACAAAATTATTAGTAGTTTCGCAATAATGCATTTATCTAAACAATTTAATTTTATTTTGGTATATATTTAACAATCTATAATAAATTGTGACCTTAACAATCAGGGTTTTACGAGAAAGTAGGCAAGATTAGTAATAAATCAATTTGTCTGGCAAAGAGAACAGCTAAATGTTAAAATTACTACATGATAAATAATCCCTTACCCCGGCTGGATAGAGCGCCCGCCATTTATGCAAAATTGGTGCCTTTTTGCCGGCTCAAACCCGGTGAAATCTGGCAGGACCCCCTATCAGGGCACCGGGTCGGCTGCCTGAACGCCACCAGCCCGACCCAGATTGCCCGGTTGATGGGCCAGGAGACCGCCCGGTTGGCTGTCCACGACCCACCTTATAACCTGGCTGCTTTTGAGTTCCGAACGCTCGACCAGTATATCGAGTGGTGCCGGGAATGGATTGAAATCACGCGCGGCTATCTTGACCAGGATAGCAGCCTCTATCTCTGGCTCGGCGCGGACCAGACCGCCGACTTTCAGCCGCTGCCCGACGTGATGGTAATGATGCGGCGGACCCCTTTTCAGGCCCGCAGCTTTATTACTATGCGCAACCAGCGCGGCTACGGCACTCAAACAAACTGGATGGCCGTCCGCCAGGAGTTACTTTACTACACCCTGGGTAACCCGCCTTTTCAGCCCCAGTACACTGAGATTCCCAAAACGCTTGGCGGTTACTACAAAAAGATTGACGACGAGTTCAAGGGCAACCTGGAACGGGGGCTTTCCCCGACCATTCGGGCCGGGAACGTCTGGTTCGACGTACAGCAGGTCTTTTACCGGATGGAAGAAAACGTTAACGGCTGTTACGCCCAGAAACCGCTCAAAGCTATCGAACGAATTTTGCAGGCCAGTTCCAAACCGGGCGAACTGGTACTGGATTTCTTCGCGCACTCCGGGACGACCTTACTCGCCGCCGAACGCACCGGGCGGCGCTGCTTCACGGTCGACCTGGACCCGGTTTACTGCGAGATTACCATCAGAAGGCTGGAACGTTTCCACGCTACCGGCAAGACCGGCTGGCAAAATGACCACCCTTTTTCCGCCGAGTTAGCCGGGGTGAAAGACCCTGCCATTACCGCCGAACTGGCCTACGCCGAGCAGGAAGCCTGAAACTTTTAAGCTCGCGTTGACGCTAGGATGGTTTGCTGCTAAAATCAGCCCCGATTGTCCGGGGGTTTTACCCCTTTACAGGCGCGGTGAATTGGAAACCTTTCCCACCACAACATTTTAACCCAGGAACGGAGTAGCAGAATCAGCCAGGAGCAGGCCGGACAAATTAACCCGCCAGACCAGGACGCTTTAGGACCGGGCCAGACCACCCAACCGGGCTGGCTTAGAATAACCATAACTTCCTATTTCAACTACCTGCTGGGTTTGCTTGGATTACTGGCCTACCTGGCCTGGTTAGTCTTTCCTTCGCGCCTGCCCGCGGTGGCTTTGCTGGTGGGGCTGGGCGGCGGGATAGGTTTGCGCTGGTACGCCGGGTACACTGCCCGGACCGGGGCCAGAGTGGTGGTGCGGGCGGAATACGTAGCGCTGGCCCTGCTAATGGTAGCGGCCGCCGGGCTGCGGTTTGCCTCGTTAAGCCAGAGCTTGCCTTACTTTGATAACCCGGACGAACCGACCATGACCAATACCGGCCTGAAAATGCTCCAGACCGGCGACCTTAATCCGCATTTCTTCCGCTGGCCCAGCCTGCCCTTTTATATCCAGTACGCGGCAAGCGCGGTCCAGTTCATTTCGGGGGTCGGGCAGGGCCGTTATACCGATTTGCAAAACCTGTCGACCGAGGGCTTTTTCCTGATAGGCCGCCTGGTTTCGGCAACGCTGGGTACAGCCACAGTTTTCCTGACTTACCTGCTTGGAAAGACCCTCTACGGCCCGGCGGTTGGCCTGGTGAGCGCCCTGGTGCTGGCCGTGCTGCCGCTGCACACCGAACACTCACACTATGTAACGCCCGACATTATCGTTACTTTCTTTACAGCCCTGACGCTCCTTTTCGCGGCCCTTATCTTCCGGACCGGGGAGCGGAAATGGTACCTGTGGGCCGGGGTAGCCGCCGGGTGTACGCTTGGCTCCAAGTATAATGTCGGGATTGTGCTGGCAAGCGCTGTACTGGCTCATTTCCTGGCGGCCAAGGAGCGGCGGGGCAAGTTGGCCTGGCTGGTGAGCAGCGTGGCCCTGGTGGTCGCGGTCTTTTTTATCACCACACCTTTTGCGGTTTTCGATTTGCCGGGCTTCTTGAACGAACTGGCCTTTCAGGTGCGGCACTACACTATCCTGGGACACGGCAGCGCCAGCGAAGGGCCAAGCTGGTTGGCTTACTTGCAGGATTTCTGGCGGGAAGGCTTTGTCTTTCAGGCATCACTGGTTGCCGTTGGCGGCGTGCTTTTCGCCATTTTCCGGCAGCGCCGGGCCGATTGGCTGACCGTCAGCTTTCCGTTACTGGCCTATTTCTTTTTCTCTACGGCCAAAGTGCATTTCTCGCGCAACCTGTTACCGCTGCTGCCTTCGCTGGCGGTTCTGAGCGGAGTAGTGCTGGTAGCCGTGGCCGGGTGGTTGGTGGACCGCTGGCCCGGTTTTAAGACCGCGAAAAGCCGGTTTGTAGGGCAGAGCGGCC
>CADDZM010000530.1 GCA_902812345.1 Chloroflexota bacterium | reverse complement strand
TCGGCCTGGACAGCAAAGGCCGCATGGATGTGCCGCGCAACATCTGGAATACCGCCTGGTACAAACTCGGTTACAAACCGGGCGAACGGGGAAACGCCGTGATTGACGGCCACCTGGACGGTGAGTATTCGGCAGCGGTCTTCTGGAATTTGAGTAAGCTGGTGCCGGGCAACCGGATTTATGTCTCAGACGACAAGGGTGTGGAAAAAGTTTTTGAGGTCTATGACGTGGCAACTTACCCCTACGACCAGGCTCCGCTCGACCGCATCTTTGGACCCAGCAACGATGCCCAGCTTAACCTGATTACCTGTAACGGCTCCTTCGACCAGAAATCGGCCAATTACGACAAGCGGTTCGTGGCCTATGCCCGGATGGTTAACCCCTAGGTTTCGCTAAATCACCTCGGCCAGCAGGCGGCGGGCCGTTGCGCCCAGGATAGCCGCCTGCGCCTTTTCATCTAACCCGAACTGATGAATATGAGCCAGGTTTTGCTCCGCCGAAACAGCCGTGTTAGGCGCGTCACTGCCAAAGAGCAGTTTTTCGGCCAGTTGATTCACGCGGGCGGGTGGTAATTCTACCGGCTCGGTTACGACCGGGGTCAGGTCGGCGTATACGCCCGGGTATTTTTCAATCAGGTCCAACACCTGGGGACCGGCCCGGTGGCCGCAATGGGCCACAATCAGGCGGCCCTGGGGGAATTTTTGGGCGACCCGTTCCAGTGGCAATAATTCGGCAGCGGTGGTGTGGCCGGAGACAGCGTGGCCCAGGTGAATAATGACCGGGATGCGCCGCTCGGCCAGGTATTGCCAGGCCCTGTCCAGCCGAGGGTCGTCCGCCTCGAAATTGCCTACCGAACAATGCAGCTTCAAAACCTTTAAATCATACTTTTCGCGGGCCTCCCGGACGATAGCCGCCGGGTCAGAGTCGCCGGGATGGACCGTGCCCGCCCCGACAACTTTCACCGGGTTCCCGGCCAACCGGGCGGCAATACCGGCGCTGGAAGCGTTCATTCCGGCGGCTACGCCCGGTTTATGGGCGTAAGGTAACGACCAGACGGTGCCTATTCCGGCCCGGGCCAGCCTTGCCAGGATGGTTTCGTGGTCGAGAGGGTAGGCCAGGTCACCTTCCATATTTGCATCGAAAAAGGCCCGGACCTTTTCGGCCAGCCGTCCCGGCAGCAAATGAGTGTGGGAATCAACAATCGAGAGTCCCGCGCCGTCAAAATCAGGCTCAAAATAGGTTTCTTCTGCTTTCAAGATAACCTTCTTTTATTAAATTTTCCCGTTAATCTTTAATTATACGGCCTGCTTTACTTGCCAGCCGGACTGTCCGGGTATGCCGCAAAGCATTTAAATATTGCCTGTATCTTACCAGAAGCCGGGCAGGTTGGGTCAGGTAAATTTACGGTAAATTGCTTTCCAAATGTGAGGTAGCGCATACTCTCAAAGGTTTAGACGGGTTAGAATACAGTTGTAAGGCAAGAGGCACTAAAAATAAAAAATTAAAAACAAAAACCCCAACCTCAAACCTTATTATAAAAATTAAACTTGAAACTAAAATGTCCATCCTATTCTCTCTAAACTCCTCCAGTTCCCTGGCCCTGTTGATGAGCAGCAGGGCCAGGGAATAAAAAGCCAAAAGCCGCTACTTTGAGCAGGTAGCGGCTTTTTAATTTCATATTCTCTTGTTATATTTATCCTTAGACAGGGCTATATACCACGGGGTATAATGCTGTTAATCCCTGTGGGCTTCCTGCTGGAATGGCAAATGCGCCAACAACTAACGACCTTTCACGGTTAACGGTGCTATCGTAACAACTTAAACCTGAGCGGGGATGATGGTTTATTACCAGGGTTAAAAATGGATTTAAGAAAAGTATAAAAACCCATAAACTAAAGATATAGACAAAAGGCTAGCCAGGTGGTATTATAGATTTATAAAAGTGCAAGCTTTTACAGCATAAAACCCAAATTCACACTTTTCAATAGAGGAAAGGGCACTGGCAAAAGTCCTTTCCTCTTTTTTATGCCTTTTTTAAGGTTTTATGTGGTAAAAACATGCTAATATTGAACCGGACTAAATATTCAAACGGTTAATCTATTCGCTAAACTAATGGCAAATTACCGGCTAACTCGCCGCCAATATCTAAAACTTGGACTTACGGCTGGCATAGGGGCAAGCCTTGCCGCCCCGCCGCTGGCTTTCAGCCCGCCGGAGGTCGCCGCCCAGGCCAGCGGCTTCCGGCTGCCTTTCGACGCTGCACCCGGTCCGGCTACCTGGTATTTGCGACAGTGGTACGGCAATACCCGCTGGGCTTACCGCCAACGCCGGGCGCTTTACAGCCAGGGACAGGGCTTCCATTTCGGGGTTGACTTCTGGGCGCCCTGCGGCACCCCGGTGGTTGCTATCGGCGATGGTACGGTGGTTGCGGTGGACGGGCCTTATGGCGCCGCGCCGCACAATCTGCTTATCCGCCACCCCAACGGCTGGGTCTCGCTGTACGGTCATCTCTTAACCCGCTCCTCTTTACGGGCCGGGCAAAGTATCCGGCAGGGGCAGGTCGTGGCCGAAACCGGCGCGCCTGCCGGTTCGGACTGTGATACCCACCCTCACCTGCACCTGGAAATCCGCGACAGCAGCCTGAGCCGGGCCACCAACCCGGTCAACCTTATTGAGGCCGACTGGTACAATCTGACCCTGGGCGTAGATAGCGAAGGGCTGCAATTCCAGCTTGACCTTAACCAGCCGGAACGCTGGCAAACTATCACCGACCAACCGGACGTGCATTTTGGAGCGTCCCTCTATAACGATTATGCCAGGACCGCTCCATGAAAAGAAAAGCGGTTTTGCAATTGCTGGCCGGTCTTGCCGCCGGGGGTGGCCTGACCGCCTGCGCCGATACCTCGACCATCCCGGCTACTCAATCTCCGTCCTCACCTGCGACAGTGCCGGTTTCGTCCAGCCCTGCAAGCCCTGCCTCCGTTACCGTGGATGCCGCCAGCCCCACCGCCCAGGCTGTGCCAACTCAAACCCCGGCGGCAACTCCAACCGGTACGCCAACTTTACAGGCCACGCCAACCTTATCTATCACCCCCACCGCTTCAGGGGCTTTACCGCCAACTGTAACGGTCCCGTCCACTAAGCC
>CADDZM010000529.1 GCA_902812345.1 Chloroflexota bacterium | reverse complement strand
CCTTCGAACAGGGTGCCGGTGCGTTCGCTAAAGGTTTTGCGGCAGACTTTACAGCGGTACCGCTGGCGCACCCGGCCATGAATGGTGATGTTGCCTTGCTTTTTGAGGCCTCTTTTGGGACAATGCTGGTAAGAGCAGAATTGCTCCCCAGCGTTCATCGGCATTGGTTGTTCTTTTTTGTTCATCATAACCAAATTTTGCCAGATGAACGCTTTTATTTCAACTTTACCTGTTTTTCACCGTTTATTGCAGTGCTACCCACCAACCTGGCCGGGGTGTAAAATCCCTGACCCGTATAATTTTGCCTGAACCTTTAATTTAACGGTTCAGGCACTCCCCTCTCTCAATGTTTCAACCAACCCGGTCTACCTATAATCTTCCTTTTAAGCGTATTAAATTAACTTAATAATTTGCTTCCTGCTTATTAATTATTTTCGGCTTCTCACGCACATTGCAATCTTAACCTGTAAATTTGAAACATATACTCTCGTACAAGACGGCCATTTATTAAGGGTTAACTGTTATTTAAGTTATAGTGATATTAAATAATACTATAAAATATATTATTTTTAATAGGACTAAAATGCTATTCGAGATGTTGAAGATAAAAGATATACTACCATGTAGGAGGAAAATTTAACTCATCGCCCCATCCTTCGCACCTATCAGAGCTTCCTCCCACGTGTTACCAGTTCTCATATTTTTCTTTAGCAAATAACTGAACCGCATATTTTCTGTTAAGCGATAGCCGGCTTAGTTGCCAAAGTTCTTAATATCATCTTTCTCAGCCTTTAGCACCTTGCTCGCTATTTTTTTGATTGGGTAACAGCCAGTTCTATTACCAGGTTAACCTGTTTGAGGTTAGCAGCTTAATGAGTGGGGTGCAGGGCAGTTTAGTTTAATGGGGGTTTTATAAATATGCCGGATAAATTTACAACAACCTTGCGGCTAACAAGCGGGGTTAGAGCTTTGACCAGGGGCAAAAGCATTGCCTTATTTGCAATTATGGCGCTGCTGGCCTTACAAATTTTGGCCGCCTGGAGCGGCCCGACCCTCGCTAAAGCCAGTACTACTTCGGATGCGGCTTTGGACGCAACCTGGACCCGCACCGACCAACCGGTCAAGCAAGGGCTTACCTCCCGCACCTGGATTTGGGGTCCGCAGATCAATAAGACCGGGACGGAAATGTACAAGGAGAGTCCCGGCGGCTTCCGGCAGGTACACTATTACGACAAGAGCCGCATGGAAGTGAACGACCCTAACGCCAGCACCTCAAGCAAGTGGTATGTCACCAATGGTCTTCTGGTTAAAGAGATGATTTCAGGGTTAATCCAGGTCGGCGACAACAGTTTCGTGCCTTACCAGGTTTCCCAGGAAGCGATTGCGGGCGATCCCGCCTCGGTAAATACCAATGCGCCGACCTACCTGAGTTTGCGGCCATTTGCCTCACTTGAAAACGACAACCGCGCCCAGAACCGGGCCGGCCAAATCATTAAAGAGCGGCTGTATAAAGCCGGTACCTACGATATTGATAGCTCGTACAACAGCTTCAACGTGACCGCCGCTTACTACGACCCAACCCTCGGTCATAATATCCCGAACGTTTTTATGCAGTTCTTTAGCCTCCAGGGGCCGGTCGTTGAGAATAGCAAAACCGTTACCGGCACCGTTTTCGACTGGATTTACGCGGCTGGCCTGCCTCTGACGGAGCCTTATTGGACCAAAGTTAAGGTCAGTGGTCTGGATAAAGACGTACTGGTCCAGGCTTTCGAACGGCGTGTCTTAACTTATACTCCTTCCAACCCGGACGGGTTCCAGGTTGAAATGGGCAACGTTGGCTTGCACTATGTAAGCTGGCGGTATGGCACCGACGGCAAAGACAAAGCCGACCCGGCCAATAATGGTGGCGTGACCCCCGCCCCTGGTAGCGAAGTCACCCCGGTTCCCGGTAACAACGGCGGTGGTAACAACGGCGGTGGCAATACCACTCCTACCCCAGGCAGCGGGGGCGACAATACTACTCCTACCCCGGGCAGCGGGGGCGGCAATACTACCCCTACTCCCGGTGGTGGAACGGGAGGCACTCCAACTGCAACCACTGCTCCGACAGTGGACGGCGACATTTCAATCAGTGTCGGCGGCCCGGTTGACCTGCCTATTGGTGGCACAGCCAGTGTGGGTATTAACGTGGGGTCGCTGAACGGTTATACCGGCCCTGTAACCCTTTCGGTTAATGGCGGCATTCCGGGTGTGAACGCCAGTTTGAGTGCCACCACAGTTAACCTTCCGGCGAACGGTACCGCAGGCGTTACCCTGAACCTTAGCGCCGGAACGAACGTGAACCCTGGCAATATTAACTTAACAGTTACGGCCTCTGCAGGAAACAAGAGTCACTCGGCGGGTGTGAATGTTAATTTGAAAGTGCCTGGCACCTTCAACCTGAGCGCCGGGGCCGGTGTTTCCCTCAAAGTCGGACAGGTGGCTCACACCACGGTCAACCTCCAGGCGGTGGACGGCTTTAGTGGCAACTGTACGCTCTCGACCAACACCACAGGCATTGGCCTTAGCGCTAATGTTTCTCCGAGCGTAACCCTGGGTGTGAACGGCTCGGCTAACGCTGACGTTACCATCAGCGCGAGTGCCCCAATCTCAGCAGGTCTGTTAGCGGTAACGGCTACCTGTAATGGCGTTACAAAAACGGTCAACCTGACTGTCGCAGCATCAGTCCTTTAATTCTCAATTGTTTATTGAAATGGTCCGGCTCGTAAGGGTCGGGCCATTTGATTTTTTGTTAGTCGTCAATGGCTTGTAGAACCTCGCCGGTTGGAGGTTTCCAGGGTAAAATGGGCCGGTCGGGTAGACGGAAGGAATGGCTATAGATAATCAGGAAAGAAAATAGAAAAGAGGTGACAAAATAAAAGGGATAGCGTAACCTGGTAGCAAACAAGAAAAATTAATAACTACAGGAGCTATCCCTTGAACTTCAAAATTCATTTTACCACTCCCACTCTTAAGTTGCTTACGGAGCGCTGGCAAGTTGCCCTCAAAGAGGGTCAAAACCAATTGCTTAAACGAATTAGTGCTTTACAACTGCTTGCCGACCGGCTTGCCCCAGAGCTAATTGCCCAACGGTTGGGAGTGGCTGTTAG
>CADDZM010000528.1 GCA_902812345.1 Chloroflexota bacterium | reverse complement strand
TGGTCCTGCCCAAAGGCGCGGGCGTGGATAAAGTGACGGCCAAACTCGGTTTCTAGGGTTTTAAGTTTCTGTAATCTGGAAAGGGCTTCATCCAATTGAAGCCTTTTTCATTCAGGCTATTTATTAACTGGTATAAAAATAAAAAGAAGCTGCCAGCCCGGCAGCTTCTTTATTATTGCTTAATTTTATTGTTTAATTTACTTCGGGGTTACTTGGTAACCGGGAAGTAGATGTAGACGACCGACTGGCTTTCCGAAGCGGTCTGGTGGGTGGCCGAACCAATCGCGTTAAGTTTGGTCAGTTTGTCGGTAACGTTTTTGACCGCGGTAGCCTGTTCGCCTGCCGGGATATTCGCCGTAGCCAGTTTGATTACGGGTTGAATGTCCAGGTAGAAGTAGCCGGTGTTATCGGAAGGCAGGGCCGCTTTAACCTTGGTGAAGTTAGCCGCGTTTGCGCCGTTGGTAAAGTTCTTACCGCCGGTCGCCGCCGTAATCAGGCTGGCGGTTGTATCGTCGCCGAGGCTGAAGAAGGCGTAGCTGCCCGCGATACCCACGTTAGCCGTTACGGTAATTTTCGAGGTGGCGTCGGTAATCGCGGCCGTCTTGAAGGTGGTCGAGCCGACCGTCTTGCTGGTCCAGGTCACCTGGCCCTTGGCGTTCTGGGCGATAGCAGTAGTGATTTTGTCCAGCTTGGCCTGGGTTCCGGCGGCGTCGGTTGCTTCGGTCACGAGGCCAAAGCCCACCGGCACCGACTTATTGCTCGATTCCGGCGTTACGAAAACTCCGTATTCGCCGCCGAACAGGCTGACGATATCCTTCTGGACGCTCAGGCCGCTCTGCTGCTCGAACTCGGCAATACCCTTGTCGAAGTCAGTCCCGGAAGCGCCGCCGGCGGATTTGATGGCCGAAACAAACATGTTGTAGCTGCTGGCGGCGTCGCGGCTGTTCATAAAGGCCAGCGTAGATTCCGGTAAAGCATTCAACACCTTGTTCGGGTTCTTGCCCTTCTTCAGCATATCAGCGACAGCGGGCGGGGTTTTGTCGGGTAACAGGGTCTGGTAAGCGTCAACGCGGAAACCTTCCTCGGCGGTCGAGAAAGCTACACCCACGCTCCCGGTATAGTCCAGGTTCGTCGTATCCAGGCTGGCAAGAGCGCTCTTGACTTGCGGGTTGTTGGTAACGGTTTTAACGATGGTCTGGTAGTCCAGGTAAGAAAAGGTCAGGTTTTCGGCGGGCAGCTTGCCGGTAACGGTTTTGAAGTCAGCCTTGCTGGAAAGGCTCTTGGCCGGGTCCTGGTCGAACGCGGCTTTAACCAGGGCCGGACCGCCCCCGATAAAGAGCTTGTCTTTGTTCAGACCGGCCACCAGGTTAGCGACGCCCAGGTTGAAGGTGTAGAGGGTAGCGTCTTTATAGGTTTCTTTGGTCGGCGCGGTCAGGCCGAAGGCGACCAGTTTACTGCCAATTTTGTTGATAAAAGCATCGGCGGCGGCCTGGTCCTTGACCGTAGCGCCAATCAGCACGGGCAGTTCGCTGCTCTGGCTGGCGGCGGCGGTGCTGCCGGAAGCGCCGGTTGCCCCGGCGACCAGGTTAACCACCGAATTTACGTCGGTCAGGCCCAGGTCGAGTTCGCCGCCAATCCAGGGCTTAATATCGCCATCATAGGTGCCGATTTGAGCCAGGGCCAGCAGGTCCATATTCTGAGTGACCATTTTTACTTCGGGAATCTGGGCCAGGTATTCGATAATCTTCTGCCAGCTTTTAATCTGAGTGCTGGCGGTATCGGTGTTTATAGAGATATAAACAGTGGTGCTGTCGGGGTAATTGGCTGCTAAAGTAGTTTTAGCCCCGGTCGGTACGGTCAGTCCGCCGGTGGGAGTGGGCGACGGCGGGGGCGGCGCCGGAGTAGCCGTGCTTGTATCTCCACAGGCGGCTAAAAAGACGCTTAAAGATAGTAGCGCAACGACCAGAAAGTTCCATTTGGATAGGTGTTTCAGCATCGAGAAATCCTTCCTTTGCCAAAGCCGGATAACGCGGACTTCGGAAGATGTTTAGTGAAAAGAGCCAAATAACGTTTTAACTCAACAGCAAAGCTAAAGCTATTGTACAACCTGGGTTATAAAAAATACGTTAAACAGGTCACATTTGTTCCCCGGATTTTTGATTCCGGTCCGTTTCAGAGCAAAAATAGGACTTTCCCCCCTTATACCAGGTATGGCTGGTTGGTTGTCATTCCGATCGCAGTCGAGGAATCTCGTAGCCCCTGGCGAAACCACTACTCCTGATATTGGCATGTATTCATCCGTACTTGGTATTATATTCCCGATACAAGGCCGAACCAATCGGCAATATAATTCCCTCCCACAACCCCAAACAAAAACCAGGCTCAAATCTTAAAGATTCAAGCCTGGCTCCTGAATTATTTTACCAGCGGCGTTACGCCCGCCTGTCGAGCTAGCTACTCTTGTCCATCTCGGAGGGCTGGGAAATGCCGGTCAGGGCTTGCCCGGCCTCATCCTGGCTGGACGGGTCGGTCGCCACGTCGCCCAGGGCCAGAATCCCGACCAGTTTGCCGCCTTCCACGACCGGCAACCGCCGGACCTGGTGCTGGCTCATCACCGCGGAAGCCTCGTCAACGGTCTGGTCAGGGCTGACCGTAACCGGGTCCGCGGTCATAACTTCTTTAACAAGGACATCGTCCGCGCTTATTCCGTCCGCCGCTACCCGGATAGTAATGTCGCGGTCGGTTACGATGCCGACCAGTTGCTGCCGGTCTACCACCGGCAGCGAGCCAACGTTAGTGTCCCGCATCTGGCGGGCCGCTTCCCCTACTTTGGTAGATGGGTTGACGGTATCCACGTCCGTCGTCATCACATCGCGTACTTTGTCGCTACCATTATAGGATTTCTTATCAGTTGCCACAGTAAATACTCCTTTCATATCCATCTCGACTGGCATGGTTAAAGCAAAAGCTGTGCCCCGGCGTGTGGCCCGCCAAAATGGTACAATGTGGGGAAAGTGTTTAGTTTTCAGTTACTGATCCCGGTTTCTTTCCACTAAACACTAAACACTAAACACTTATTTTCAGGAGGAAAGAGTTGAGTACAGGCGGGTCGCACCGGGTGGTTGAACTGGTACAGTACGGTATGGGCG
>CADDZM010000527.1 GCA_902812345.1 Chloroflexota bacterium | reverse complement strand
TTAACGGGCTGGTCAGCCGCAGATGGACTGCCCGCTTTTACGGTCTCAGCCGGCGTGGTTGAGCCAGCCGGCGCGGCGGGAGTGGCCGCGCCCTGCGCGCCCGGGTGTTCGGCAGCTCTGGTGGCCGGGGCCGGGGTAGGCGTAGCATTCTCTACCTGGATACCCGGTGAAGTCGTGACCGGCGCGCCGGGGTTGACCCCGGCCGGGACTTTAGCGGCCGGTTGAGCCGGAGGAGTAGAAGCGCTATCACCAACCGATTTCACACCTGTTAAATCAGGGCCAACGTTTTTTTCATTCTGGCTCATGAAAGTCTCGTTACTCCTTTACCTTTAAGCTTCTCGGCTTCCCTTGAATTGAAACCGCCTGTCCGTCCCTACCTCTCGATTATACAACTCCCTGCCAAAGCCGGTCAAAAGCAGCCCCTTTGCCCCGGCCTAATAGCCGTTCGGGTGGTTCTTGTGCCACTCGTAAGCGGTCCTGATGATGGTATCCAGGTCGTACCGGGCCTTCCATTTGAGTTCCCGCTCGGCCTTGGAGCTATCGGCCCAGATAGCTACCGGGTCGCCGGGCCGCCGGGTCACTTCCTCGACCTTGAAGTCAGACCCGCTGATACGCTTGGTCGTGTCAATCACCTGCCTGACCGAACTGCCGTGGCCGGTCCCGAGGTTGTACTGGTTGGACTGGTTAAACTCCTGCAAATATTCCAGCGCCCGCACGTGGGCGACCGCCAGGTCTACCACGTGGATATAGTCGCGGATACAGGTGCCGTCAGGAGTGGGGTAATCGGCCCCAAAGATTTTAACCGAAGGCGCTTTGCCCAGGGCAGCTTTCATAACCAGCGGCACCAAATTGAGGGTCACGGTCCAATCTTCGCCCAGTTTGCCATCCAGCGAAGCCCCGGCGGCGTTGAAGTAGCGGAGGGAGATGCTTTTAAGGCCGTGGGCTAAATCGTACCATTTCAACACTTTTTCGACCATTAGTTTGCTTTCGCCATAAGGGCTTTCCGGGTTGAAAAAGTTATTGGTTTCAGAGACAGGCACATTCTGAGGAGTGCCGAAAATGGCGCAGCTTGAGGAAAAAATGAAATGCTTGATGTTGTGCCGGAGCATCGCGTCAAGGAGGGATTGGGTTCCCGCGACATTGTTGGTAAAATATTTGCCCGGCTTTTCGACCGATTCGCCCGCGTTCTTGTAAGCGGCAAAGTGAATGACCGCCTCGATTTGCTCCTGGCCGAAAAGGTTATCCAGAAGGGCAGCATCGGCAGTGTTACCCTCGACCAACCGCGAGGCCCCGGCGGCTTCCGCAAGCTGAGCATGGCCGAGTTCCAGGCTGTCCAGCACTATAACTTCGTGGTTCAAATTGACCAGTTCCCGCACCGTTTGCGAACCAATATATCCTGCGCCGCCTGTCACCAAAACTTTCAAGTTCGTTTCTCCTTGGCCTTCTAAGTATTGTTTCCAATTTATTATTAAGTTTTTCACCTCGATTATAACCGAGGCGGCAAGGCGTGTCTATAAATTTGCTTACTCATACTTTATTAAATTAATTTGTGGAAAACACCGGAATAATATAAAAGGCGTTAAAACCCCCCCAATTTTAGCAAAAATTTAATGCCAGCCTCCTGTATAACCCTTGCTTAACCGGAAAAAAGGCAGTATAATGTATTAAAATCAGTAAGGATTTATACATTTTAGTTGTTTAATTCTCTAAATGGAAACTATCTTTAAGTGTTCCGGTAAGCGGGTGGTCAGGTTTCAATCGAGCAGCGAGTCGTAGTGCATTCCTCGCAGTTTTGCTTTTGCTCTACGGTTTGCTCTTCTATGGTGGGTAACCCTTCTCTCTCGGTAGACATTTTATAATTATGAATATCCGGTCTAATATTCCATTTAATTTTACTGAAGTAGCGTTGGTTTCTCCAAAATCGTTAAGTTTCATAATTTGTCTTTATGAGTAAAAAGTTTTTCTGCCAAACCACTATACTTCAAATTCTGCTTTACAATTAGTATTACCTGTTATACCCGGTTGGTTTGTATGAGGCGTCCTATCAAACTAGCCCCTGGCACGACCCATTCGCCCGTGTTCCTGGTTTCCCATTCTAAAACTATTCGGCAAGAAGAAAACTCAGGTTCCGGCAAATAAATTATCCATTACACCATTTCGAATTGGTATAAGTTTCAACTGCTCGAATGGCCTGTCATTAATATATTGATTTCACTAACCTATTTTCAAAGGAGTTCACCGTGAGTGTCGAAAAGGAAGATAAGATTTTATTCTGCCGCGATTGTGGTGAGGAATTTATTTTTTCTGCAAGGGAGCAGGATTTTTATGCCCAGAAAGGGTTCGAAAACGACCCCGTAAGGTGCAGCGCCTGTCGCTCTGCTCGCAAGAATAACTCTTCTACCAGCGCCGGTTATGCCTCCAATAGCGGAAACGGAGCCAATTACAACCCTAACTCCAACTATAACGGACAACGCAATAACTACAACAATGGCGGTGGCAACTATAACGGAAACGGGCAGCGCAATAGTTACCCGGGTAACACAAATGGCGGACCGCGTACCAGTAGTTATGGCAATTATAGCGGAAATTACGGCTTCGGCTATGGCAGCCAGCGCAACCCGACCGGGGGTAATTACAACCCGGGCAACCAGCGCGGTAGTTACAACAACCTGGGAAACCAGCGCGGTAACTACAACAACCCGGGCAATCAGCGTGGCGGCTACAATAATTACGGAAATGGCGGCAGTAACGGCTATAATAACCAGCGCAATAATTACTCCAGCGCGGGCGGTTATAGCAACCCGCGCGGCGGTTACGGCAACGGCGGCGGTTTTAATGGTAATAGCGGCAACTCCAGTTACAATAATTTTGGTAATAGCTACGATAGCGGCGGATACGACCAGATGGAACGCCAGCGCTACCCGATAACCTGCGCCAGTTGCGGCATCAAGACCGAAGTACCGTTTGTGCCGAGAGAAGGAGTTCCAGTTTTTTGCCGGACGTGTTATAATAATCAGAAGCCGAACCGCAATTAGGACTCAGGGTGGTTTGAGCAAAGAAAGAGGGGTGATATTTTTTGCAGGTAAGCCAGGAAGAAGGCGAGAGCTTTGAAGCTCTACTTCGCCGCTTTAGCCAGAAGGTCAAAAGAGCCGGCGTTT
>CADDZM010000526.1 GCA_902812345.1 Chloroflexota bacterium | reverse complement strand
CCTTCACCTTCACCTTCACCTTCACCTTCCCCGGCCCCTCATCAATCAGAACCCCGGGAAGGGTGGTATTTGCGGTGCCGGGAAGGGGATATTGCCGAGCGGGTGGTGCTGGTCGGCGAACCGGGAAGGATCGAACATTTCTCACGTTTGCTGGATGAGCCGCGCACCGTGAACACCAACCGGGGACTGCTGGCAGTAACCGGCAGTTATCAGGGAGTACCCGTTTCCGTGGTAGCTTTTGGTATGGGCGCGCCTATCATGGCTGTGGTCCTCGAAGAGGTAGCCTGGCTGGGCGCTAAAATAATTTTGCGGGCCGGAACAGCCATGTCGGTCAGTGAAGGCTGGTACGGCCGCTTTATCGTGACAACGGCAGCCCTGCGTGAAGAGTCGACCTCGCTCACCTATGTGCCGCTCAGTTACCCGGCGGTCGCCGACCAGGACTTGAACCGGGCGGTAGAAGACCTTTTAAATGAGAAAAAAGTAGCCTGGGGTTACGGCCTGATGGCATCTTATGACGGCTTTTATTCACAGATGTTTGCGCTCGATCCGGCTCGCCACGAACAGGTGCTGGCTCTGCGGCACAAACTGCGCGGCCTGAAGGTGGCAGCCCTCGACATGGAAACATCAGCCCTCCTGGCTATCGGACGCTACCTGGGCTTGCAATGCGGCTCTTTATGTCTGGTTACGGTAGACGGTCCCAGCCAAAACGCCCTGGAAGGAGACGAACGGATTGAAGGTGAAAGTAATCTGCTCGACTTTGCCCTGGCCAGTGTAGCCCGCTGCCCCCTTCCGGCCGGCCGCAACCGCCCTGCTTTTACAGGCTAACTTTGCTTTGGCTTTCGCTTTGGCTTTGCCGGTGAGGAAGAAAGTGGAAGCAGAAAACAACACACAAGAAAACAACACACAAGGAGATATATAGAAATGTCTAAATCTGAATCTGAATCTGAATCTGAATCTGAATCTGAAGAAGAAAAAGGATCGGCGGCCGGACGCTACATTGAGAAAGCCCGCCAAACCGTAGAAAATATAGCCCGGACTCAACTGCCCCAGATTGAAAAGGCCGCCAACTTTATGGCCGAAGCTATCCGCGGCGGTGGGCTGGTGCGGGTCTTTGGCACCGGCCACGGCAGCCTGCCTTCCCTGGAGGCTTTCCCCCGGAGTGGCAGCATTATAGGCTTTCAAAGTATCGCGGAACTACCCATAACCCTGCTTCATCATGTAGGGGGCGATATGGGGATCGAGCAATTCCGCTTTTTACAGCGTCAGGAAGGTTATGGGACAGCCATTCTGAGCAGTCACCGGCCCCAGCCGGGCGACGTGCTGCTGTTATTCTCGCACTCCGGTATGAATTCACCGGTGCTCGATATGGCGCTTGAAGCTAAACGGCGTGGAATGCCGGTAGTGGCCGTAACCTCACTTGAACACTCCCTGGCTGTCAAACCCCGCCATTCCAGCGGCAAGCGCCTGTTAGAAATTGCCGATGTGGTAATCGATACCAGCGCGCCGCTGGGTGATGCCTCTATCGAACTGGAAGGGCTGGCTCACAGGGTCGGGCCGGTATCAACCGTGGCTACCATGACCATTATGAACGCCCTGGTTGTCCAGACCGCCGCCCGTCTGGTCGAACAGGGGTATCAACCGCATGTTGAGGTAAACATGAATGTACCGAGCGAAACCTCTATCCGGGCTCATAACGATGAAGGTTACGCCGACTATCGCAAGCGAGTAATCCGATGACAAAGTCCCAGGCAGCACCAGCACCCGAACCCCAACCGGAAGCGGAGGCGGCCAGGCTACCCCGCCATGATGTAGGGCTGTTTATTGACGGGCGATGGACTCCGGCTCAGGCCGGGGAACGTATCGAGATAATTGACCCCGGTAACGGAGAGCCGGTCGGGACGGCGGCCCTGGCCCGGCGGGCCGATGCCGGGGTGGCCCTTGAAGCGGCCCAGCGGGCTTTTGAAAGCTGGGCGCGGTCATCCGCGTACGACCGGGCTAAAATCCTGCGGCGGGCAGCTGAACTTATCCGGGAACGGGTGGACCGGATCGCGGTTACCCTTACCAGGGAGCAGGGTAAACCGGTGCCGGACAGCCGCAAGGAAATTCTTTTCGGGGCGGACGTCATCGAGTATTACGCCGAAGAGGCCAAGCGGGTCCGCGGGGATTGGGTTACGCCGGTCTCAACCCATACCCGCAGCCTGGTAATTCACCAGCCGGTCGGGGTTGTGGTAGCAATTGTGCCCTGGAACTACCCGGTAGACCTTCTGGCCTGGAAGATCGGCCCGGCCCTGGCGGCCGGGTGTACGGTGGTGGCTAAACCCCCTGACGAAACCCCTCTGGCGGTCGCCCAGGTCATCCAGTGCTTTGCCGACGCCGGGCTGCCGGCCGGGGTATTAAACATGATAACCGGGGATGTGCCGGAAGTGGGGGAAGAACTGGTAGTGCACCCGCTTTCCCGCAAAATCAGCCTGACCGGTTCGACGGCTACTGGGCGGCGGGTGATGCAGCTTGCCGCCGCCCGAATGAAGCGGCTTACCCTTGAGCTTGGTGGCCACGCTCCCATCATTGTATGTCCTGATGCCGACCTGGAAGTGGCGGCCGCCGCTACCGGCCGCCGCTCCTTTTCCAACATGGGTCAGATTTGTATCTCCGTAAACCGGGTATATGTTCACCAGGGCGTTGCGGATGAGTTTACTGGCAGGCTGGTAGACTTTGCCCGGAAAGCCAGGGTCGGTTATGGCCTGGACGAAGGCGTCGAATATGGTCCCATGCTAAATGAAGCCGGCCGGCAAAAAACCCGGACCCAGTTGCAGGACGCTCTCGACCAGGGAGCCACTCTCCTTTATGGCGGTAGCGAACCGGACGATGCCCGCTACAGCCGGGGGTTTTATTACAAGCCGACGGTTCTGTCCGGAGTAACGCCTGGTATGAGGATGATGCAGGAAGAAACCTTCGGACCGGTGGCGCCCGTAGCCACTTACCGGACCCTGGAAGAAGCCCTGGCCCAGGCCAACTCAACTCCTTACGGCCTGGCCGCTTACATCTATACCGGCGATCTCCAAAAAGCGCTGTGGGCGGCTGAAAGGTTAGAAGCGGGCGGGGTGGGTATCAATATCAACGACGTCACCGAACTTGGGGCGCCTTTTGGAGGGTGGAAGGA
>CADDZM010000525.1 GCA_902812345.1 Chloroflexota bacterium | reverse complement strand
TTATTCGCAGGCGGTTTGGTATCCGGCGCGACTATGAGTCGCTGTATTCGCTGGGGGTGGCTTTCACGGCTTACGCCGCCGCCGAAGCGGTCCACGGCAGCGGGTTTCTGGCGGCCTTCGCAGCGGGCCTGACCATTTCAGCCCTGGATGTGGAGCTTTGCGACTGTTTTCTGGAATACGGAGAAACTACCTCCGAGATGGCGCTGCTGCTGACGTTCGTGCTGTTTGGCGGGTCTTTAATCTGGAGTGGATTCGGGGTATTGACCCTGGTGACAGCAGGTTTTGCGGTAGTGGCTTTGCTGGTGAGGCCGGTGGCTTTTAGGCTGGCGCTGGCTCCTATCAAGCTGCCCCGGCGCAGCCGGTGGATAATTGCCTGGTATGGGCCGCGGGGTTTAAGCTCGCTCTTGCTGGTGCTGCTGGCAGTCTTTGAGAAAGCGCCCGGCAGCGAGTATTTGTTTCAGGTTTGCTGCCTGGTGGTGTTGCTTTCGATTGCCCTGCACGGCTTTTCGCCCGCGTTTGTCAGCCGGACGAAGGCTCATAAAGCGCAGTCAAATATCCCACCGGCTACACCTCTATCGGCCTATCGGGCTATCCCGGCGGACGATTTGGAAGAGGCCGCGACAGCAGGAGATATTGCCGGGGAAGACCGCCCGGTAGCGGCTTTATCGGATGGTGTGTCTGAGGAGCGAACCGCTGGAACTGCGGTTGCGGTAAGGCCGCCGCCAAGCTGGGTTCCACTTGGCAGCTTGCGGCGTGGAACTTTACCAATCGCTTCGCCTGATACGGCCATAACGGACAAACCGGACGGTATAAAACCGGGCGGCCAGGCGGACCCGGTACAACCGGCAGCCGCACCGGACCAGTCACCGGTTGCGGCAACTTCACCTGACGGGGAAGACGAGGCGGTGGCGGACGACCTGGGGGAGCGGACCAGCCAGCAATTTATAACGCTTGCCGGACTTAAACACCTGTGGCAGAAGGGCGAGCGGGTGGTTATCCTGGATGTACGGACCGCGCGAACTTTTGAGCAGGACGCGCGGCAGGCGGCAGGGGCGGTCAGGGTGGACCCGATGTACGCCGCGAAGCAGGCGCAGGAGAAAAATTTATCAAGGCAGGATTGGCTGGTAGCCTACTGCGCTTGAAGAAATGAAGCGACAAGTGCCCGTGTGGTACGAGAACTTCAACGAGCGGGATGGCTTAAAACGAGAGCGCTGGTGGGCGGCTGGGAAGCCTGGCAAAAGGCCGGGATGCCCGTGGAAACCCGCCGCCAGGAAACGGAAGCGGAGGGTTAAAGGCTGGCTTAAAAGCAGTTGGTAAAGATTATGCAAAATTAATTTCAAAAAGCGATTTCCGGCCCAGGATTGGCCCTTTTTGTGCTAAAAGTCTTCCATCAATTTACGCTTATCGGAAAGATACGGTCCGCGAGGGCTGTTTAGAGAAAAAGCGAGAACTATATGGGACCATATGTTTATGATAACCCGGTTCTTTTAAGGAAGAAGAAGCGCGCCGGGCTGGTGGGTTTATTCCTGGGCGTTTTGATGCTGCTGTCGCTATCCGGCGGCAGCCTGGGGACCGCCGAGGCAGCCTGGATACCGAGCAGTTACTACATCGAGGGCGTGCCATTGTACAGCCAGATTCACAACCTCAGTTGCGAGTACGCGGCGGCAAAAATGGTAACGGCGTACTGGGGCCAGATGGTGCCGGAGTCGCAATTTATTGCGAATATCCCGGTCCGCAATAACCCTCACTTTGGTTACCGGGGTAATATTGACGGCGGTGGTGGCGGTTTGACCAACTACGGTATTTACTCTGAGCCGATTGCTAACTATCTCGATTCCCTCGGCTTTTACACGAACGCCTTTTACGGCGATGCCGCCAGCCTTAAAGCGGAAATAGCCAGGGGCCACCCGGTGATTGTGTGGGTTACGATTGCCCTGGATTATGCTACCCCGCTTCGCACGGTGCAGGACGGTTGGCCGGTCAAGCTGATACCCGGCGAGCATGCCGTGGTGGTAACGGGTTACGACGCCGGTGGGGTCTATGTAAACGGACCGGCCCAGGGCATCCGGGCCTGGTTTGATTGGGCCAGTTTTCAGCGAAGTTGGGGCTATTTCGACAACATGGCCCTGTCCATCTGGGTCTAATCCCGGTTGAGTAGCCGGTGCCTGGAACCTGGGATTGACTGTAAAATAGCAATATATTACCTTAAGCCTGTACAGAATATCTGAACAGGCTTTTAATTTAAGGGTTGGGAAAAGGATGTCAAAAGAAATATTATATACACTATTAATAAGTTAATGAAAAGGGGTTTTTGCCGAAAGCAAGGCTGCCCGGCGGGATGACACTATTGGATCCGGCAGGGGGACGACCGTTCGGACGTTTTTAAAACCGGGATTATTGGCCGGTTTCGGGGTCTTTTACCCTGATGATTAACCCTGATTGAGGGCCGATTTATCCTTTACTGCCCCGCTGTCGTAGACCCGGCGAAGCGGGCCTACGATTAGCCACAGGCTGCCGATAAAAAGGAGGGGCAGGGCAGTAAAGGTTACGACCAGGGCCGGGCCAAATCCTGCCACCAGCAGGCCGGACAGGCCGCTGCCCAGCGGTACTCCGCTCGGCCCGGCAGTGCCGGTAAAGGCAAAGACCCGGCCCAGGAGCGGTTTTGGGACGGCGCGCTGGCGGATGGTGGTCAGGTAGATAGCGGCGAGGTCGTCAAATGCGCCCAGGCAAAAACTCAGGGCGAGGCTTACCGGGAAGAAGACGAGGCTACCCATCAGGCCGTAACAGGCGGCCTGGGCCAGCAGCAGCAGGCAGACAATTCGCCCCGGATGCACAGGACGAACCGGGCCTAAGACCAGGGCCGCTATAAATGAACCAACCGAATTGAGCGCCAGCAGCAGGCCCATCCCGGCTGCTCCCACGCCTAAATTCTCCTGGCAGAAAAACGGCAGGGCCACCTGATAAATTCCCAGCGCAAAATTCCACAAAAATGAGGTTGAAAGAAGGGCCAGCAAGAGCGGGCTGCGAAAAGTGTAGGCGACCCCCTCGAACAGGTTTTTGAGGAAAGAAGGGGCCGGGCCGGGCTTTTCCGGGGCATTTTCAGGCAGCGTAACACCGGGTTGGCGGCGTAAAGTGAGCAGGACCAGCGCGAAAAAGAGAAAGGTC
>CADDZM010000524.1 GCA_902812345.1 Chloroflexota bacterium | reverse complement strand
TGGCGGCACTGACCTCCTTCCTGACTTATCTAAACCAGAACAAACTTACCTCGATTTACGGCTGGCTGCTGGGCGGTTTCAACATGGCCAGCGGCTGGGACAACCTGGGCCGGTTTATTCCATACCTGGGAATTGGCGTTTTTATTTCCCTTTTCGTGGGGCGGCGGTTGAATATCTTGCAGATGGGCGAGGACCAGGCATCCTTGCTTGGCCTGAACGTGCCGCTTGTCAAGCTGGTCCTGGTAGCGGCGGCGACGGTGATGGCGGCGGCGGCAGTTTCAGTTAGCGGGATAATCGGGTTCGTGGGATTGGTCGTGCCGCACTTTATCCGCCTCCTGACCGGGCAGGACTACCGCCTGCTTTTGCCACTTTCCCTGGTCTGGGGCGCGGTCTTTATGGTTATCACAGATTCGCTGGCCCGTACCGTGATGGCCCCGGCCGAATTACCCGTTAGCATCTTAACCGCCTTCGTGGGCGGCCCGTTCTTCCTGCTTATCCTGCGCCGTAAGAAAAAAATCGAGTTTTAAGTTCAAAAACATGCCAATGCCTTTTCTTGAAATAAAAAATCTCAGCGCGGGTTATTCCGCCAAGCCGGTCCTGCGCGACCTCAGCCTGGAAGTCCAACCAGGCGAACTGCTGGGCGTGCTGGGAGCGAACGGCTGCGGCAAATCTACCCTGGTCAAGACGGTAAGCGGGCTTTTGAAGCCGAGCGCAGGCGAAATCCGGTTGGAGGGGCGCGACCTCCTAAATCTTCGCGCCGACGAACGCGCCCGCCTGATGACGGTTGTTTCTCAGAACCCTAACCTGCCCGCCGCTTTCACTGCCGCCGAAATTGTGCTGATGGGCCGGACCCCGCACCTGGGAGCCTTTCAGCAGGAAGGGCCGGAAGACTGGGAAATAGTCCGGCAGGCTATGGAGGAAACCGATTGCTGGCGGATGGCGAACCGTCCGGTGGGAGAGCTTTCCGGGGGCGAACGCCAGCGCGTCCTTTTTGCCCTGGCCCTGGCCCAGGAACCCCGGTTATTGCTGCTCGACGAGCCGACCACTTACCTTGACATCAACTACCAGACCGAAATAATGGATATTGCGGCACGCTGGCGGGCCGAAAAGCCGGGCCGGGGCGCGCTGGCGGTCTTTCATGACCTTAATTTAGCCTCGCAATATTGCGAACGGCTTGTCCTGCTGGCAAAGGGAGCAATTTTAGCTGTGGGTAGTCCGGCGGAAGTCATTACCGAGGCCAATATCCGCCAGGCTTACGGGGCGGCGGTCATTGTCACTCCCCACCCTCTCAATGATTTGCCGACCACCTTTATTCTGCCAGGCAAAAAACATTAATAAGGATTTTATTTTGAGCAAGTTAACCCCGCTTCAGGAAAAATTGTTGCATCACCCGCTCTGGCAGGGCATCGAAGACGGCACCCTCGAAAGGGAACGTTTGAAACTGTTTGCCTTACAGGACTGGTGGCTGGTCCGGGAAGCCTACCGGCTGGATGCCCTGGGAATTGCCGCTGCCGAGAACCTGGAAACCCAGGAATTACTGCTCACTAAGCTGGCCTCTAAAAAAGGCGGTTATAAACTTCTTTTGCGGTTTGGCGAAGGGCTTGGCCTCCGGCGGGAAGACTTCGACCGGGTTGAACCGCTGGCCGGTTGCATGGCCCTGACCAACTTTTTTTACTGGATGCTGGCTTACGGGTCGGCCCCGGAGAAAATCGCCGCTTTGAGCGCCAGCGAGGATATTTTCATCCAGATTTGCCAGCGGGTCGGCCCGGCCCTGGTTAAAAACTACGGTTTTTCTCCTGAACAGGTGGAGTTTTTCACCTTTCACGACGAGATTGAAAAGGTTGCCGCCCCGGTGGACCGGAGTTTATTCGAAACCTACCAATCCGAGGAAGAAAAAACAAAAATTGCGCGGGCTATTCGCCTCAGTAACGAATTTGAGTTGATGTTTTACGACACGATTATGAATTACACTTTTCAAAGCTGACAGAGGCCGCCTGGGCGCTGACTCTTTTCGCAGGCTTGACGTAAAGCCAGGCTTACCCGATAATAAGCCGGTCAATTTGTACAATTGTTTTAAGATTATTCAGGAGTTTTTCGCCTGTTGCCACAGCAACCCTCCAGTCCCGCCTCCCCGCCCCTGGTAACACCGGAGGTTGTAACACCTACTCCCAGGAAACAAAACCTGCTGTTTAGCTGGCTTCTCCGGTTGGCCGGGACGGCTTTGCTGCTCTTCTTTCTATGGAAACTCGATCTCGACCCGGCTAAAGTTGCCCGGGAACTTCTTTCGGCCAATATGTGGCTGGTAGCGGCCTCGGTGGCGCTGGTCTTTCCCCTGATTGCCCTCAAAGCCTGGCGCTGGCATACCATTTTAAAAGACCTGGGCCTGCCGGTTAAATTCGAGCGGGCCTACCGGCTTTACGCTTTTGGGATGGCTGCCGGAAGCCTGACGCCCGGCCAGGCCGGTGACTTTATAAAAGCCTGGAACCTCCAACAGGACGGCTATTCCCTCTCCACGGCCCTGCTTTCAAATGTGCTTGACCGCCTTTTCGATATTGCGGTCCTGGTGCTGCTGGCCTCAAGCGGGCTTTTGCTGCTGGGTTCGAGCTTTTTAAGCCTGCTCCCGGCCTTGCTGGCTTTGCTGTTAGGACTGGTGGCCGGATTAGTGGTCCTATCTGTACCGGCCTGGCGAGATAGCCTGGTCAGGCTGGCCCTGAAAATCGGGTTGCGCGGCAAAGCCGGGGGAAACCTGGCCGACCCGGCCACCCGTCTGAGGCCGGTCCGGTTCACCCGGGTCTTTTTCCTGACCCTGGCCGCGACGGCCCTCGTACTGTTCCGGGTCTGGCTGCTGGCCCTGGCGCTCGGTTTAAATTTGAACTTTCTGGAACTGGTCGCCGCTAGCAGCCTCGCCACCGTTGCGGCTCTTATTCCGGTTTCAATTGGCGGTATCGGTACTCGCGATTTCGCCCTTAAAGGCATCCTGGCTAAAATCGGCTACTCGGCGGAAAAAGCGGTCAGCCTTTCGACCTTTATCCTGCTTTTGCAGGTCGTGAATTTAGCGGCGGGCTACCTTATCTGGTTTTTACGACCCAAAACTGAAAAACCCGCGAGAAAAACTAGAAGAAAAGAAAATTGCTAGACCAATCCTCAAATTCAATAAAGACCGCCTCCCCGTCCAA
>CADDZM010000523.1 GCA_902812345.1 Chloroflexota bacterium | reverse complement strand
GTTACCGGCTTTGCTGTTTAAAGCGTTGGTGAGCGTCGCTGTCCTGACAAAGTTTGGTTTGATTTCACTTAGGCAGTTACTCAAGCGCAGTCCGCTGGAAAAGAACTGGGTTAACTGGTCCGAATTTGGACGTTTTTTAAGAAGCGCCTGAGGGCGAGTGAGGATAAGCCCCTGCCTGCCCCGGCTGCCGCACAAAAAAGGCAGACCCTGCAAAGAAAAGCCGAAAGCAGCAGTTAGCCGCCCAGGCTGAAAGCCGAAGCTTGTAACCGCTGCCAGGGTAGCTGTTGGGTTAGCTCGGTTCGGCCTGAGAGCCTGGCAACCGGTTGGTGGTCAGAAAGCGCTGGTAGATCGGATAAGAAGCCAGGTCTTCAAAAAATTCGCCGGGCGGCATGGGAACACAGCGGGCCTGTCCGCTCCGCGCCGCCGCGTCGAGAACAAAAGAGGGATCGTCTCCTTCGCTCCGGGACCAGTTCGCCAGCCGGGTGGTAAAAGCAGGATTCCAGGCTGCAATGCCCCAGACTTCCCGGTCGGGGTCACCTGGTGGTAGAGGAGTAGTTCTAACGCTCAGGAGCTGGTAGTCCTGGCGTTTAACGGAAAAGATCCTGGTAATGTTGTGGTTAACAAAGCTGCCCAGCACTACTTCCACGGACGGTTCAAGTTGTTGGAGACAGTAGTCAAAGGAATTGGCTGGCAGCACAAAGGTATCCGGAAAGCCAAAAAGAACCTGGTGTCCCAGTAGAAGGGGGACACAGGCCTGTAGATTTGCCAGCAGGGAGGGTCCGGGAGCAGCCACGTAGGCAATCAGAGCCCCGTTCGCAAGGTGATGACCGAAGTAGCCGATTATGTGGCTGGCTTTTTCCGGTCTGACAGGTATAACGACCATTTCCACTCCAGCGGTTACCATGCGGTCGAAGATATAGTCGGCAATTACACGGGGCCGACCCTTATCGTCCAGCCCAGCCGGTAACAGTTCTTTGGGAGAGGGGTAGGGCCGCCAGCGCTCGGCATAGCCGCCCATCGGGACTAATCCAACCAGCATTTTGGGCCTCCTGTGGGATAGGGTAGGAATACATTAGTTTAACCGCAGTTAATATGAGCAATAGCGGATACCGGTCGGGTATTGGCTAGGATGAAGTAAAGATCTAACCAGCCGTCCGTCCCACCAACCATAAAACCGTTGTCTTTGTTAGGCCGAGTCATAAGTTTAAATCCCGGGTCTAAGCTTGACATTATTTAACAAGTACCCGACAGAGTCAAGCCAAGAGCCTGGTTTAGCCAGATTAAGATTTTGCAGTTTAGCTTCCTTTTGGTTTGTGAAATAATGGTTCTAAAGCTTAACCGTTAGTCACGTAGGCTGACCGGTGAAAGCTAGCAGCCCTAAACGGTCGGGTCCGGCCATATGCAAAGGCTTTACGTTTGGTCGTCTTGCTGCAACTTGTAACAAGCAATTTCAAATGATTATAGCGGGGGAACCCGCGTACGTATGAAGGAATTATATATACTAGATGAAAGTAATAATACCTCTGGCTGGTTATGGTAAGCGGTTGCGACCTCATACTCATAGCCAGCCAAAGCCTCTGGTAGAGGTGGCCGGTAAAGCAGTTTTGGGTCACATTATGGAGCAACTGGCGGCGGTTGCGGTTGAAGAAATTATTTTTATTGTAAGCGACCGGAGCGTTCAGATAGATGAGTACATGCAGGCGCATTATCCCCGGTATGCTACCCGCTATGTCACTCAAAGCGAGATGCTTGGCCAATCCCACGGCATCTATATGGCCCGACCGTATATCGAGCAGGGTGACATTCTTATCATATTTTCCGATACAGTCTTTAAGACCGACCTGGCGAGTTTACCGGCGGTGACCGCGGATGGAGTTCTTCACCTGCAAGAGGTCGCTGATCCGGCTCGTTTCGGAGTGGCCATTGTCGAGCCGGACGGCTTTGTCAGCCGACTGGTCGAGAAGCCGACCGTACCGGTATCTAAGCTGGCTGTGGTCGGAGTTTATTACTTTAAGCAAGCGAACCGTCTTTTTGAAGCAATTGAGAACCAGATGAATAGTGGTCTCAGCTTAAATGGCGAATATTTCCTGGCCGATGCTATCACTCTTTTACTCCAGGGAGGCACTCGCTTTCAGGCGCGTAACCTCGAATTGTGGGAAGACTGCGGCACTATCCCGGCCCTTCTGGAGGCCAACCGTCACCTGCTGGCCCAGCACTATCCTTTGCAGTCTCCGCTGTACTCCTCGCTACCCCTAACAAATCCGGCCCAATCTTTACCGGCTACCCTATCAAATCCGGTCGCTTCAAACCCGGTCTTAATTGGCCCGGGTGAGGTTGACGAATTTCAAGCTGGCAATTATGACAGGGCCGGTGCCGACTTCGGCGCTAATAAAGACGCTCGTGACAAAGCTAAAACCGGTTATTTAGTGATTCCACCGGTATTTGTTGCCCCGGACGCTCATATCGAGCGAAGCGTAATCGGTCCTTTTGTCTCGGTTGGTTCAGGCGTCCGTATCGTAGACGCGGTGGTGCAGGACAGTATAGTGCAGGCCAATTCGCATATAGAAGCGGTTGTGGTGAGCGGCTCGGTGATCGGCCGGAACGCTCTGGTACAGGGAAGTTTTCAGCGCCTTAACATTGGCGACGATTGCCAGCTGGATACTTCGATCTCGAGTACGACCGCTTCAGGGTCGGCCAGCGGCTAGTTTATTAGGAGTCAGGTTTGATAGCTAAGGGGAGGATAAAGAATTGACCCGACCGACTGACTGGCTGGCTGCAGGCAAATCTAAATCCAAATCTAAGTTGTAGCCGAAGTCTAGCGAAACCCGCCCCAGCCCAACCGGGTTGTAGAGTTGGAAATTTAATGTTGGTAAAGTAAAAAGAGGCCTGCACTAAACTTGTTTAATAATGAAAGAAAGAGGGGGAACCTGTGTTAATAGCTCGTGCTCCTGTTCGGATAAGTTTTGCTGGTGGTGGTACTGATGTACCGGCTTATTATGAACAATACGGTGGTGTTGTTATCAATACGACCATCGATAAATATCTTTATGTCATAGTTAACCAGATTGGCCGGGGCGCGACCCAGATTATATCGGCTGATTATAGAACCTTATACTCGGTAACCCATACCAACTTCCGGGGTCGGCGCCGGTCGGACCGATTATCGCAGAGCTTTAGTG
>CADDZM010000522.1 GCA_902812345.1 Chloroflexota bacterium | reverse complement strand
CGCCGGGATTGCCCGCGATAATGCCTCCAATGATACGCCGCTTCTTTACCAGGTTGGCACCGCACAAAGCACGAAGGTCAACAGGCTCATGCCGGACGGCCAGTGGCAGACTATCGAACTGGCCGATGCCGGGGATTCGGACAGCCTCGCGCCGAATTTGGGATTGGCCGTGGACGAAAGCGAGAATATTTATATTCTCAAATACGCCAGTTCCAGCAATTATCTGGTCTGGAAGTACAACTCAAAGGGGCTTTTCCTGCAAAAACTGGTCAAACGCGCCGACGTGACCGACCCGACCGGCTTTTTCGTCAGCAAGAACCAGATTTATATCGCCAACGGCTCGGCCGGGAATTACAAGGTCTTTAGCGCCGACGCTACCCAGCCGTCCAACTCCAACAACACCTTCAACCTGGGCGGCGACCCGGCTAAACCGCACGGCGCTCTCGCTATCGCGGCGGACGGTCAGGGCAACGTCTTTGTGGGCGAGGCCGGGCAAATTGACCCTTTCGACCGCAACGGCACCGCCGGGATTCCTTTCGGCACGCCGGGGCGAGGCGGCGGCCAGTTGTTCAACCCGGCGGGCCTGGCGGTTGATAAAGAAGGCAATGTGCTTATCGCTGACCCGGCCAACCACCAGGTCAGCATCTTTGACCAGACCGGCAACTTTAAGACCAATATCCAGGACCGTCCCTACAACCTGGACGGCAGTCTGGTTGCCACCAGCGGGGTTGCGGTCAACCCGGCCAGCCCTGGCTCGCTATTGGTCTCCGACCCGGTCAACCGGCGCATTCAGAAGTTTAATACGACCGGCAACTTTTTGCAGAAGTGGTCGGCTTCGGGGATTTCGCTGCTGGCGGTCGCGCCCGATAACACCGGCGTTTACGGCCTTGATAGCGTCAACGGCCTCGTTATTAAATTGGACCCTGATGGCAAAGAGTTGGCAAAGTGGGATGGTAGCGTGACGGGCAAAGGCAAATTTAACCTGCCGCTGGGCCTGGCGGTCGGGCCGGACGGCAGCGTCTATGTCTCGGACACCGGCAACCAGCGGATCGTAAAGCTGGATGCGAAAGGCAAATATTTAGCGGCCTGGGGTGCGAAAGGGGCAGGCGAAGGTCAGTTTGGCGGCAGCGGCTTTGATAACGTTTATGACGGCCCGACCTCGCTGGCGGTTGACCCTGGCTCTGGCAACCTGTACGTGGTGGACCCGGCCCTCTACCGCGTCCAGAAATTCAGTCCGCAGGGCAAACTGCTCGGTATCATTACCGGGCTGGATAAAAACCGGGCCTTTGAGCCGGTCGCCGTGGCCGCCGCCCCGCCTCAAGCGGCTACCGACCAGGATGCCCCCGCCCCGGGTACGCCTACGCCTGCCACCACCACGCCGGTCACCGCGCCCGGCGAAGGCGTTTACATTTTGACAAGAGATACCATTTACCGGCTTGACCGGGAAGGCAAAGTCGCTACCAGCATTACGGCCAACGTGCTGCTCGAAGGGATGGCGGCGGGCGATACGGGCGACGGCGGCATCGGCAATTTAACAACGTTGGCCGCCGACAGCAGCGGGAATTTGTACGCGACCGACAAGTTTGGACGACTCATAAAATTCAGGACCAGGTAAAATGGCAAACGAAGAACGTATAATTTTTAACCGGCCGCCCAGGGTGCAACGCTCCCTGCCGAAAGGTGACGTCGAAATCCCGCCGCCGCCCCAGCCCAGCTTTAGAGGCGGAAAAATGGGCTGGCTGGTCCTGATTTTGCCGGTCGTGCTGGCCCTGCTCACTCTTGTGGGCAGCGTTATGATTGTCGTTTTTCGCCCGGACATCAATTTCATTTTCCTCCTGGCAACTGGCCTTATGGCGGCCGGGTTTCTGATTAGCAGCGTGGTGGGGATGTTCGAGAAGCTCATGGGCGACCGCGAAGAGCGCCACAACTACACCCGCATTCTGGAAGAAACCGAAAACGAACTGCGTAACTACCGCCGCGAGCAGCAGACCATTTTGCACTACCTCTACCCGGCCTTGCCCCAGATTTTCGAGTGGCCGGGACGCCTCGATTTGCGATTGTGGGAACGCCGCCCCCTCGACCCCGATTTCATGAATTTGCGGCTCGGTATCGGTTCGCGCCTGAACAATGTCGCGGTCAACACCCTTAAAAAGAACCGCCCGGCCCCCATGCTCGACCGGGCTATCGGCATTTCCCAGGCTTACCAGGAAATTCCCGACGTGCCGGATATGGTTGAGCTTGGCAAGGTCGCTTTCCTGGGCCTGGTCGGGCCGCACGAATTGACCGCGCCCTTTATGCGCGCGATTATCTGCCATCTGGCCGCGCTCCATTCGCCGGGAGACGTAAAAGTCCTGGCGACCTACTCGCCCACTCGCGCCGGAGATTGGTTCTGGCTCGGTTGGCTGCCGCACGCCCGTGTCAACAACCAGCACGGCGAGGATTTTCCGCTGGTAGCCTCTCACTCCGACCAGTTGGAAGTGCTGAGCAATTTCGTCCTCGAAACCCTCAAAGCCCGCCAGAACCACCGCGATCAGGAAGGGAGCGGCTTTGAATTGGCCGGCCCTAATAAAAGGGCTGCTTACACTTTCCCGAACCTGGTTTGGTTCGTCGAGAATTTTGAACTGGTCCAGGACGAACCGGCCATTAAAAAGCTGTTCGAGGTTGGGGAAAGCCTGGGTGTCTATTTGGTGACGACCAGCGCGGAGTTGAGCGGTATCCCGGCCCAGTGCCGGGCCGTCGCCGAAATACTGCCTAACGGGCGGGTGCGCTACTCGACCGCCGGGGAGAACGGCCGCGTCACGACCCTGCTGCCTGACCTGGCCGCGCTCGACGAGTGCGGAGATTTCAGCCTGGCGATGGCCCCTATCAAGCTCAAAGCCACCAGTGAAAAAGGTGAGTTCACCAGCAGCCTGCGCCTTTTGGATATGCTTGAACTATCCACGGCTAGCAACGAATTGTTCGACCCGCTGGCCTTCTGGAACCGTTCGGCGGTGGCCCAGCTAAAAGCGCCGATTGGCCGGGTCTTTGGCGGACAACCGCTTTTCCTCGATATTTCGGACAAAGGGCACGGCCCGCACGGCCTGATCGCCGGGACAACCGGCAGCGGTAAATCCGAGCTTTTGTTAACCATCGTCAGTTCGCTGGCCCTGACCAACCACCCTGATAACCTGAACTTTATCCTGGGCGACTTCAAATGCGGCGCGAC
>CADDZM010000521.1 GCA_902812345.1 Chloroflexota bacterium | reverse complement strand
ATCTGCGGGTTCGGTTACTATTAGATCCGGGGGGCTACCGGCGGTGACGGCCGCCGCCTGGTTGGTGTAAGGCGAAGCCACCAGACCGTTGGTGGCTTCCACCCGGTAAAAGTAAAGCGTTCCGGCGACCAGCCCGGTGTGGGAATAGCCGGTAGTTCCGGCGGGCAGGGCCGGTAGGGCGGTCCAGCTGCCGCCTGCACCTACCCGGTACTCCACGATAAAAGTAGCAGGACTGCCGTTATAGCTGTCGGGCAGGGCCCAGCTCAGGTCAATCCGGCTGGCCGAGACGGCGGTTGCCGTGAGAGTACCCAGGTCAGGCAGGGGGATAGGCGCGGCCGTTTCAGCCGAATAAATCGAAAGTGTCAGGCTGTTAAAGGCCTGGACCCGGTAGTAATAGACCGTGCCCCGGCTAAGGTTGCCGCTGTTATCCTGGTAAGTGGTGACATTGGCGCCTACCGTGCCGATGCGAGACCAGCTTCCACCGGCGCCGGCCTTGCGTTCGATATAAAATCCCTCTTCACCTGCGGAAGCGTCACCCCAGGTGAGATTAACCACCGGGCTGGCGCCGCTAACATCGGCCTGGGCCTGTAACTGGGAAGGAGCGGAGAGGGGTGGAATCTGCGATTTATCCCGGTAGAGAGTGCCAAAGGCGGTCAGCTGGCTTGTAGTAGCCAGCCCGTCAAAGAGACTGATACCGGCAAAGGCGTCCGCGCCTTCTTCGGGCAGGCCGTAGTTGGTATAAAGAAACCAGCGCCCGATATTCCTGGTCTGGCTGTTACTCGAAAGCCAGCCGGTAAAATTGTCCAGGTAGGTGAGCATAGCCTGGGTCTGTAAAGGCCCCAGGGGAGCGTGGCGCCAGTTTCCGTCGGCATCCTGGTAATATCTGATAAAGCTATAACCCCAGATAATGCCGAATTCGGTTATCCAGATCGGTTTGGCGGCCTGGGTGGGCAGGGTATTGAGGTAAGCCCGCAGTCCGTTTATCTGGTCTATATCCTGGCTGTAATTGGTCATAGGCAGCTTGTCCCAGGTAATGTTATAGGTGTGAAGGCCCCAGACATCAAAATCGATTTCGTGGCCGGTCTGCTGCCGGTAGGCCGCCAGCATTTGAGGCACCCAGCCGTCGGAGCGGGGGAAGCCGCCGCAGCCGGAGCAGGTGGCGCTCCAGTTTAAGAAGTTACCGCCGACCATCTTGGCCGTGGGGTCGATTTGCCGGATGGCATTTTTGAGGGTCTCGTACTGGCTCGCATATTCGGCCGGAGAGACGTTATCCTGACCATCTACGTTTGGCTCATTGCCAATAATCCAGTAACTACCCGGCGGCGCGGCGCTTACCCGGTTTTGGAGGACTGCCAGCGCGGGCGCTCCCCCTTTCAGTTCGTAACTGTCGCCGGTGCGGACCAGATAGACCTCGTTTACCCTGGCCGAAGGCGAGGCGGGCTGGTTCCTATCAAAATCGTACCAGCTTTGCTTGCTGCCTAAGAGGGCCAGTTCTTGGTCCAGGGCCGCCTGGGAAGGCTTACCTGTAACGGTAAAGCCGAAGCGTGAATCATAAGCCGGTGCCTGGACCTGGGCCTGGGCCGGGGCTGCGGTGGTAGCCTGGCTACGGTTAGGGTTGTGGACCTGCCCGTAAACGCTCTGGGCCGGGATTAATAAGCCTCCGGCCGCCGGGAGATTTATAAGCCCACAGAGCAAGAACAAACCCGCTATAATTTTAGACCCGGCGCGGTAGGAGAGCGAACCTCTTTTGACTGACACTGTACTTTATACCTGGCAAACCTTCCCTTATTTCCGATTTTTCATTTTCTTTTCAGGGCAGCGAATTCTTTAAATCATCAGGTTCGCTGGCTATTTCGATAGGCCGGGCCTGGTTGGCTGGGGCCAGGTCTTGCAGGGTTAAAACAGGCTTTTCGCCCCTGCCTGAACCTAATTGCAATTCCGGGTATAGCCGGGCCAGGTTCTGCCGGTACCAGCCGGCGCCGAGCAGCCTGGTATCCACCAGGCTTACATCCGGCCGCACTCCCCTGACGTACTGGACGTACCAGAGCGAAAAGGTAGTGCTATCCCAACTGCTAGCCAGAATAGCCCCTGCGGCCGTTTTTTCTAAACGAGCTTCGGCCCAGGCCTCGGCGCTGCGGTCCTGGCTTAAATCGAGCCTGGTGTAGTTAGCGAGCAAGCTTATGCCCGGCACGAGGAGCAGCCCAAACAGGCTAACGGCCGTCAAAAGGGCCGCGCTAAACCGCCGGTAGCGGCTACCGCTTTGGCTTTGGGAAAGCTTTTGTTGAAGCTGGACCAGCAAGCAGCTCAAAGACCAGCCGGTTAGCATGGACCAGGCGGCGAAAGCCGGCAGCAAATAGACCTGGCTGTTATCGGCTCCGTAGACCGCGGCAAAACCGGTATGCAGTAATAATAAGCCGAGACAGAGCGCCAGAAAAGGCCGGGCCGCCCGGTAGGTCCAGGCGAAGAAGAGACCGCCCCAGCCCGCGACTAATCCAACCAGGCCGAACTGCTGTATCAGAAACCCGGCAGAGGCCGCCAGCCGGTTAAAGATCTGGCCGGCTGGCATGGCAAAAAGCAGGTAGCGGTAGTCGCTGCCGGTTATGTGCTGCCAGGTTCCGGCCAGGTTGTGCCAGCCGGTGTCCGACCAGTTACTGGCCGGGACCTTGCCTCCCTGCACCAGCAGGTAAAAGTAAGGCCCGGCCAGGCCGAGAGCAAACAGGGCGCAAACCAGCCACCCGAAGCGTGACCGGAGTGCCCCTTTAGCTCTTTGAAAAAGGCTCTTTATAAGAAACGAAAATAGCCGCGACCAGGCGGCATTAAAATTAGAAGCAACCTGCCCCTGCCCCTGCCCCTGCCACTTTACGACCACGAAAAAGAGAAGTATCCCAACCAGGCTGATAAAAGCGGTGCGGTGATGGCCGGCCGCCAGACCGGCCAGCAAGGCTCCCAGGGCCAGGTACCAGCGGGAGCGAGAATGTGCTCTTGTTAGGTTTGACTCGCCCTGGCTGGCCCTGGCATAACCGCTATCGGCAAGATTAACCGTATCACCCGTCTTTGCGCGGGCTGCCGCTGCCAGGTCGATCGTCATATTCAGATGGATTACCGTGTGAGTGTGAGAGCGCCACCAGAGGGCCAGGGTCAGGAGAAGTCCACCGGTCAAAGCCAGGCCAAAGGTGTAAACTTCCGTAATAAGAGATTGCGACCAGACCATTGGAGC
>CADDZM010000520.1 GCA_902812345.1 Chloroflexota bacterium | reverse complement strand
GTAAGAGCAGAATTGCTCCCCAGCGTTCATCGGTATTGGTTCTTTTGTATTCATAACCAAATTTTGCCAGATGAACGCTTTTATTTCAACTTTTCCTGTTTTTCACCGTTTAATGGGGTGCTACCAGATAAATAAGATAAATAAGATAAATAAGATAAATAAAAAGAAACTTAGAAAGAAACTTATTGATGCTCAAACCCCAGGGAAATAATCTACCCGCCCACAAGGCCCGGCCTGGCAAGGCTGGCCTCGTTGTCATAATTGGCGCTTTGTCCGCGTTTGGCCCGCTTTCGATTGATATGTATTTGCCCGGCCTGCCTTCGCTCAGTAATGACCTGGGCGGTCCGGCCTGGCAGGTCCAACTAACTCTGACCGCCTGCCTGCTCGGCCTCGCCGGGGGCCAGATTATCGCCGGGCCGCTCAGCGATACCCTGGGCCGCCGCCGTCCCCTGCTTTTTGGCCTGTTTATGTATGCGGTATCGTCGGTACTGTGCGCCTTCGCGCCATCAACGCCGGTCCTTATCCTGTTACGGTTAATCCAGGGGGCAGCCGGGGCGGTTGGTATCGTGATTTCACGGGCGATAGTGCGCGACCTTTTCGCGGGTGACGATATTGCCCGCTTCTTTGCCCTGACTTCCATGATTAACGGCGCAGCCCCCATTCTGGCCCCGGTTATCGGCGGCCAACTTTTAAATTTTACCTCCTGGCGAGGTGTTTTCCTGGTCCTGATGGTCTTTGGTGCGCTCTTGATGGCCACGGTCTTTTTCTTCCTGGGTGAAAGCCTGCCGACCGAACGCCGCCGGGGTGGCGGCCTGGGTAAAACCCTAAGCGCCTTTAAGCTCCTTTTGAGCGACCGGCACTTTGTGGGCTACGCCTTTTCAGCCGGGCTGGCTTTCGCGGCCATGTTTTGCTATATCTCAGGCTCGCCGTTTGTAGTGGAAGATGTTTACCACCTTTCACCCCAGCTATTCAGCCTGATTTTTGCCGTAAACGCTTTTGGTATCGTAGCCGCCAGCCAGACTAGCGGCCGGTTAGTCGGGCGCGTGTCGTCCCGGAAATTGCTGTCGATTGGGCTGATTGGGGCCATGAGCGGGAGTGGGCTGCTGGTGGTAGCCGTGGCGGCGAATGTCGGGTTAGGCGGTATATTACCCTGCTTCTTTGTGGTGGTCACCAGCATGGGCTTTATCTCGCCAAACTCTACCGCCCTAGCCCTGGCCGACCATCCTGAAGTCGCCGGGAGCGCGTCGGGGCTAATGGGGGTCTCTCAATTCCTAATCGGGGGCATAGTTTCGCCGCTGGTCGGGATTGGCGGCACAAGCACAGCCTGGCCGCTGGCGATAATAATGGCGGTTGTCAGCGTGGCCGGCTTCCTGATTTTTAACCTGCTCACCGGTCATAAAGCGGAACCGGCCCTGGAAAGCTAGCCGGAAGTAATTGCAAAAGAGTAGTTTCAAAAGTAACTTGAAATAGGCAAAGACCCGGCTCAGGGTATCTAAAATTGCCTCGACCGGCCCAACTTAAAGAGGGCCCTCACGGACAGGAGAAAGCATGAGCGGTAAGTTCTGGCGGTAAACAGCAGCCCAATTCACGCCTTTACTATAATTACGGCCTGTTCGTTATTCTGGTGACCTATAACCGCCATTTTCTGGATAGCGTGACCACGATGGCGGTGCACCTGCCCGATTTTAGCGGGCAGCACCAACTGGCCGGGCTGGCCGACCATACCCGCCGGATTGATAGCGTTCTGGGAAACCTTGAAGAAGCAGTGCGAGAATGGGAGCATCCGGGGCAACCGCCCGCCCTGGACGAAAGCTGGCAGGCTATCCAGGCCTCGCTACGCAAACTATCATCCCGGCGGATTGCCGAGCTTAAGGTTAAGCGGGCGCAACCGGCCACGACCGCCCGGCAGGCTATTTTTGACTTTGCCGCGGTTTCACGGGTGCTGGAGCGGCTGTCCCAGGACGTAACCATGATGTACCGCGAGCAAAACCAGGTGAACCAGGGCTAGTCAGGCCGGGTTTTTGCTAGACCGGCGCCTGGAGATGCCGGATGATGGCATCGGCCTCCTCACGGGTGCCGACAGCAGTCGGGTCTTTGCGGTCAACCTTCATGTCTGCGGTAACATCCGTGCCTTCCTCGATAACCCCTTCGATGGCGTGTTCCAGGCGGTTGGCCGCGTCAAACTCTTTGAGGTAGCGCAACATCATGACCCCTGAGAGAATCATACCAAGCGGGTTAGCCTTGTTTTGCCCGGCGATGTCGGGCGCGCTGCCGTGGGTAGCCTCAAAGACCGCGTATTCGTCGCCAATGTTCGCGCCGGGAGCCATCCCCAACCCTCCAATTAAGCCCGCGCCCAGGTCTGAAACAATATCGCCATACAGGTTCGTCAGCACCAGGACATCGTAATCTTCGGGGTACTGGACCAGTTGCATGCACATGTTGTCCACGATAACTTCCTGGAATTTAATGTCGGGATAGTTCTGGGCCACTTCGCGGGCGACACGCAGGAAAAGGCCGTCAGTAAACTTCATGATATTGGCTTTATGGACGGCGGTAACTTTGTGGCGGTTGTTGGCCCGGGCGTACTCAAAGGCGGCCTGGACGATGCGGCGGCTGCCAAACTCGCTGATAGGTTTGATGCTGATACCGACATCGTCGCGGATTTTGATGTTCTTGATTTTCTCGATAAGCGCGACCTCGATCAAAGCTTCGGTAGAGCCTTTCTCGAACTCGATGCCCGAATAAAGGTCTTCGGTGTTCTCCCTGACCACCACCAGGTCAACTTTATCGAAACGGGTGCGGACGCCTTTGTAGAGGCGGCAGGGCCGGAAACAGGCGTACAGGTCAAGCTGCTGGCGCAGTGAAACGTTGATGCTGCGAAACCCGGTGCCGACCGGCGTGGTAATCGGCCCTTTGAGGGCGACCCTGTTGCGGCGTATCGAGGCGAGGGCGGCGGCGGGAAGCAGTTCGCCGCTGCGGGCTAACTCCTCACTCCCGGCGTTCTGAACGTCCCATTCGAACTCGGCTCCGGTTGCTTCAAGGACGCGCCGGGCCGCCTCGGCCACTTCCGGGCCGATGCCATCACCTGGGATTAAAGTTACGGCGTAACTCATTTAAAAAACTCCTTAGAACCGGCTTTTGAACCAGCCGGATAAAGTCCGGCGCCCATCGCGGTGTGCCGGGATTTCTTAACCGTGGCCCCTTCCTGGATTTAAACCTTATTTTTTCTTGACAGCCACATCTACCATAGC
>CADDZM010000519.1 GCA_902812345.1 Chloroflexota bacterium | reverse complement strand
GTTCGTTGTAGGACGGCAGGTCGAGCGGGCCAAGCGCTTCAAAAAGATAGGCGACCGTCCGGCTATCCAGGGCCAGCACATTATCCACGCTGCGGCCCTGATGCAACTGGTAGAGTTCGGCGATTTTTTTGGCCGAAGTTGGAAAATCCGGCCACCAGTTGGCATCCCTGACCAGAAAATAAGTTGCTTGCATATATCGAACCAGCGGTATGGGCGGCAACTCCGGTTTTACGCTCGGATTGTCAACCTGGTAACTATCTGAGAAATTGGAGATTGCCATCTTACCGTTATCCAACGTTAAAAGCCCCACCGCACTGATAAATCCGCCCGTAGCCCGCAGTTCGTCACTGTTTTCAATCAAGGTCAGATAAGTTACCGGTTTGGTGGTCCCCAGGACCGCCGGTAACAGCGGCGGCAGGTCACGAGCCAGTTGCAGACCATCCCGCAGCGCCGGGAGCTGCTCATCAAGCTGCGCCAGGGCCTTTTTGGTCTGGCTTAGCTGTAGTTTGGAAGCGTCAAGACCGGCTCTGCGGTTGGCGACATCTTCTAACAGACCGGCGGCCTGGCTGAATTTAGTCTGGGCATCGCTTTGGGCGAGCACTTGAGCGGCCCGGGTTAGTTTGCCGCTGGCGGTCGCTCCGGCCGGGCCGGAGCCGGACGTGTCCGCCGCCGGGGCATCTTTATCAAAAGGCGCCAGGGCCGGACGGGCCCCCTGTAACACCAGAACCCCGCTCTGGCTGGTTTTTTCGGCTATTTCCAGAAAACCGGGTAGCTGCGAGAGATCGTAGGCCGGGCCAGGCAACCAGCCTACCAGCGGCAATACCAGCGAAACCGGCCCGGCCGCGTCGCGGGCCTGATGAAAGTCGCTCTGAGCGGCGCTCAACTGCTCGGTCAGGCTGTCCAGGGTTGCCAGGTTAAGGGAAGCCTGGTCATTTTTCACGGCGTTGACGGCGGCCTGGATATGATCAACGCCACTATTAACATGGGTGAGTACGGTCTTATAGGTGAAATAGCCGTAGACGCCCACCAGGATTAGAAATAAAAGGATAGCCGGTAAAATATAGCGCCAGCGCAAAATGCGGCGGGCTCCCGTCAGCTTCCCTTTGTGAGGGGACACCGGCTTCTCTTCAGTTATGGTTTTTATCTGGTCGTCCGGGGTCTTGCCCTGTTTTTGTTTAAGCATGGTAAGTAGTAGGTAGAAACATAGTTAGATACATAGACTAATAGGTGAGTTAAACCGCTATACGGTGGTTATAGTTTTTTCTTCGCTGCCTCGCTGTCTCGCCTGCTAACCAGTTTACAGCTTTCTTTTTGCAAGTTAGGCCTTTAATGTTACGCCAGCGAAACATCCTGACAACAATCATGTAACGTTAAAAGGGTAAAATAAAGCGGAAAGACAGCCTATTTTCAAACCACTTTAACCCTGGCCTTGAATTTTAGTTAAGCGTACTCTATCATAAACTTTAATTAATGTATACTGGCACGGAAGGTCTTGAAAGCATTTTTAGACAGGTTTACTTTGAATTTGAAAGCAAACTCCCTGGAGCCTGACTCCAAAAAATCACCTGCGCCACCAGTTCCAGCTCTAGCAAGGGCCTCATTTTTATGAGCCTGGAAAAGGTGAAAGCGGCTGTGGTGGTCCCGGCCTATCAGGCTGCCGCTACCCTGGACGAGTGTCTGGAAAGCCTGGTAAACCAACGCCTGCCCGACTGGCTCGGCCTTGAAATCGTCCTGGTAGACGATGGCTCGACCGACGACACGGCCCGGATAGCTTGCCGCTACCACGAAAGAGGGGTACGGGTGGTGCAGACGACCCGGCACGGCGCCGCCGCCGCCCGCAATACCGGCGTGAAAAACAGTTCGCCGGACTGCCGGTTTATTTTCTTTACCGACGCGGACTGTGTGACTGCCCCAGATTGGGCCGGTTGTCTGGCAACGGCGTTGCTAAATGCCCCTGCCGGGGTCGCCGGGATTAAAGGCGCGTATGGCAACCGGCAAAGCTCGAACGTTGCCAGGTTCTCCCAGCTTGAATTCGAAGAACGCTACCGGCGCTTTAAAGAGCGGCATTTGCAACCTGATTTCGCTGATACCTACTCGGCAGCCTACCGGCGCGAACTGCTCCTCGAACAGCCCTTTGATGAAACTTTGCCGGGCGCTATTGTCGAAGACGCCGAACTCGGCTGGCGGCTGCGCCAGGCCGGTTACACTTTTCTTTTCGAGCCAGAAGCAGTTGTCTATCATCATCACCTGGAAGAGTTTACCCGGTACTTTCGGCGTAAATTTCGCATCGCGCACTGGCGAGTGGCAATATATCGACGGTATCCGGGTCAACTGCCTGCCGACAGCCACACTTCTCAGAGCGCAAAGGGTCAGATGGTGCTGCTGGCCGCTATCCTGGCCTGCCTGCCGGTCTGGGCTCTCAGCCGATTAACCGGGCGCGGCAAAACCGGGGGTAACTGGCTTGGCCTGGGGGCATTAGCAGGTACCGCTGCCTTACAGGTAAGTTTTTGGCCTTTTATCCGGCAGGCCCACCGCTCCGGCAACGCCCGGTTAGCTCTGACAAGCTGGTTTATGTTAAACCTGCGCCTGGCTGCTTACAGCCTGGGTGCCGGGCTGGGCCTGCTAGAACTAGCCGGAAGAAAAATTTTAAAAAAATGAAGGCTTCCCCACCCCCCAGGACAAAAAAAATAACGTCTGAGCGGCGCCTGAGTATAATCCTGGTCGGATTGATGCTTCTCGGTATAGTTTTGTATTTCTCCTTGAGCCAGTCTCAGCCCCCGCCTTTACCCGGCCAGGGCAATCCGGCGGCTACCGCTGGCGGCTACCGCCCTCTTTTAGGGACCTATTCCGCAAATCCCGGCCCGTCTTCTCCGGCTCAGGCTGGCCCTTTGACCTCAGTTGCCGGGTCTAATGCCAGCGCCGGGACAGGCGCGGGAGCCGGGGCGGGACCTGTAGATGAGCGCTTTGGTCTGATTGTTACAGGATTGCTTACGGCAACCGATAAGACGGCCAGCCTCAACCGGGTGCTGGACGTGACTCAATCGCGCTGGTGGTACCAGTACACCACGGACCGCCCTGGCGGTGTGAAGGCTCAGACCCAGCAGATTTATATGATTAGAACCTGGCAAGGCGGGGTAAAAGGGGCCGAATTCCAACAGTGGCTGAATTTCATCCGGCAAACCGGCCATTTCGACAAACCAACCTACTGGCTTATCGGCAACGAACCCAACACCCCCGGCCAGGACGACACG
>CADDZM010000518.1 GCA_902812345.1 Chloroflexota bacterium | reverse complement strand
CTTAGCTTCTTCCGCTTTGCTCTTTAACTTACCAAAGGCAGAAATCCACTTATCATTTCCCCGCCTGAAATCGGTTAAGTGATAATCTCTGGTTAAAGCAGGCACCAGTAACTTGTCAACGATTTCCCAATCAATATCCTTACCGCCTAAATGGTTGTCCCCGGCGTGATTAACCACCTGGATTTCTCCATCCCGGACCTGCATTACGGCTGCGTCAAAGGTACCGCCGCCAATGTCGTAAACCAGCCAGAATACTTTATTAGAGGTGGTTTGAAATCCGTGGGCCAGGGCTGCCGCTACCGGTTCCTGTATTAGGGGGTTGGTCCTAAACCCGGCCAACCGGGCAGCCCGGTTAGTAGCTTCACACTGGGGTAATTCAAAGGCGGCCGGCACCGTTATTACGGCTGCTTCAAGATTTTCGCCTAACCGCCGCTGCACATCCGCCTTTAGAGATTTAAGTATTTCTGCCGATAGTTCTTCCGGTTTTGCCCTGGCGCCGCTACGTTTGAACTCATAGTCGTATTGAATTCCCATATTACGCTTAAATTCGCTTTTGGCATTGTCGGGGTCTTCTTCAAGGTGCTGTCTGGCATGATAACCAGTGTAAAGGCGGCCTTTACGGTCCCGGTAAACACATGAAGGAGTAATTTCTCCACTATCATTGTTTTTAATAATTTCGACGGCCATTCCATTGAGAACCGCTATGGCGCTATTAGTCGTACCCAGGTCGATCCCAAAATCAATAGTTGAACGGGTCATGGTTAAATTTCCTCCCTGGAGTCGAGTGATTCTGATGCCGGGATGCCTACAATTACCTCACCCTTTTGAATAAGGTTATCCTGAAAAAGGATAGTGGGTTTCAGAGTTTCTAGCACTATTTGGCCGGAAAGGCCCGGGACCGGTTGGAAGGCCAGCACCTGTAGCGCCAGGCCGGAATCATAAGGCTTATTTTGATAGTCGAGGATTTTTACTCCAGCTTCTTCCAGGGTACTCCAGGCAGAGTCAAGGTGCCTTCTGGCTAAACGCAGGTCATCGCGGGCTTCAGTTGTACCCGGTTTATTCAACTTTGGTTCAAGTCGCCACAAACTTGTAACTAACTGAGCCATTAAGGAGGGCGATAAATTAATCTGAAATTCTTCCGGGGTTGTACTTGCCGCAACTACAAGGTTATCTGGAGGGTGGATTTCCACCTGACCTGCTTTAAAAAGACTGCTTAGTTTCTTATTCAATTGGGGGTAACCTTTCCGCGTAGACTTTAGTACCTGGTTTTACCAGGTTACATTGAGATACCTTTGCGCCATAAGCTAAGGCGGTAAGCATACTGCTCTTGCAAATCCGGGAACGGCTCAATGGCAAAGGCTAACAACTCAACAGCCTCCCTTAACTTTTCATTTTGTTGGGCCAGGCTTAAAGCCAGGGCGATTTGGTCCTGGGCCTGTGTTTTAGTTATCTTTGTTTCCGGTCCCTTTGAGCCGGTAAAGTTCCCCGGGGGTTTTATTGATATAGTGGTAAACCCCGGGCTGGATGGCTGCCAGGCTTCCAGGTCTACCAGCATTTCGGTGGCCGAAATATAGCGGTCCTCAGGTTTAAGGGCCAGAGCTTTAGCAACTATCGCATCAAGGGCCGGGTTAACTTCAAAGTTAAAGAAAGAGGCCGGGATAAGGCTTTCACTAAAGTCACGTCCTTCTAAATACTCCTTACTATTCTCCTTTATATAAGGAAATCTTTCAGTTAACAATAGGTAGAGAGTACTCCCAAGCGCCCACACATCACTTGCACAGGAGTCTCCTCCTCCCGGTTGAAAAGCTTCGGGTGATTTAAATTGCAAAGTTCCTTGAGCGCTGGCAAAGGCCGTAAGCGAATTAACATGCTTTGCGAGGCCAAAATCGCTTAAACAAACTCTTATCCCGGAATTCAACGAGGTTATTAGAATGTTTTGCGGTTTGATGTCACGATGAATGACCGGTGGGGTAAGAGAATGGGCTATTGATAGACCCCGGCAGACCTGTCGAGCAATATCTACAATGGTTTCTATTGTCTTATATTGGTGGGGTTGGAAGCGCCAGTAGTCGGCGAGGCTGCCGCCAGGCAAATATTCCATGGTAAAAAAAGCCCCATCGCCTTGCGAAGTTTGCAACAGATTAGCCTCGAAGACCTGGATAATATTAGGATGCCCGATTTTTGAAAGCAAAACCGCCTCTGCCAGCAACTGTGCGGCCTCACTAATTGTGGCGCCGGTTGCCTTAAATACCTTCATGGCCTGACGGCCCAGGAAGCGATGCCGCACCCGGTAAACTTCAGCAAAAGCTCCTTCGCCTAAGAAACGTTCTACCAGAAAAGTATCTCGGATTTGCTGTCCTTCAAAAAGAATGGTCATTTTTCTTCTGAGTTATATCCAGGCAAACGCCTGAGTTAATATTCATCTACTTCCGGCCCCGACTCTTCGCTGTAGTCGTCGGAACTGGACATAGACCCAAACCGCCCGTTTTCGCGGGCCATAAATGGCATGATATGGTCATTGGTAAATATGTTGTAATTTTCCGGGTCCGTCCGCTGGTCACTCCGGCACCAACAAACTTGAGTTGCAATCCCATCCGAATCGGCCACCCACTTCTTTTCCTGCCCGCAACGGGGACAAATCGAACCTCTGGGCAGGGCCGGTTTTACTTCGCGAGGTGGCAGAGGTAAACTATGATACGGTTTTACCTGGCTCGGCCCTGACATAACGGAGGGTTTGGAGATGCCTGTATTCTGAACCGGCGGTTTAGGCGTTCGCTGTTTTAGTTTTTCCCGCTCGCGTTTAAGAAATTGGATACGCTCCTGCGCTTCATCAAATGTCATCCCAAATAGTTCATGCAGGCGCTTATCCCGTTAACTGTTAGATGATTCAGGGGAAGGCTTTACGGGTGGATTAACTTGCGGGTTTGGGGCAGGCCTGGCCGGTTTAGCTACCTGGGAAGGTTGGGGCGCTATTTTAGCGGCTGTGGAAGAGGTTACTTTTTTGGTTTCAACGGCCTTATTTACCTTTGCCTGGACAGGCACGACCCCATAGAAATCCCGGCAGTTCTGCACACTTTCAGCGGCAAGGTAAAGCCCACTGGCCGTTTCCTCGACCGAGCGGCCCTCCTGTAACCACCTCACCACTGTCGCTACTTTTACCCAGCCTGTTTGAGGGTAGGCCTGGCGAACGTAAGGTTCTTTCATTTCACCCGCCAGTATGCGCTCACCTAACTTTTTATTTCCCATGCTTCGTCGCTCCTGGAAATA
>CADDZM010000517.1 GCA_902812345.1 Chloroflexota bacterium | reverse complement strand
CCGCCAGCTTTCCGCCCATACCCGCAAGGCTTACCGCCAGGATGCCAGCCAATTTGTTAAGTGGCTTGCGAACAAAGCTTTAACTCTTAATGTTTTGTCGCCTGACGATATATGGCAATACCGGCGGTACCTGGCCGATAACTTTGCTAAAACCACGGCTGAACGCAAACTGGTGGTAGCCCGCAAGCTTTTACAAGAAGCCGTCAAAAGAGGACTGCTTTCCCATAACCCGGCCCAGGATATTGGCGGCTATCGGAGCAAAGATGAGCAGGAAACGCCCCATATGGCGCTTAGAACTAGTCAGGCCAGGCAGCTACTTACGGTAATTGATACCACAACTCTGCAAGGCAAGCGTGACTTCGCCATTTTACTCCTTTTACTGCGTACCGGCATTCGTCGCAGTGAATGTGCCGATTTGAAACTGGGTGATTTGCAAGAAGAACAGGGCCATCACCTATTGGTTATTCGACACGCGAAAGGCGATAAACGCCGCAAAGTAAAGGTGCCGGTGGATGTGGTCCGGGCCCTCAATACTTACCTGGAAGAATGCGCTAGAAAAGACTTAAATAAGGAAGCTCCTCTCTTTGTGCAGTTTCGTAAGGGGGATCACCCGCAAGTTGAAGGCATTAGCGCCCAGGTAATCGAGCGGCTGGTTAAAATGTATGCGGCCAGGGCTGGTTTTGAACTCACTCCCCATGGACTGCGAGCGACCTTTGTGACGCTAGCCCTGGAAGCAGGGGCCAAGCTGGAACAGGTTCAGTACGCTGTCGGTCACAGTGACCCGCGCACGACCGAACGTTACCAGAAGCGCAAGCTCAACCTTGATAATAACGCGGTGGATTTCGTGCGGGTAAATATAGATTGATTGATTTTAGTTTAGGCTTCCTCTTATTTAGGCTTCCTCTTATTTAGGCTTCCTCTTATTTAGGCTTCCTCTTATTTAGGCTTCCTTTATATTTATAAAGGAAGCTATCAGACAAAACTATCAGACAAAATAAGTAAGGGAGGCTTAACTTTCCAGCTATGGTATTAATTGACCGCACCGTCTATCCCCGCTTTCCGGCTACTTTTGATGCCAGAGAGTTAAACACGCTTTAGCTTTACACGCCCAGCCAGGCTGAAATCTTGTTCGCTAGAAATACTGTCCGAGGAGACAGCGCCCTTTTGAATTTCCTGGCGATGCTTAAAACCTTTCAAGTTTTGAAATATTTCCCACAACCGGTCGAAATACCGCTGGCGGTTACTCGTCACATCCACCAATGCCTGGCTTTGACTGAAATACCTTATACGGCCTACCCGCCCCGCTCACTCTACCGGCACCAGCCCCTTATCCGGCAGTATCTGGGTTTTGCCGCCTTTGCTGATAATAAAACAGCCAGACACGTGATGAATAAAGCGGTATTTGAAGCCGCTCAAACCAGAGATGATCCGGTTGATTTAATCAATGTGGCCGTGGAGGCTTTAATCAATAGTGGCTTTGAACTTCCAGCTTTCAGTACCCTGGAACGTTTGGCCCGGCGGGTGCGCAGCCTGGTTAATAGCGGTTATTTTCAAAAAGTTTTAGCTGCTCTGAGCGAAAGTGATAGAGAAAAACTAGACCAGCTTTTATTCGTACTAAAACCGAGGCGTTTCTCGCTTTTCAATCAGCTTAAAGAACCGGCCCAGAGGGCTACCCTGACCCACTTCAAGGATTTACAAAACCGCCTGAACTGGCTGCAGGAGTTAGGTGAGGTAGAAAGCTGGCTGACCCCACTACCTAAAGCAAAAACCCAACAGTTTGCCGCCCAGGCAGCCGCTCTGGATGCTTCCGACCTCAAAGATTATTTAAGCCCTAAACGCTATACCTTGCTCGCCAGCCTGATTTACCAATCGCGGGTGACTACTCGCGATAATCTGGTCGAAATGTTTATAAAAAGAATGGCGACCATGCACAAACAGGGACAAGACGAACTGGAATTATTGCGTGACGGCCAGCGCGGGCTCAATGAGAACATTCTAACCGCCTTTAGTGAGCTTTTAGAATTAGCGGGCGCTAATAATAAGGGACTAGAAAGTGATGATGGTGATGACGACGAGGCTGAGGCAGAAGAAGAACTAACCAGGCTTAAAGATGAGGCTGAGGCAGAAGAAGAACTAACCAGGCTTAAAGATGAGGCTGAGGTAGAAGAAGAACTAACCAGGCTTAAAGATGACGGGCTGTCCAAAGGCCCACCAGTAACTATAACCCAGCCCCAAAACCAGTTGGGACCGGCTGACGCAACTCAAGAAACCACAACCGCCCAGCCAGGCTTTGAGCAGGGATTTGAGAAGCTGCCGTCTGCCGCTCAAGCCGAGGCTGATGCCATTTTTGGCCGGCAAGTTCGTAAGTTACTGGCCGAAAACGGCGGTCCTGATGCTCTTTTGCAAGCTTGCCTCTCTCTTAGCGCCTATAACGGTAATAACTATTTGCCGCTTTTACCTCCATTTTTCAAAAGCCATCGCGCTACCCTCTTTCGCTTGATCCGCTCTCTCAAAATCCATTCGGCTACCCACAATCAAACTCTCGAAAAGGCGCTTACCCTCATACTTGAGCAACAATCCAGCCGGGCCAAGTGGTTAGATGACACCCTTGAGCTTGATTTTGCCAATGAAGGCTGGCAAAGGGCGGTCCGAGTTCGTAAAAAGGGCCGCCATAAATACCGGCTTAACCGCAGGCTATTGGAAATTTGTGTTTTTAGCTACCTGGCTTTTGAGTTGAGAACCGGCGATATGTATGTAGAAGGCTCCCAGGATTATGCCGATTACCGGGCCGAACTGCTTTCCTGGGAAGAGTGCCAGCCCCTTCTGGGCGAGTATTGCCAGGCTTTAGAGCTAGGCCCGGACGCCGCAAGCTTTGTTAACCGCTTAAAAGAAGCCCTTAGTCGAACGGCTCAGGTCGTTGACGCCGCTTTACCGGCTAATGAGAGTGTCAGTATTGATGAGCGAGGCTTGCCGGTCCTTAAAAAGGGTAAGGGTAAAGCTAAAGAGGTTTCGGCTACTTACGGGGTCCTTTTGGGCGCAGTCCACCAAAAACTTAATGCAGCCCCGCATAGCTTGCTACAAATCCTGGCAAATACTGAGTTCTGGTGTAAGTGGACCCGCCACTTTGGACCTCTTGGCGGTACCGAAGTTAAGCTGGAAAGCCCGGTCGAGAAATATATTTTTACCAGCTTTGCCTATGGCGCCAGGCTGGGTCCGGTTCAAACGGCGGCCCACCTGGGTGAGGTGGTTAGCGCACAACAGTTAGGCT
>CADDZM010000516.1 GCA_902812345.1 Chloroflexota bacterium | reverse complement strand
GTTTTAAAGTGGCTCACCCTGGGTATACTGGCCTTTCTGACAGCGATTCTTGTGCTGGTGCCTCTTTTAGCAGGTCCCACCCACCTGGCGGTATCGTTGGGGCTGGTAATGCTCTGGTTAGGCCTGTTCTGGTTGTTGGCGTTTGGCCTGCCAGGAAACCATTTAGCTAAATGGCAGACCCAAATAGCTGCCACGGCCGGGTTTATCGGACTGGGTCTGGTTACGGTTGGTATATCCCAGGCTTCGGCCTACACCCCAGCTATCCGGGATGCCCAGGGTAATCAGCAGGCGGGAAGCATTGCAACCCTGGAGAAAGTGCAGCTTGGCGGCAGCGAGGAATGGATCAGTATCCGGGGCAAAAGCACCGCTAACCCGGTTCTTCTCTTTCTGGCCGGTGGCCCAGGTGGCAGCCAGATGGTCACAGCGCGCTACGCCCTCCAGGGTCTCGAGGATCACTTTATAGTGGTGCAGTGGGATCAGCCAGGCTCAGGCAAATCGTTCGAGGCGGTAGACCGCACGAAACTGACACCAGAACGCTACATCTCGGATGGACTCGAACTGGTGACCTACCTGCGGCACCGCTTCGGGCAAGACAAGGTGTATCTGGTAGGTGAGTCGTGGGGTAGTGCCCTGGGTATCTGGATGATACAGCGCTCCCCCGAGCTATTCTCTGCCTTCGTGGGTACCGGCCAGATGGTGTCATTTCTGGACACCGACATATTCGATTACAACTTTGCCCTGGATCTGGCCAGGCAGCGAGGAGACACCAACAAAATCCGGCAACTCGACCAGCAGGGGCCGCCGCCTTACTTTGGCGAGGGAGTGGTCTGGAAACAGACCAATTACCTGATGGATGGCTTTGCCTACATGGAAGCCAACCCCAACATCTCTGGCGGATTTCACACCATGAGAGACCTTCTTGGTCCTGAATACGGCTTATATGACAAGGTGAACTGGGCACGTGGCGCGCTTGATACCCTGAATGTTGTCTACCAGCAATTGTGGGGAGTGGATTTGCGTAAAGAGGCAGCAAGCCTTAAAGTGCCGGTTTACTTCCTGATCGGGCGGCACGATGTAAACGCCCCACCTTCTCTAACCGAAGATTATTACCGGTTGCTTGCGGCACCACATAAGGAGCTTATCTGGTTTGAGCATTCGGGTCACGATACCTGGGTGAATGAGCCGGAGAAATTCGTGGATGTACTGGTAAACAAGGTGCTTAAGGAGACGCAGCCGGACCAGTAAATAGAACTGAACGGAATTTGTGGTGATAAATATTTTAGCTCTGGATTGAAAATAATTTTCCACTACAATCCGCCAGGTGGGATAGGGCCTTTCTTACGTACCCACTCACCGGGCGGAAAAATGTTACAAGGAATCAGGATAGATAACCATGACAAAATTAACCTTTTATATCAAATATGCCTGGCGTTCAATCAAGCGCGGAGGGCAGCGAAGTTTTTTCGCAATTCTGTGTGTGGCGGTAGGAGTCGCGGCCATTGTCGCCCTTCAATCGACCGGTTTTTCGATCCAGGAAGCGGTTGCCGGGGACGCCAGGGTTAATGCCCAGGCGGACGTGGTAATTACCAACCGCCAGCGCTTCTTTAACGACCAGGACCTGGCCCAGTTCGATACCCTTAAACAAAAAGGGGCTATCGTAGACTATACCACCTGGAGTTGGAGCGAGAACAACGGCCTGACCATCAAAAAGGTGGACGGTACTAACAGTAACGAGTTCGGCAGTTATTTTCTCGCTTACACTATTGATCCGGCCAAGTATCCCTTTTATGGATCGCTGGTTGTCAGCCAGCCAATGGGAAAAGCCTTAAAAGATCTGTTAGGGCAGCCGAACCAGATTGTTTTGAACGACAAAATGGCTACCAGCATCGGGGCTAAAGTCGGCGATAAAATTAAAGCTGACGGTGATAATAAAGTTACCCTGGAAGTAGTCGGAATTCTAAGCTCCAATACAACCAGCCCCGGCACCGGTCAGGCCGAGTTTACCGGCTACGGTTATATCAACCAGGCTACCGCCCAACTGGCTTTCAAGCCGGAAAACATCCAACCGGTTACAGTCTTCGTCAAAACCCTGAGTACGCCGGCCGCAGACATCGCTGCCCGTGACGCTATCAATGCGGCCTCACCCCTTTTTGATGCCCGAACCAGCACCGAAATGAACGACCAGGTTAAACAGACCAGTTCCGGCTTAAGCCAGTTGCTGAGCTATGTCGGCCTGATAAGTCTTTTAATCGGTAGTGTGGGGGTTGTAAATACCATGCTGGTAGTGGTTGGCCGGCGCAGTAGCGAAATTGCCACCATCAAAGCCCTTGGCATGGAAAGCGGCCAGACGGTCCGGGTATTAATGATCGAGTCGGCCATTCTGGGGGCATTTGGCAGCGTCCTCGGGGTAATTCTGGGTGAATTATTGAGTTTGGTCCTTAGTGCAACGGCGGCCGGGTTTGTGGCTCGCCAGCTTGAGTTCCACCTTTACTTCCAACCCGTCTGGATGGGCCTGGTTGTTGGTATAGTGACGGCGGTGGTCTTCGGGTTGTTACCGGCTTACTCGGCCAGCAAAATCCCACCGGCCCAGGTTCTCCGGCTCAAAACCAATGCCCTGCCCCACATATCGATTATCGCCACGGCCTTGATTATCACCGGTATGGCCCTGATTATGGGGTTACTGGCTGGTGTTATCCTGGGTGGCCAGTTTATACAGGGGATTTTATTAGCCTTTGCTACCCTTATAGCCTGTTCTTTGCTGGTGGTGCTCTTTAGCGGCATCCTGTGGTTAGTCGGTAAGCTACCGTTACCTTTTGGGCTAAATTACAAAATGGCTCGGCGCAACTTGAGCCGGGGCCGGGCCAAAAATGCCACCACAATGCTGGTAATGATGGTCGGCATCTTCTCGGTAGCCCTGGTAATTATCCTGGCCGGCAGCCTCAAGGATACTCTCAAAACTACCATTGAAAACAGTTTTGGTTATAACCTGGCCTATTCAACCAGCGACAGTGGGGAAGTCAATCAAATGACCAGGCTGCTAGCTGACAAACAGGTTCCCGGTGTAGCAAATTTCGTCGCTGTGACCCAGGCTAATGTCCGCTTGGTTAGCGGCGGTGGGGTAAGTGCCCAGGATCTGATTGCTCGCAAGCTTCTAAAGGAGGCTCAGAACTCGAATTCGAGCCAGAACCCGGTGCAAGGCTCCAGTGATCAAGACCTATCTTTCCTGGCGGGTGTCATTCCGCAAGATGTCAGTGGTATTGCCAAAATAGTCGAAGGCGTAAATTA
>CADDZM010000515.1 GCA_902812345.1 Chloroflexota bacterium | reverse complement strand
CGTACTCCTGCAAAGTCACGGGGTCGGCGGCGCTGACGTAATCGGCTTTGCCAAGCGGCGTCTCCGCCAGGACATGTTGCATGGCCGCCCGCAAAGCCGGGCCGCTCCGGTTGCCGGGCTGCTCTCGCCACAGTTGGGCCGCCTCCTGTAAAGCCCGGTAGAGAACCGGGGCGGCCTGGCGTTCTTCCGGCGAAAGATAGACGTTCCGGCTGCTCATCGCCAACCCGTCCACCTCGCGCAGGGTCGGGCAGACCACCAGTTGTACCGGGAAGTTGAGGTCGCGCACCATTTTACGCAAAACCGCCACCTGCTGAGCGTCCTTCTGGCCGAAATAAGCCCGCTGCGCCCCTACAATATTGAATAGTTTAGCTACGACGGTAGTTACGCCTTTGAAATGGCCGGGCCGGGCGGCCCCTTCCAGCACATTTGTAATCCCGCCGACCTCGACCCATGCATCAAAACCGGGCGGGTACATTTCAGCCGGTTCCGGGTGAAAGACCGCTGCCACGCCCAGGCTTTCCAGCAATTTAAGGTCGCGTTCAAGGTCGCGGGGATAGCGGCCAAAGTCTTCTTTCGGGCCGAACTGGAGCGGATTTACGAAAATAGAGGCGATGGTAATATCGTTCTCCTGCCGGGAACGCTCGACCAGCGCCAGATGCCCCTGGTGCAAGTAACCCATGGTCGGCACCAGGCCCACCGATTTACCCGCCGCCCGCCAGGCTTCGCGCTGCCCCACCATTCCTTCGACTGTCGTAATCAGTTGCAATTTCAAACCCCCTCTAACCCCTTGTTACCGGGAAACTTTCTTGCTAAAGCTTTTTCTGCTGAAACCCTGATTACATTATGTAAATCTATGTTGCAATTTATATGTCTCGCCACCGGGCAATTTTCACTTTTCATTTTCACTTTTCTATCAAAGCCTGGCCCCACCCGTTGTCATTCCGCACGAAGTCAAGGAATGACAACGGGTGGGGTTCCCTCATACCAGATAGGCAGTACTTCCAGCCAGAATTTTAGTAAAAGCCAGTAGCCCCTGGCCGCTACCCGTGAGAAACGTAAATCGTCTTCAGGCGGGTATAGAACTCGATAGCCGCCTGGCCCTGCTCCTTAAAAGTGTTCGCGCTGGAATTTTTAAACCCGCCAAAGGGCGCCTGCAAAGCCAGCCCTGTCGTCGGCTCGTTAACCTTGACCACGCCCGCCTCGATACGGTTGGCGAAGTTAAAGGCCTTTTTCAGGTCGTTTGTAACAATCCCGGCGGAAAGACCAAACCCAATAGTGTTAGCTTTTTCCAGCGCGTCCTCGAAATCTTTAGCCCGGATCAGGCTGATAACCGGCCCAAATATTTCCTCCTGGGCGATAGTCATGCCCGGTTCGACCCGGTCGAACACGGTCGGGGCCACATAGTAGCCGCCATCGGCAGACTGCCCGCCGCCCGCCAGCATTTGCGCGCCCTGCTCCTGGCCGATTTTTATATATTTCAGGTCGGTTTCAAGCTGGTCGCGACTGACCGCCGGACCCATCTGGACCCCGCTTTTGAGGCCGTCCCCGACCACCAATTTTTTAGCCGACTCGCTGATAGCCTTTGCGAAATCGTCTGCGATACCCGCCTCGACAATAACCCGGCTGGTGGCGGTGCAGGCTTGCCCGGTCAGGCCAAAGCCGCCCGCGACGGTCAGGTTGGTCGCCAGGGCCAGGTCAGCGTCGTTGAGGACCAGCAAAGGGTTCTTGCCGCCCATTTCAAGCTGGACGCGAGTTAAATTCTTGATAGCCTGGGTGTAAATGCCGGTGCCGACCGTTGTCGAGCCGGTAAAGCTAAGCCCGTTGATATGCGGGCTGCTTGCCAGGACATCGCCGACCTCGCGGCCCGACCCCGTCACAAAGTTAAAGACCCCCGGCGGCAGGCCGGCTTCCTCCAAAACTTCGGTCAGTAGGAGGGCCGTATGCGGCGCAAACGAGGCCGGTTTAAAGACGACCGTATTGCCGTAAATGAGGGCCGGGGCGATTTTCCAGGCCGGAATGGCAATCGGGAAATTCCAGGGCGTAATAATCGCGATTACCCCCAGGGCTTCGCGCCGGGTGTAGAGCAGTTCCTTGCCCGTGTTGCCGGGAATAGTTTGGCCGCCGATGCGCCAGCCTTCCCCGCTAAAGTAGCGGAAAATATCGCGGGCGCGCATAACCTCGCCTTTAGCCTCGGACAGGGTCTTGCCTTCCTCGCGGGTCAGGGCCGCCGCGATTTCGTCCTTGCGGGCATCCAGCAGTTGGCTGGCCCGGTCCAGTATCATGCCCCGGTTCGGGCCGGGCGTGTTGGACCAGCCTTCCAGGGCGTTGCGGGCGGCTTCGATAGCCCGGCGGGTGTCGTCGGGCGTGGCGAGGGGAAAAGCGCCGATTACTTCCTCAAAGTTAGCCGGGTTGGTATTATCAAAGGTCTTGCCGCTCGAAGATTCGACCCACTGGCCGCCAATATAGTTTTTATAGTTCAGGGTTTTGTTTGCTGTTTCCATTTTTTTCTCTTGAAGTTTCTCTCTTTTCATTCAATTTCATTCAAATTTCATTCAACAAAACTTGTCCGGCCTGCAAATACTTACCTGGCCTCAAAGAAAGGCCGGGCAGTTCCTGTAGTTCTTCTTCTTATAGCTTACTTGGTGCATTTAGTAAAGAAGCCTGCGATGCAAATCTGGCGGCTGCGCGCAACAAGAGGGCCAACCACCTCAAACCACAATGACTCTGGCGGACAATAGAAAAACGGGTAAGGTTAACCTTACCCGTAAAAAACTTTTTACGTTCAACGTTCTTACGTACAACCTTTAATAAAGTTTTATCCAGGGGTTTGCTGTTTATGCTCCTGGCGAGCCATGGATTGCTCGTCATCGTCGTCGTAGCTAGGTAGGACCACAACCTGCATATTGTCTTCAAGCGCGCCCATGTACTGCTGGGTGCCGCGCGAGTTCCGGGCCGGTTTAAGCGGGCTGCCTTCGTGGCTTACCAGGTCAAAATCAAAATTCTCCCGTTCATTGTTCATATTATGCTACCCCTTCTTCCGTGTAAAATCTACCTGAATCTACAAACCTCAAAACCAGCCCGAACAACGGTGTCCAGTGCCGGCCTATAAATAATACTTTCAAACCGGCAATGTTTGAGATAGAGCGCGGGTCCGCTACAGCCTGGAAAGGCAACTTCATTGTTTTTAAGCGGAGTACTATATCATAGTAGCATAGACTCTACCTATTGTAAATATTATTAAAGCCTATAATATAGGTGATTTTTGGTACATTTGCACAATCATAGGT
>CADDZM010000514.1 GCA_902812345.1 Chloroflexota bacterium | reverse complement strand
ATTCTATCTAATTCAGTTCTCTGGCCGGGCTGGCTCCAATGGTCTGAGCCTGGGTAAGTTATAATCTCCGCCCCAGCGTGGCCCTCTCAAGAATTCTTCTTCTTCCTCTTCTTTTTGCGTCTCTCCGATCACAGTCAAACGATTTTTACTCGTATTCGTAGCCTGTTCCGGCTCCGGCTCTGCTGAAGGTAACTGGGAGGCTACTACTGGATTAGCCGGAAAAGTTCTCAATATTTCAGAATTCTTTTCAGTTTCGGGCAAATCTGTAGAAGAGTTTGGGGCCGGTTGAGGTAGCTGGGCATCAGGAGCAGGTCCGGTCAACTCAGTGCCAATACCCAGCCACCGGGCGGCGGTCTTCCGGCCCCGCTGTTGGCGGGTCATCTTAAACTCGGCGGCGGCCAGTTGTTGGATTAGCTGCTTGGCCGCCGCCAACTCATAAATGTTCACCTCCCTTTTTTCGCGTAGTACGTACTCTCGAATGATCCGGTGCTTCCAGAGGGATAAACCGGCAGTATAATCCTGGTCTACCGCCGGTACTCTTAGCCAGCCCTGGGGAGCAGCCGGGTCGGAGACATATAGGGCACTTAAATCAGCCGGGTCATACTTAATACGCACTTTTTCTCCATTATTCGGCTGGCTACGCACTCGCGCCAGTTCCGGACACTGGTAGCGCAGCGCTTCAAAATCTATCCCGGTGCGCTGGACTGTCCGCTCGGCCGTTCTGAGCAGTAAAATTCGTACTTCCTGGGCAGAGTGCGCCAGGGCTGGCTTAAATCCGGCCAACACACTCTCTTGCCAGCGTTTGACCGGGGTAGCCTCTAACCCTGAATGCCAGCGCTGGGCATAAACGTCCAGAATAAAAATATGAAGCAGTTGGCGAAAACTAGCCAGGGAAATACAGGCTTGGGTGGCCGGGTTGTAATCTCCCCGCTCCAGTATGTTGGAAAAGGTTGTGCCTGGAAGAGGATGAATTAGTCCGGTGTTGAGGGTGCGAAAGTAGCGCTCAATGCTCCCCTTAAACCAGGGTTTGCGGACAGGAGTAGGCTGCAATTCAATGCCAAGCTGAGCGCAGGCGTCGCTCAAATCCTGACCCCGGAACTCTTTGCCGTTATCTACCACCAATACCTCCGGTAGACCATAGACCGACCAGCTATTTGTTGTGCCGTAGAGGTTCTGGCAATCCGGCTTGGGGAGAATGCCGTGTAAAAGACAAAGCTGGACCGTATGGTAACTGGGTGGCTCAAACCCCACGTAACAGCCGAAGGGAAAACCGGTGTAAACATCAAGGGCAAACGTTAGGGTAGGTCGTCCAATCGGCAGGCGGTCCTCCTCGTCTACCACCAGGAGGTCCAGGCAGGTGTGGTCTATTTCTACCCTTTGTAAAGGCCGGTTGGGTTCGGGTCCTTTCCCCACACTCTGATTAGCCTGGTTTTCAATAATACTGGGCTGACGGCGCAGCAACCGTTCCAACCTTTTCTCCTTGATACGGCGATAGACTGTGGACTGAGCAGGTAATTTCAAGCGGTTTTCAATAGAGAGGGTACGATTCTGCTCGGCGATGGCATTAGCCAGCATAGCAAAGACATCCTCTACCGTCCGGTAGTGCATTTCTTTAGCACATTCCTCAAAGACACTTTCCAGGAGTTGTTCTAAGTAAGGGTCAAGCCGCTTCACTCCCTTGCCTCCGGCCCGGTCGGTCCTGGGCACCAGCGCCCGGATATCGTAGCCGCTTTGTCGAAAATTTCTTAGCCACTTTTCCAGGCTGCTATAACTAACTGCCTGGCCTACCGGTGCTCGTTTACCAGCGGCCCGGCGCCTCTGCGCCAGTTCGCCTTCTACTCCCATGAGTTGTTTATCCAGGTCCATTTGCAACTCGCGAGCAAGGGATTGAAACCTTTGTCTGGTAAGCTGTTCCGGAGGGAGTCTCATGAGCGGTAGTAAAAGATTATAGCGGCGCCAGGCTTCTGCCCTGATGGTTGAGCTTAGAGATTGGAAATCGGTAATGGTATATTGGGTGGCCGATAAACCTACCGGTCCCTTTTTAGCCTGGGAACCGCCACCCTTGAGTTCAAATTGTAATTCGCCCCGCTGCCAGCACTCGATTAATTCGGAGTAGGTGACAGTGTGCAAGCTCCCGAAACTCGAGTTTTCCACTTCAAAACAGTCGTTGGGCAAGCTACTTCTGACCTGGAAAAGGTGACCACCGCGCACATAACGGGTTCCAATGGCAAAGCGAATTCTAGCCAAGGCTTTTCTCCTTCACTCATTTATTGAGCAAATTAGGTTGGTTGAGGCACTCTTTATTAAATTACAATCTGAAATAATCTACGGCATTGTTTTCGAGATTCAACTTACGTTTGTGGTAACGCTCGGTTGTACGCGGGTCAGCATGGCCCATGGCATATTGGACTTGCTCTAAACTGGCCCAATTCCCCAGGGTGATCGTAACAAAGGTCGCTCTTAACCCGTGTGGAGTAAGACCTTCCAGCCTTGCCGCTTTAGCATAGCCCTCGACAATTCGTTCAATATCCAGCCCATTCAAGGCCGTCTGCTTGGGCCGGTCTCCTTTGCTAAACCCCACAAACAAAGGCCCTTTCTCAGTTTCTGCTGTCCCCTGTGTATCTAAATTGCTTATTGCATCCAGATAGAAGGTAAGGGCTTTGTAAACGTCCACCGGTAGCTTGATCACTCGTCGTTTCTCGCCTTTGCCATGCCGGACAGTCGCTATGGTATGCCCCTGCTCGTTAGAAATATCTCCTTTCAAAAGTGCGGCCGCTTCCGCTCGCCGCAGTCCGGTGCGTAAAAGCAGCATGATTAAGGCGTAATCTCGCTTTCCCTTCCTGGTATCAGTAGGAATGGCTTCCAGCAGGGTCTTTACTTCAGCTTTATTTAAGGCTCGATGCGGAGTCTCGTCTTTAGTCCCAGGAGAAAAGCCAGTCAATTCTCTGGCAGGGTTATCATTTCTAAGTTTAAGAATAACGGCCACTTCCAGCAGCCGGCGAACCACTACCAGCTTGCGAGCCGCCGTAGGCTTGCGAATGTAAAGTTTATCCAGAAAGGAGCGGTACTCACTTAATTGCTCAAAGTCGAGCGTTTCGAGGCGGAAATCTTTCTGCTTAAGCCAATTAGCGAACTGGGTGGCATCGCCCAGGTAGACCCGGCGAGTAGAAACGGCCACATTTTTGAGTAGGGTACTCGCAATACGTTCAAACAGCAAGTTTTGCTGGGCAAGAACGGGTTCAAAATTATTTTTTGGCTCGGAAAGGGTCATTTTTGGACCTTTTCGGTTATAATGATTGAAAAGAGTAATATTCAATCA
>CADDZM010000513.1 GCA_902812345.1 Chloroflexota bacterium | reverse complement strand
CAGGTAAACAAAAGGTAAAAACATTTCCAAAAAGTGAGTTTTGTTATTATCACTCCAACTTTTATTTTAATCTCTCAGGGTTGAATTCCCCGCTGCTTGCGGCGTATCCTTGTGAGAATAATCCGCTTAAAATACTCCGCCGCTTGCGGCGGGGAAATTTATTAGAATTTTTAATTTTTGTAAAACAAAAGGAACCCAAGATGCCCCTCCATCCTCAGGTCAAAAGTTATTACTTCTCATACTTCCAGGTCGTGCCATCGGGACGGTCTTCGAGCTTTACGCCCAGGCCTTTAAGCCCTTCCCGAACCCGGTCCGCCAACTGGTACTGTTTGGCAGTCTTTAGCTCTTTGCGGAGGTCTACCAGCAGCTTGATAAAAGGCTCGACATCCTGGGAACCGCCGGTTGGCGGCAACTCTTTCATGCGCAGGCCAAGCACTCCACCAAGTTCGGCCAGGGTTTCGCGGGCGGCGTTCAAAGATGCGCCGCTGGCCCCCGTATCTCGGCCCTTGTTGATTTCGCGTACCAGGTCAAACAGCCGGGCAATCGCGGCGGGTGTGTTAAAATCGTCGTCCATGGCTGCTTCAAACCCGGCCTTTGCTGACGCAGCGGCCTGTTCCAGGGCGGCGGTAGCTTCCGGTTTGCCCTCGTTAGAGGTCGGGTCGCCCCAGTTTTCGTGCGGGGCAAAGACCGACTTGATGCGCTCAAGGCTGCGGAAAGCTACTTCAAAACTTTCGTCGGTGTAGGTGAGCGGGTTGCGGTAGTGGGAACCGAGGACAAACATCCGGAGCATGTCCGGGTCGCCCATTTCCAGCAGCCTGCCGACCGACAACGTATTGCCGAGCGACTTAGACATTTTCTCCACGCTCGATTTGCCGGTTTCGGGGTCAACCAGTTTGGCCTGCAAAAGGCCGTTATGGGCCCAGTAGCGCACAAAAGGCCGTTCCCCGGTCAGATTTTCGCTCTGGGCGATTTCGTTTTCGTGGTGCGGGAAAATCAGGTCGGTGCCGCCGCCGTGGACATCAATTTGCGGCCCCAGGTAGCGCATCGCCATCACGGAGCACTCGATGTGCCAGCCGGGACGGCCCTCGCCCCATGGGCTGGTCCAGTTTGGTTCGCCCGGTTTGGCCGCTTTCCAGAGGGCAAAGTCGAGCGGGTTTTCTTTGGCCTCATCAATGTCAATGCGCGCCCCGGCGTTTAGTTCGTCCGGGCTTTGATGTTTGAGAGCGCCGTAGTCGGGCTGGCTGAGCGCCCGGAAATAAACGTCACCGTTGGGGGCGGCGTAAGCGTTCCCCTTCTCAATAAGAGTCTGAATAGCCGCGATAATACCGTCCACTTCTCCGGTCGCCCGGGGGTAGACCGTGGCTCGCTTTACATTCAGGGCATCCATCCAGTCGAGATATTCCTTGATGTAGCGTTCGGTGATGCTTTTCCACTCAACCTTTTCTTCGTTGGCCCTTTTGATAATCTTGTCGTCAATATCGGTAAAATTGACCACGTGGCGGACCGCGTAACCCCGGTATTCAAGGTAGCGCCGGATGATATCGAAAGTCAGGGCGCTCATGGCGTGGCCGATATGACTGCTGGCATAGACCGTTACGCCGCAGACATACATAGTTACGAGGCCCGGCTCGATAGGCACAAAATCTTCTTTACGCCCGCTGAGTGTGTTCGAAATTTTAAGCGCCATGCCGGGTGGCCTCCTCCTCAATCTTTTTTGGTAACTGGTTGTGTTTTGACGAATGGTTGTGGCGGTGGCCATTTCCTTTACCGTTCGAATTACGCTGAAGCGACTCGGTTTGTCTGGCCGCCCGGACTGGCGAGCCGAGGGCTTGCAGGGCCGCTTCGATTCTTTCCAGGCGTTCGTCCAGCCCGGCCAGGCGCGTTTCCAGCCCTTCTACGGTCACGTGTTCGGCTTCGACCTCGTGGATTTGGGAGATATGGTCTTCCAGCAGTTGTTGGAGGCGTTTTTCCAGTTCGAGGTTCTTTTCCTGCAAAGCGTTTAGCATATCGCCTTCCGGGTCGGGCATGTTCTCGATGCGCTGATTTTCCTCGCCGTGAGCATTGCGGTAGGCCACAATCCGGGCCGGCACGCCGACCGCCGTGGTGTTGGGCGGCACATCTTTCAGGACCACCGCGCCGCCGCCAATCCGGGCGTTATCGCCGATAGTAATCGCGCCCAGGACTTCCGCTCCCACGCCCACCAGGACATTATTGCCCAGGGTCGGGTGGCGTTTGCCTTTCTGTTTGCCGGTGCCGCCGAGGGTCACGCCCTGGTAGAGGGTCACGTTTTCGCCCAGTTCGGCGGTTTCCCCGATAACCACGCCCATGCCGTGGTCAATAAAAAGACCTTTGCCGATTTTTGCGCCGGGGTGAATTTCGATGCCGGTAATAAAGCGGGAAAACTGGGACACCAGGCGAGGAAAGAAAGGCACTTTGGCCTGGTAGAGCGAATGAGCGACGCGGTGCAGGATAATGGCGTGCAGGCTGGGGTATAAGAGGGCTTCGAAAATGTTGCGCGCAGCCGGGTCGCGCTCCATTATAGCTTTTATTTCATCACTTACAAACATTTTGGACTCCTGGCCCTTCCTTATCTTCTAAACTTCATCCTTTCAAGCATATTTGCCGTTTACGGATAGGGACACTACTCTAATACGCCATTGTTGAGCAGTGGCCCCCGCTACAGACGCACGGCTCGCCCTGACAGCTCAAAATAGCGGCTGCCCGGCAGAGGCCGAGATGCGGCATCGCGGAAGTTTTTAAGTTGGAACAGGCCAGCCTCGTCAAAGGCCGGTTTAGAGTCAACATTTGTTTGTCAAAAATCTACCGGAAACCCGGCTCTCAGGCCGCGTCCACTTTGGCCGAATCGGATTTGGCTGGTTTGCTTTCAGGTGTCCTGGTAGCGCTTTCCGTGGCGGCTTTAGCCGTTTCGGTTTTCTCGGTGGAAGCCGCCGGCTTATCGGCTGAGCTTTCACCGTCCGATTTCTTCTCGGGGGAAGCTACCGGGGCTGCCGTTTTGGACTTCTTGCTATCGGTAATGTACCAGCCGGAACCCTTAAAAATGATGCCCGCAGGAGCGATAACCTTCTTGACCGGTTCGCCACAGACCGGACACTCCTTGATAGGTTCCGCGCTAAACAATTGAAATTTTTCAAAACGATGGCCACAAATGGTGCACTGGTACTCGTAGGTAGGCATAACTTGCTCGATTAACTCCTTGGATAAATTATAATTTGCAAAAACCTTTCGTTCCCACAAATAAAAACTGGCCTTATTCTACCTGGCTCAGTTTCCTAATTTTACTATATTTTAACGAATTGAGC
>CADDZM010000512.1 GCA_902812345.1 Chloroflexota bacterium | reverse complement strand
TATATGGAGCGTGGATGAATTGTTAAAGTACAAGGTGGCGCCGCCGCCTTTTGTGCCACCGAAGCGCCGAGGGCGACCGCCCAAAAACGCAGTTAAAAACTTCACCGTTTAATGGGGTGCTACCAAATCTTCAAATACCGGGGTTTTCTTGGCCATTTGAAAAACGCTTTCCCTTTAGGGGTTAAATGGCTCGACTGACCGGGTTAGTAACTTTATTTACCTTTAATTATAGCCAGGTGTTATTTTAGTGTAAAAGAATGTGCCGGGAACCGGGCTCTTTAGCTTTAATAGTTTGCCAGCAAGGCAGGATTAATCGAGGAAATGAGTTAATTCTTTGGCGGCGCGGCGCATGTAATAAATAAGCATGCCAAGTTTGGCTTCCCGGCGCGAGAGTATCCCCAGGACTGCCTTGTCGGCCACTGCCATGAGCAGCACATCCCCTTCGGCCCCCCGCAAAAAGACCTGTTCGAGCATGCCGCGTCCCAGGTCGAGCGTGATGCGTTCGGACAGGGCAAGCAAGGTCGCGCTCATAGCCGAAACCCGGTCTTCGTCGCGGGTGTCGGGCAGGGTCGAGGCGAGCATCAGCCCATCCATCGTGATTAAAACGGTGGCTTCAATGTCAGGCGAGGAAGCCTGTAGACGGTGTAATTCCTCCTGCATCTCAAGCAGTTGCGAGGCGGAGAACATAGTCTAGCCCTCCTCCGTCTGTTCAAGGATGGCATAAAGCAGTTCCAGCAGAACGTTACGGACGTGGTTGGGGTCGAGGGCCACGCAAGGCATTATTCTCACATTTTCGGCCAGGCGCAGCGAGTGGCGGATGTCCTCAGGGGTCCAGGCGTCGGGTAAATCCTGTTTGTTGCAGGCGATAATGTAGGGGGCATTTTGCGTAGCCGTGAAGAATTCAATAATCCGGGTGGTCTCGCGGAAAGTATCGGGCCGGGTGCTATCCACCAGCACCACCAACCCCAGCATCCCTTCGGAGAGTAGTTGCCACATAAAGTCGAAGCGTTTCTGGCCCGGCGTGCCAAAAAGATGCAGCACTAACTCCTCGTCCGCCACAATCCGGCCAAAGTCCATCGCGACGGTGGTTTCTTTTTTAAGCAGGCTGGCTTCATCGGTGGTCTTGCGTTCCGTCGAAACCACGTCCGTCTCGCTGATAGTTTTTATAAATTCACTTTTTCCCGAAGCGAGCGCGCCTGTAACAACCATTTTGACCGTCTGCAACGTAACCTCCGCAAGTAGCCGCCTCAAGCGCGGCCCAAAATTAGAAACCCCGCCGGATTTCAACCGGCTTAAGAACTAAAACACTCCACCAAAATAAGCGATTAAACGCCGGATTACTTCTTTCCCCGGCTTTGTATCATAAATGCCGCTGCGGGCTGAAAAGCGGGTCCGGGGTGCCGCAGTCGCCACGCCTCCCGGCAGGGGGCCGCCCTGACCGTTCTCAGGCCCGGTATCGTCCAGGGAGAAAGGCGCCAGGGGCGGAAGCGGCCCCGTCGAAGGGGAAGCCGCGAAGCCGGTCAAACCCCGGGCAGCCTGGGCGATTTCTCTGGTCAGGATTACCAGGCCCGCCGATAGAAAGCCGTAAATAATACGGGCCGTGTCGAAGTCGCCGAGGCCCGTTTGCAGGGAAATCTGCCGCACGCTGCTCGCGCCGTTAATGCGGGCAAAGACCCGCCACTCGTCGGAGGTAAGGTTGACCCCTTTGGCTTTTTCGTGCGGCTTGTCGCTAAATCGCACGATAACATCCAGGCTGGGGATGCGGTCCCGAATCCTGGCCCACTCGTCAATGCGGCGGGTGCCTTCCATAATCAGGTTTTCAATTGAGAGAGGAATCGCGACGCTTTCGCGGGGTGGGGCCAGTTCCGGCTCAAAGCGGAAATCGCCTTCCTGCCAGCCGAACAGCCCGTAAGTTATTTCTTCAATCTGGAGGCGGACGCACCGGAGAATCTCGGCCTGGGTTACCATGCCGTATTCGACCATAATCTGGCCGAGCGGTTTATCGGGCTGCCGGGTATGCTGCACCTCAAGCGCGGAGTTACACTGGTCGCGGGTAATCCGGCCCATCCTCACCAGAATGTCGCCGATGCGTTCGTCCTGGTTAAAGTGGGTGGCGTAGACCAGTTTGCCGGTGTTGAAATAAAGTTCGGCCCGGTCGCCCGGTTTTTGCAAAGTCAGCCGCCCGGTCTTGGCGCCCCGGTCCACCAGGTAGAGAAATTCCGAGAGGCCAAAATCCCTCAGATTACCGACAAGGGCCATTAATCCACTCCTTACAGGCGACCGCGCCTGACCCAGCCATGTCAGACTATTATTTTTAACGGATAATTATAGAAAAACGCTGCTTCAAGCGTTCCGAACAGCCAGGAATTAACTCAACATAATTATAACATCGGGTTTTTTAGGCGGTCAATAGTACCAAAAGTTACCCCTGGTAATATTTTTAATTAAAAAGGACAGCTACTGCCCTCATTACCATTTATAATACTACCGCGGCATGAAAAGCACCGGCACATCTTTTTAAGCTGGTTTCAGAAAAGAAACGATTTTAGAATGTTTCAGCACAATAAACCACTCTAAACACGTTTTATGTCAGGTAATTACAACCAGCGCCGGGTCCAACAGGAAATCCCTCGACTACACGCCGGGCGACGCGGCATGACAAACCTTAAACGCTTCCTATTGAAAGTCGTTGCGGATGATAGTAGCGTCCAGACCGTTGACAACAAGTTCTTTTTGCAGGGCGCTGTTCACCAGCAGGTAGGCCGGGACTTTGCCCTGGGTCGGCGAGCTTTCCAACTGGATGTAGACCGTATCGAAAGGTAGTTGCGGCGGCAGGCCGTTACGTTGCAGGCGGGTGGTAAGTTCATCGCTATCGAGGACTTTCGCAACCTGCCACTGGCCCGCCTCTTCCGGCAAGAGCGTCACCGAACGCAGCACCGTGATTTGCTCTTTCTGGTCTTTCGAGCCCGAATCAACCGTGACCGACCAGGTGCTCGAGCCGTTCGGCACCGTGAAAAAAAAGGTCCAGACCGTCTGGTCGAGCGTGAAGGTAGTGGCCTGGGCCAGGACCAGCCGGGCCGCGCCGTTTACCGGGTTCATCTTCGCGGCGGCTCTGGCATAGGCGGTCTGAAAAGAAAGTTTGGTCGCGCGGAAAGTTATCAGGGACGGCCCCTGAATTGGCACGGCCTGGTCGGTGCGCGGGGTAGGGGTCGCTACCGGCGGGTCGGTTGGAGTCGGGAAAATCGCCGGAGGCGTGTTAGTCGGCACCAGGGCGATAATTTCGGTGGTGGGAGTAGGCGTGCGGGTCGGAGAAAGGGTCGGGAGG
>CADDZM010000511.1 GCA_902812345.1 Chloroflexota bacterium | reverse complement strand
AAAAGGGGCCGAAAAAAGGCCCAAGTAGCTTGAGTTTGGTGATGTATTCTCAGATTTTAGCATTTTGGTTCAAAACGTCCGGATCGAACGTTTGTTTCTATTGTCTTTTTAAATCTAAACGTCAAAAAAGAAAAAACAATTCCTTTACACGTTCCAAAACAAAACTTTACAAAATTTAGACAAACCGGCCCAACTCGCAAGCTTTGTCTAGAAGTTAAACGCTCTGGCAGACCCTTCCGTTTCTTTATTGGCGTGTAGTTTATAAAGTAAGCGAAAGAGCAGAGCCAAACCTTTAAAAGAAGACTTTAAGTGCTCAGTCATTCGCAAAGATAGCTAATAAAGCCCAGTTTATAACCGGGGTATATACCCAAACTAAACTTTCTAAATCAAAATTTAAAAGAAGAATAAGAATTTTGGTAAGCCAACTGTTAATAAGAGCTAAATCCTTACCAAAAAATACAAGCAACAAACGTAGGAATCAGGGCTGGTAAGCCAGAGATAATCAGGGATTACTTGTGGTTAAAAACGTTGGTGTTGAAATCCAACAACCTGAGGGCTTTTGATTGGCTGCCGTTAGCCAGGAATCTACCGTTAGGGCTGAAAGCCAGTGAATATATGCTGCCCTGGTTGCTGTCGATACTGGCTAACCGGGGGATAGCGGTACCAGTGTTGGCACCGGCGCTGGCACCGGTACCAGGGCGAAGATGGGTTACGTCCCACAACCTGACGCTGCTGCTGGCATTACCACTTGCAAGAGTTTTGCCGTCCGGGCTGAAGCTTAACGCCGAGACGGCGCCATTCTGGGCCGGGATAGCGGCAATTTGCTCCCGGCTGGCAACATTCCAAAAGCTGATAGTTTGGTCGGTACTGCCACTGGCAAGCATCTGGCCGTCCGGGCTAAAAGCCACTGAGTTTACAAAAGAAGTATGAGCGGTCAGGGTAATTTCTTCTTTGCCGGTTGGCACGTTCCAGAGTTTAATGGTGCGGTCGTTACTGCCGCTGGCGAGCATCTGGCCGTCCGGGCTAAAGGCTACCGAATTTACAAAAGAAGTATGGCCCATGAGGGTTCTAACCAGTTTGCGGTTAGTTACGTCCCACAGCTTTACCGTTTTATCGTCGCTGGCGCTGGCCAGCAGTTTGTTATCGGGGCTAAAAGCCAAAAAGTTAATCTTACCCTGGTGTCCCGGTAAGCTTGCCAGCCGCTGAAAATAAACTCCGCCGTTAGCGCTGTTTGTTATTTGCCAGAGGCTGATAGTGGTATCGGTACTGCCGGTGGCGAGCAGTTTACCGTCGTGTGAGAAGGCGACCGAGTAAACGGCTTTAGAATGCCCGCCTAAAGTGGCGAGCTGCGTGAAGTTGGGGCCGGCGTTAGCGGAATACCAGATTTTTACGGTTGTATCGCTGCTGCCGCTGGCGAGGAGCCGGCCGTCCGGGCTGAAAGCCACCGCATCGATCTGGGCGGTATGGCCGGTTAGATTTTGAGTGGTGAAACCGGGTACTTCAAGCACCTGACCGCCTGTTACTGGCAGAGGTATCGGTGAAACTCCCAGGGCCGTTGGAGAGAGTGCGGTGCCGGGAGAGGTTGGATTAGTCGCTAATGGAGTTGCTACTGGCGTTAGCGCAGGAGTAGCCGTCACATTGGGGGTAGGTATGCCTTCTGTTGGGGTAGTACCAGGCGCCGTAGTGGGAGAAAGGGTTGGTAAGCTGGTTACCACCGCTGGATTAGCTGCGATCGTGGTTGTGGAATTAGTGCCATAAGTGGAAGTTCCAACAGTGACAGAGTTGCCCGCAGAAGGAGTTTTCCTGACAGTTGTAGTAGCAGTCCCCGCATCAACGGTAGCGGTTGCCCTGGCGGTTGTCATGCTGGTCGGTCCGATTGAATTTATTAAGGCGGTAATGGCGGGACGTCTGGTTGGGGTGGTGGTTGCTGGCGAGCTGGTTGTAGCCGGGGTAACTGCTGCCACGACCGGGCCCTTATTCTTAGAAGCAACCAAATCCGGCAGACTTGAATACATAATTGCTACAAAAACAGGCAGAAAAACGATAAGAATAATGTTCAGCACCATGCGTAAAATATCCGCGTTGGAGCTGCGCAAACCAATCGCAATTATTCTGGCCACGACCAGGGCTACAAAGAGGCCTGCAACTAACGGTACCAGGGTGGTATTAAGCTGGCTGGGGACAGCAGCGGTCTGCAACAGGTTCGAACCTGCTAAGTCCACCAAAAAAAGAAGACTAGACTTGGTTACCAATCAATTATTTCTATAACCATAAAGAAAAAGGCCTGATTTAATATAAAGTATTAAACTTAAAAATACTTTACGGTTCCGGCCATATTCTGCCATAAGCTAAACGGATATGCAACAAAAACTTTTATAATCTTGAAGGTCTTTGTTCCAACCGGCTGGCTATACAGGGTTTCTTGTTTTAAGCCCTGGAAGATTTTATAAACTTAAAGATCCTAAACCCCTGACATAAGAAGAAGAAAAATAGGGGAAGAAAAATCAGGGTAAACCGGTCTGGGACTGGGGCGCATAAACCTGTACCACTTTTCGAGACGGGTTGAGCTGGCCTAAGCTGGCACCGGTTCCAACAGCAGGTATTTTAAGCTCCGGGTAAAGCCTGGTCAGATTACTGCGATACCAGGGGGTATCGAGCAGGCGGGTTTCTATTATAATGATGCCAGGCCGGTAATGCTGGACATACTCGACATACCACATGGCAAAGGTCGCGTTATCCTGGCTGGTGAGTAAAATGGCCTGGCCCGGAGCAGCATCGAGCTGTTCTCTGGCCCAAACCTCGGCGGTGCGGTCTCCCTCCAAGCTTAGCCGGTTATAGTTCAGCGCCAGGCCGCTTCCCGTAATGATCGCAACTATTAAAAAAAGGGCCAGGCCAACTACCCAGAGGCGATAGGCCGGCCAGCGGGTTAGTGCGGCCAGAACGAGCCAGGCCAGGCCAAAACCTGAGGCTACCGCCCAGAAGGTAAAAAAAGGAAGCAGATAGATCTGGCTGTTATCAGCGGCATAGATAGCGGCGAAAAGCAGGTGCCCAAGCAGCCCCAACGTCAGCAGCCAGGCCAGCGGCCGGTAAGTCGCTCCCCCAAACCAGGCAACTACCAGCCCTATCCAGCCCAGGCCGAGGCCGATAGGGCCGAACTGTTGAAAAAGATAGTTTATGCCAGCGGCAACCCGGCTCAGTTCCAACCCAGGGGTGGAGGCAAACAGGAGGTTGCGGTATTCACCGGCTGTCAGATACTGCCAGAAGAGCGCCGGGTCGGACCAGCTCAGGTTGTCCCAGTTTGAGGCCGGTTGCTGACCGCCCCGGGCCA
>CADDZM010000510.1 GCA_902812345.1 Chloroflexota bacterium | reverse complement strand
TTGAGGGCGATTGTGGTATTATTCATCTCAAAGACCTTTCTGATTGGGAGTTTGTGTGAGAACTCTATCTAACCAGATTAGCTCTTTTTGTTCAATTATTTCCCTTCTCTACTTTGCATTTGCCCTGTTTCCAGCAGTACATTTGTTGCATTTAGCCTCAAATTTTGCAATAATTAAGGTGTAGTTTGCACTTTAAGAACCTAATATTGTTTGGGCGTTGTGGACTAAATCCTTCGTCCACGTAAAAGCAATAACGTATTCTCTGATAAGTGCTACTTGCTAAGTCTCGGTTGTTGAGGTAACACTCGCTGGGACGATAAGTATCTACAACTCTAATTACTCAGGGGCAAATGAGTATCGGTACAAGACCGTAGATGCCCCGGCGTTTACGCCTGGGGAATTGTCACTTTCTTCACTTTCGCTCCCAATTGTCACACCCTACGTGCGCGACCTTAGTCGAGAAAATCTTGGCCCCGGCCACCCGCACAAACCCCGCTGGGCCTATCCCTAACGGCCCCTACCCGGACTTCACCCGGCCCTTGCCTCACGCCAGGGTTAGTACTTACGTCAAAGTCGCTGAGATTCCTCGACTTCGCTCGAAATGACAAGGGGAGAGCGGGGCTTTGTTGGGCAGGGAATTGCATTTGTGGGAGGGAATTATTTTCCCGACCGACTCAACTAGTGACTTTCTTTACCCTGAAAATGTGATACTTGTCAAAGAAGATTCCGCAAAAAAGGCACATAATGAGGTATGTGAAGATTACTTAATTAGAGTAGTGTTTAGCAGTAAAGGAAGTTGTTATGAAGAGCACGATATTTGAACAAGCCCAGGCCCAGACCGGACTTTCCGCCGAAAATCTCGAAAGGTTTATGATTTTCTACGTTCAGGAGAGCGCCCGTTACGCTTATGCCACCAAATCTGAAACCAATTATTCGTGGGAACTTCCCGGTGGTAAAAATATCGAACGCCGCCTCTTACTCAACTATGACGCTGCCCAGACTGTTGTGACGATTTCTTTTGAAGTTGTTTACCAGCTTTTCGATGGCGACACTCATTTCTTTGTTAAAAAAGCCGGGACTGTTACCTCCGCTGAGTTTGGCAACCCTTTGTCCGCCATCGTAACCGCCGCTCTGCAAGAGCTTACCGCCTGGAAACCTTCTTACGAACTTTTTTAAGGCCTTCTGAAAATCAACAACTCTCCTCCTTCAAGCCTTCCAACCCTGGAAGGCTTTATTTTGGCCGGGATTTTCTCTTTATTAGAACCTGGCTAAATCTCTTTTAAACCAAAGGCCACTTTTACATAATCATTTCATGTAAAGGTGGCCTTTGTAAACCTGTTGGGCTGCCGGTAAAGTAATCAAAGGGCGTTTGAGCCCTGTCCCCCAACAAGTTTCCTTCTAATTGTTTACCAAATTATTTACCGGGTAATTCAGGAGCATCGCCTGGTTTACCCAGGGTTTGCTTAACCAGAGTGCCAAGACCTACAAAAGTCGGCGCCCATAACCCGATAAAAATACCAAGTTCCTTTTTGCCGGAGTAATAAATTACCTGGGACAACAAAATGGAGGCTACTGTTAGAACAAGCGTAACCAGATCAACGGTTGAATTAACTTTTTTAGTGTCGTTATCCATAATATTCGTAATCACCTTTCATCATAAACTATATCAATAAAAACCTTGTGCCAAGCCATCCATAGAATTTCGTGACTTGTAAGTTTAACTACAAGGCCTAGAAGCAATATTTCAGCCATCACCTCGGTCAGTTAACCATAAGCACTAAATGCATACCAAAAGTTTATTTAATAGCACTAACAGTCAGGTTCGTTAAAAGAATGGTAAGTATTTAACTTGCATTTTTGACCGGAACTTTATATCATTTAGCACGTTAGTTCTATTATAAGCACACTAAACCGGCTGATGAAAAAGAATGGGACCACCTTGAACCGTACCACTGGCACAAAGGCCGAAATAAGGGCGCTGGAAAACATGAGCCTTGACCCTGCCGCCCTGGAAATGCTAAAAAGCGAAAAAATTGAGGTGGAGTTTTGCGATTTGCAGCCGCCCGAATACGGCTTCTACGCCTGGCATCCTCAAACCGACCCGGTAATTGGCCTGGCCCACCGCCTCAAGTTCGACCGGGTAATGTTGCGTTGCGTCCTGTGGGAAGGACTTGGCTACCACGCCACCACCCCTGAACTTTTGCGCCAGACTCCCTTTGTTTTACGCAGCACTATGCAGCGGGACGGCCCCGATGGCCTCGAAAACGCGGCCTTGCGGTGGGCAGCGTCCCAGCTTATCGGCCGGGTCGAAATTCGCTGGTGGCTTCGCAACGGCGGCAGCACCCTGGCAGATTTTGCCGCTGCTTTCAAGGTAACGCCCGAAATTGCCTTCGAACGGTTAAATTCAGTGCAGGCTTACTTTCCCGGCCTCCGTGAACTCCTGGAGCGTGATAAATAACCGTAAACAATTGATGCCTGGCCCTTAAATGTGTAATATAAGGCCGGCCCCGTTTTTAGGCAGCCGGAACCATATATTTAAGCCGGGTCCACTTATAAAAATTAGCATCCAATAAAACTTTGCCATATAGAACCTGAAAAGGAATTTTCCATGACTTATTCAGACGAAACTCAAAAAGCCCCTGCCGCCAGAGAAGATTTTAAGCTATCCGTCCTGGAACTCGGCATGGTCTGGAACGGCCTTACCGCCGGTGATGCTATTCGCAACGCCGTTGACCTGGCCTGCCACGTCGAGCAACTCGGCTATACCCGCTTCTGGTTCTCCGAACATCACAACTCGCCTAATCTCGCCAGCAGCGCCCCTGAAATTCTTATCGGTCATATCGCCGGGAACACCTCGACCCTGCGGGTTGGCTCAGGCGGCATAATGCTGCCCAATCACAGTTCATTGAAAGTGGTTGAGAACTTTCGCACCCTGGAAGCTATTTACCCGGGCCGGATAGACCTGGGCCTGGGCCGCGCTCCCGGCACCGATGGCTTAACCGCCTACGCCTTGCGCCGCTCTCGTGATGCTCTTTCCGCCGACGACTTCCCCGAACAACTGGCCGAACTGCTGGCTTTCTTCTCCAACTCGTTCCCGCCCGGCCACCATTTTCGCCGAATTACCCCGACTCCGGTAGTCTCGACCATGCCGGAAATCTGGATGCTTGGTTCGAGCGATGGCGGGGCGCGTTTTGCCGTCGCTAACGGCCTTTCCTTTAACTTCGCCCACCATATCAACCCCGATCCGGCTATCCCGGTTTTGCGCTACTACCGCAGTCAGTTCCAGACCTCCGCTTTTCAAGAACAGCCGCGCAGCGCTATCACCTGCTCGGTTATCTGC
>CADDZM010000509.1 GCA_902812345.1 Chloroflexota bacterium | reverse complement strand
GACCATCGGCAGTAACGTAATTCTACAAGGAGTGAGTGTCACCGGGTTCACCACCAGCGGTATCAAAGTTATTGGCGCGCATAACGTGATTGCCTGTAGTTGGGTGGGGACCAGCGACGGTTCCACTGCCGCCGGTAACGGTATCGGGATTGACCTGCAAGGGGCAAGTGATACCAGCCTGGGAATTAGCGGCAAGCCCAATAGCGGCAACGTTATTTCGGGCAATACCGGCAATGGCATCCTGGTAGAAGATGCCAGTACCTCTAATCAGGCTTACTACAACCTGATTGGATGGGCCTCAAACGGGACCACGGTTTTGAAGAATGGCGACAGGGCTGTCAAAATAGACCAGGGTGGCAGCTTGAGATTTGGCCCAGGTAACCGGATCCACGCCTAAACAGTTCTGGCAAAAGGACGGGCCGGGGAGATTTTTCTCCGGCCCGTTTTTATTTCTCAAAAAATAATTCTACTTCGTGGGTGGGGGCGTAGGAGTTCCAGGTCCAGGGGTAGCCTCGGGTGGAGAGGTGGCCCCTGGTAATTTGGGGGCAAGCGTGAAAACAGTGTCGTTGAGGCGGTCTGCCAGGTAAGTAAGCCTTGCCCCAGGCCCAAAGGTATATTCGGCCTGCTGAAGCCGGTCTACCCGGCTGCGCTGCTCGGTCAGGTGGTCGTAAAGAGCCAGGTACGAATGAAACTGGCGGTTGTTGGAGTAGCGGGCGGCGGCGTCTATCGCCCGTAGATACTGGCCCTGGACCTCAGTAAGCTGGCCTGGTGTCGCCACAAAGGCCATGCTTTCCAGTTCAGCCAGCCGGTTGTCGGCATACTGCATGGCGACTGCGGCTTTCTGGTCAGGATTTACCTCGAGGAACTCCCCAAGATATTCCCAGCCCAACCTGGCCCGGTAGAGCAAGTCGCCCGGCTTTGATTCGGCCACGCCCAGCACCAGAAAGAATGAAAGAGCCAGCCCAATCATGCTGCCGCCCAGCGCCTGACCCGGCTTTGTATTGAAAAAGCGGCGCAGGCTCTCCCACCAGCGGACAACCGGGTGAACTTCCGGCGGCGTTTGAGGCAGGGCAGGTAGGCAGGGCGTAATTTCAAGGCTGGCCTGTAAGTCCTGCCAGCCTATCACAAGGTCAGGGGCTTTATAGGGGCGGGTAGAAACCAGGGGCGGATTAGCGGCCAGTTTTAACTGCAAGGCCAGTCTGACCGCCGGAAGAATGGCAGGCCAGGCTTCCCCGAAAGTTTCGGAGCCTTTTTCAAGGGTGAGTTCGCCCTGCTCGATTAAATCAAGCGCCCGGGCGACCTGTTCAGCGGCCTGTTTTGTCAAAATCAAACTCCGAACCTTCTTTTACTAAAATCCGGCGCAAACTATCCAGGGCGCGTAGCTGAAGCTGACGCACCGCGCCTTCCGACTTTCGCAGGGCCCTGGCGACCTCGGCGTGGCTCCAATTTTCCACGAAGCGGTAATAAATTACCTGTTGCTGTTCTTCGTTAAGCCGCTCGAAAGCCCGCACCAGGGCTTCGTTCTCGGATTGGCGTAACGCCGCCCGAAGGGGGTCATTTCCAGTCGAGGAATCAGCGGCGAGTTCCGCCCCGGTTTCGCCGGGCGCTTCGTAATGGCCACGCACCCGGATTTTGCGGTTGTAATTCAAAAGCAGGTTCCGGGCGATAGCATAAAGCCAGACCAGAAACGGGATGTCGGCAGGCTGGTAACGCCGGATGCCTTTCCAGGCGTTCAGAAAGACCTGGGCGGTCAGGTCCTGGGCCTCGCTGTCCTCTCTGACCCGGTAAAAGAAATAGCGGTAAATATTTTCGGCGTAAAGCCGGTAAAGTTCCCCGAACGCCGTCACATCGCCCTGGACCGCTCCCTGAATCCACAAACGGATTTCAGCCGGGGATTTTTCATCTGCGGCTGGCGGTTTTAATGGAGGTTCCACCGGTGGATCTAACGGCGGTTCCTGGCGTTGGTTACCCCTGGTCAAGCTTTACCTCTGAGTGAAACCGGGTATTCGGACAGGTAGTTCCTGACAGGCGGCCAAATCCAACCTGTAAGCCTATTCTACAACGTAACCCAACCCCGGCGCACGCAGACCATGAGAGCCTGCGTGCGGTCCTCAACCGAAAGTTTTTTAAATATGTTATTGAGGTGATTTTTCAGGGTATGACTGCTGATGCAAAGGGTCTCAGCCACCTCCTTGTTTGTCCGGCCCTGACCGATAATCCCCAGGATTTGCAACTCGCGCTGGCTCAACGGCAGCTTTGGGGCCGGTGGCGCAATTCCCACGAGGGGTTTTGACAGGGTAGACTGCTTGACCGGTGCAACCGGATTGCTAAACCCGGGAGAATGGCGCGGCCCGGTGTTTTCGCTAAAGCGGATACCGGGCAAAGGCCGCCGCCCGTGAATCACCTGCTCGACCAGTCCCTTGAAATAAGGAGAGTCAATCGCTTTGTCGGCGGGAATGACGCCGAGAGCTTTTAGCTGGGCGACCTGTCCTTTGGTTTCACCATTAAGGACAATCATAGGGATAGGCGCTTTAAGCTGTTTCTGGATAGCCCTGACCAGCCGCAGGGTTTCGCCAGGGTGGGCCGGGTCGAAAATGACCAGGCTTAACGGCATCTGGGCGGCCAAATCCAACAGTTCGGCAGGGCTGCCGGTTTCGGCCACGACCTTAAAACCGGGCAGTTCGAAAAGTTCCGCCCGCAGCCCGGCTAACAATAAAGGATGCGGGCTGTAAAGGACGACCCGGTGCAAGACCAACCGCCGGGAATCATTCGGGTTAAGGGTTTGATCTGGCCGGAAAAGTGGGCCAGGGTTTCCGGAAGCTTCCTGCAAGAGTTGCGACATAAAGTTTACCTTTAAAATGAATTATTCCTTGAATAAGGACTTTCGCTTGAAAAAAATCATATGAATTTGATTATGGCCTTTCCTGAAGTTTTCTCAGGGTCAAAGCGAAAGCCTTGTAAAGGTATGATTTGTTTTGGCTTGCCAACTGCGGCAAAGATAATTAGAGCGCTTTTACCCGCTAATAATGGCTTAAACACGCCACTTTCGGTTTTGTTACGGCTATTTCAAGCGATTTTAAAAAGTTTCCAAACATTTAAATTTTTGAAAAAAGTAAGGGCATATGTCTTAATAGGTTAACGGGGTTTTGTTTTTGCTTATAGCAGTAATGGGCCAGAAAAAAAGCTTGACCCTTTTTCAAAAATTATGTAAACTCTGGACAGTCCCAAAAAACTTACACGACCACACAGGGTAATTCGAATGGCAAGGCTCCGGGCCGCTAAATTTCACCAGTTCAGAAATATTCCAAAAATTCTGGCCGCTTTTTTATTGCTGGCCTTAATCCTGGGGGCTTGCG
>CADDZM010000508.1 GCA_902812345.1 Chloroflexota bacterium | reverse complement strand
TCTTCAAGAGTACGGCCCGCGAATTGCGGCTGGGTCCGCAGCGTTAAAACCAGCATTTCGACCAGGAAGGGGTTATCCGCTTCCCCGGCAGGGCGGACGGTGGGGCCGCTCATAGCCCGGCTTTTTTAAGGTTCTGGACTATCCGCTCTTCCGGCTTGCGCGAGAAATCTACCTCGAAAGTCTTCCCGGTTAACCTCTCGTAAGAGGACTGGTAACGCTGGCTCAGGCGGGCAATAATGTCGTCGGTGAGGGGGGGCGGCTGGCCTTTGCCATTGAAACCCTGCTCGCGCATCCAGAGCCGCAATAACTCTTTGTCGAAATTGTCCGGCTCCTGGCCCTGCTCAAATTTAGCGTCATAGGTTTCAACCAGCCAGTAGCGGCTGCTGTCGGGGGTATGCACTTCGTCCACCAGGGCTACCCGGCCGTCAATCAGGCCAAACTCGTATTTGGTATCCACCAGGATTAACCCGGCCTGGCGGGCTATCTCCTGGCCTCGCGCAAACACTGCCAGGGCCACCCGCTCAATCTCGCGCCAGTTCTGGGGTGAAACCAGCCCTTCATTTAAAATCATGTCCTTCGATAGGGGCCGGTCGTGAGCGCCAAGCTCGGCGTGGCTGGTCGGGGTAATAATGGGGGCCGGGAGCGGCTCGTTTTTCCGCATGCCGTCGGGGAATTGCAGACCGTACAACTCGCGGTGGCCTTCCTGGTACATCATCCAGATGCTCGTATCGGTCACGCCGGTCAGGTAGCCGCGCACAACCACTTCTACCGGGAACATTTCAGCCTTCCTTACGATACTAACGTTGGGGTCAGGCACTGAAAGCAAATGGTTGGGGACAATATCGGCGAGTTGCGCGAACCAGAACTGCGACAACTGGTTTAAGACCTGGCCTTTGAAGGGAATAAGACCGAGGATAAAGTCAAAGGCGGACTGGCGGTCGGTCGTGACTACCAGGCGGCGCTGCCCATCAATTTCGTAGAAATCGCGCACCTTACCCCGGCCAATCTCGCCGTACCCGCCCAGGCTGACGCCGCCGAGGGCAAAATCCCGGTGTTCTAAAATCTGCTCAGTTGTAAGCATTTATCCCCCAATCGAATCAATATCAATTCTTCCCTGAACAAAGGCAAAGTATCCCGGGCTAAATTTTTCAGGTAATGTTATTATTAAACCGCACCAGGGTATTGCCGCTCGACATACTATAGCAGGCTTAAGAAAGAAATGGAAACAGCAATAAATGTTTGAAACGGGGTCGGCCCTGGCCGTCTTCATCCTCACGCTTTTACTTATTATGATTCGCCCTGAATGGGCCAATGAAGCCCTGGCGGCCCTGCTTGGCGGCGGTTTGATGCTGGTCCTGGGCCGGGTCCAGCCCGGTGAAGCCTTTAATTTGCTCCTTGCCAAGTGGGATGTTTTTTTGTTCTTCCTGGGCCTGATGACCATCGCGGCTATTGCGGATAACGCGGGGTTTTTCGATTGGGCCGCTGCCGTAGCTATGCAGCTTGCCAGGGGTAGCGGGCTGCGGCTTTTCCTCAACGTCTTTATCCTGGGCGCGCTCATTTCCACTTTTCTTTCCAACGACGCGACGGCCCTCATCCTGACCCCGGTAGTCTATACGCTGACCACACGCTTGCGCCTGAACCCGCTGCCGTTTATGTTTGCCTGTACCTTTATCGCGGATACCGCTTCTTTCACCCTGCCGGTGTCCAACCCGATAAATATTCTTATTACGGGCGCTTTCCCGCAGGCCCAGGATTTGGGGGCATTTCTCAAACACCTGCTGGCCGCGAGCCTGCTGGCGATATTTCTCAATATTGGGCTATTCGTTTTTATTTTTCGCAAGCAGTTGCCGCGCCGCTTTGAAGCTCGTGAAATGGAGTTGCCCGGCAAGGTCATTGAGCAAAAAGGCCGCCAATATTTTCACTTTGTGACAGTCTGCCTGGCCCTGATCGCGGTTGGTTATGTCACGGCTTCCGTTTTGCACCTCCCGCTCTCTTTTGTCGGTCTTGGCGGCAGCGTCATACTGATAGCAGGGACGGCTTTCTTCAAACGGCTGAGTATTCCGAAGTTAAGCGGGGAAATTTCCTGGCCGATATTCCTTTTTATCGGCGGAATGTTTATAGTCGTTCAAGGTGTTGAAAATACCGGCCTGACCCGCGAAATGGGCCGGTTGCTGATAAACTCGGCCGGGTCTAGCCCGCTCCTGGCGGTCCTTCTGGGCACTTTTGGGACCGCTATCGGCGCAAACCTGATTAATAATGTGCCGATGGCCCTGGTAATGATTTCGGCTTTGCAGCAGGTTGACCTTTCGGCAATTTCCCCGGCGGTCCACAACGGCCTGATTTACTCCTCCATTCTGGGGGCCGACCTGGGGCCGAATCTTACTACGACCGGGTCGCTGGCGACAATCCTGTGGCTGCTAATTTTGCGGCGTAAGGGCGTGGAAGTATCGCCCTTACAATATTTCAAACTGGGTGTTTTAGTAACTCCGTTTATGCTATTGGCCGGGGCCGCTATGATATGGCTAAGCCTTCTGGTGTTTTAATTTTTGCGTTGCGGCCCGGCTTTAAACAGGGAGGACGGTTCAAATTATGAAAGTAGTGCTTTGTCTGAGCGGCCTGGAAACCGGGGATTTTACCCGCCGCGCCCTGGAAAGATTGCCGGACGCGGTTGAGTTTAACCTGCTTTTTGTCATTGATACCCGCCCGGTGGAGGAATTAAATTTCATCCGGCGCGGCCATCTTTTCGGCCAGCGAACCGGCACGAGCCACCAGCCCGATATGCACACCGCCGACCAGGAGTTAGGCAGTCAAATTCTAGCCGAAGCCGCCGCCATAATCGAAAATCACCCGGCTGGAAAACACCAAATCGCCGCCCAGCTTATTTTCGAGGGGCGGCCCGAACGCGAAATTATCAGCTACCTCGACCGCAACCCGGCTGACCTGGTTGTAATCGGCACTCGTTTCAATGGCGACCTGAACGCCCCGCCGCCCAGACCCGGCCCCGAACCGCTCCCGCCAATCGAGTCTAACCTGGGACGCGGCCCTCAATCTATCCCGCCCATCGCCCGGTTCGTGATAGACCACGCCCTGTGCGATGTCCTTATTTTGAAGTAAAAATTAAACCAATTTTAAGGTGATAATTGCGGGCATTATCACCTTCCGGGTGATTTAAGGGCGGGCTGCCCCTGCGCTAATTTCCCGTTTGCCTTACCTGATAAGCCAATTTTTCTAATTTTTACTATATATAATAGAATTGCATAAAAAATTCACAAACCACCGAAGGTAGTTAGCACCTTAAAATAAAATCGTCACGGCTCTCCAGGTGTTAAAATGGAAGTACCACCTTACCCACTTAACCGAAAGG
>CADDZM010000507.1 GCA_902812345.1 Chloroflexota bacterium | reverse complement strand
CGGTTCATTTCGTTGTCTTCAATTAAAAGGATTTTTGCCATCAGGGCGTATCTTTGGTCCTGTATTGTTTCTCTCAACAATAATTAAGCAACCGTTATTTGAGCAAATCCTTCCTCTATATTCCTCTATATTCCTCTATATTAAGCTAAAAAACCTCAAATTGTCCAGAGTCAAAAGTCCTGACCTGAAGAAAGCCGGGCGGCTTTATTTCACGCAGCCTGCCCAATAAAAGAACCCGTCACCAGCCACGTGCAGGGTCAGCCAAAAACAAAGCGGCCCGAACCCCTTGTCATTCCGAGGAGGCAATTTGAACCCTCACTGGCCCCACTCGATGCGCCGAACCTCGATGCGCCGAACCTCGATGCGCCGCACGAGGAATCCCCGGTCAGTTGGACAATTGCACCGAACGAATAATTGCACCGGGTTTCCGGCTGTTAAGAACCGTCTCTGAAGCGTTTCCCCGGCGCATGTTTTCGCCAAAGGCCGCCCACCCTGACCTTGCGTTCCCTCCTACTTTCGCTTATTTTTACCCTTGCCCGCGCCTTCTTCCAGGTGGAACCAGAAGAACGAGTGGGGGCCAAGCGTCAGCAGGTAGGGCAATTTGCCGATGGGCGGGAAAGGATTCTCGCCGAACATTTCGTGCGGCACCCTGCCGTTGTAATCGCCCAGGTTGAGCTCGACGGCCTGGGCAAAGCGCGACAGATTATTGACCACCAGGACCGTATGCTCGTCATCGTAGCGTAAATAGGCCAGCACCCGCGGATTGGAAGGGTCCAGGAAGCGAATTTTGCCCCGGCCAAAGACCGGGCAGCCGCTCCTGATTTGCAGAACCCGGTGCATCCAGTTGAGGAAACTGGAGGCGTTGCTGGCCTGGGCGGTAACGTTGCGAGCGATATAGTTGTAGAGCGGGTCGGTAATGACCGGGCAATATAACTTTTCGGGCGGAGCCTCGGAGAACCCGGCGTTCGGTCCGGCGGACCACTGCATCGGCGTGCGCACGCCCTGGCGGTCGCCCAGCAAGACATTATCGCCCATCTCGATTTCGTCGCCGTAGTAGAGGACCGGCGTCCCCGGCAGGGTCAGCAGCAGGCTGTGGACCAGTTCGAGGCGGCGGCGCGAGTTGTCGAGAAGCGGGGACAGGCGGCAGCGAATGCCGATATTCAACTTCATCTGGGGGTCGGTGGCGTACTCGTTCCACATGTATTCGCGCTCGGCTTCCGAAACCATTTCCAGGGTCAGTTCGTCGTGGTTGCGCAGGAAGATAGCCCACTGGCAGTTTTCGGGAATAGCCGGGAGTTGCTCGATAATGTCAATAATCGGCTGGCGGTCTTCGCGCCGCAGGGCCACGAAAATGCGCGGCATGAGCGGAAAGTTAAAGGCCATGTGGAATTCGTCGCCGTTACCGAAATAAGGCAGCAAATCGGTCGGCCACTGGTTAGCCTCGGCCAGCAGGATACGGCCCGGGAAATGCTCGTCAATATACGCCCGCATTTCCTTCAAAAATTGGTGAGTCCGGGGTAAGTTCTCGGAACTGGTACCATCGGCCTCAAAGAGATACGGCACCGCGTCCACCCGGAAACCGTCCACGCCCAGCGACAGCCAGTAATCTATCACTTTGAGCAAAGCCTGCCGTACCGGCGGGTGTTCGAAGTTGAGGTCGGGTTGGTGGCTGAAAAAGCGGTGCCAGTAATACTGCTTCGCCACCGGGTCCCAGGTCCAGTTCGACTTCTCGGTATCGGTAAAAATAATCCGGGCTTCCTTGTAGCGGCGGGGTGTATTGCTCCAAACGTAAAAGTCGTGGGCCGCCGGGTCTTTAGAGCGGCGCGCGGCCTGAAACCAGGGGTGTTTATCGGAAGTATGGTTGACAACCAGGTCAATGAGGACGTGCAGGCCGCGTTTGTGAGCCTCTTTCAAAAATGCCCTGAAGTCGTCCGTAGTGCCGTAAGCGGGATTGATGGCGCAGTAGTCGGCCACGTCATAACCGTCATCGCGCATGGGCGATTCGTAAAACGGCAGCAGCCACAGGCAGTTAACGCCGAGTTGTTCCAGGTAGCCTAATTTCCGGGTCAGCCCCTTAAAATCGCCGATTCCGTCCGCGTTACTATCGAAAAAGGATTTGACGTGCATTTCATAAATGACCGCGTCTTTGTACCAGTCCGGCTTATCGTGGGCGGGGTCTACCGGCGTGGCCTTATGGGTTGTCGGGTGATAAAGCTCGATTTCAGCAAATTTTTTAACAGCTTTTTTAGGAGGCTTCAGTTTCCCGTCCGCATTAACCAGAGAACGGGCGCGTCCGGCAGCCTTTTCAGGCGGTTTCCCGGTAACAACATTTTTAACTTTTGGCATTGTCCTTAACCCTTTTTGCGGCCCGGCTAAAGTTCCGCACCGTGGCCGGTATTCATATTTACCATCGCGAGAAATAGTATGAGCAAATATCGCGCCCAAGAATAAGGGCTTTGGAAAACGAGAGGATAAATTTATAAAATTTAAGGAAGTCCCTTTGTGAAAGAAGTAAAGAATAAGGTTAATGGATAAGGTTAATGGATAAGGTTAATGAATGACTTTAAAATAAAGAAAAGAATTTCCCCACCATTTGGAAATTCTTTTCTTGTCAGGTGTAGCGCTGATGTGAAGAAGTGAGTGGATAAATCCAGGAAAAAGCTAAAGAAAATTACCCGTTTGCCAGCTTTTTTGTAGGCGTTCGTTCGCTGACCTTACTATTTTAACCGGGCCGCCCCCTTAATACATCGTTATGATTACATAACCGCTACTTATTTAATAAAAGCCGCCCGAAAACATCGCCGGACCTGCTAAGTAATAGTACGTAGAACCGGGCCAGTTTTTGGCCTTTTGACGAGGTAGCGGGTATAAAGCTATAATTGGTTCATAAATCCTTTTTATTTTGAAAGTAGTAATTGTGAAATATTTTTGGTTGCCTGCAAAACCAGGCTGCCCCAAAAGCCCGACTCGCCGCCAACTGCCGGGACGAAGCGGCTTGCTGGCGGCAATTCTGGCGTTGGTGGGCCTGGTCTGTTGCGCGATGGCCCCGGTTGAGGCCGCGCCCCCGGAACTTGTGGCCGGTTTTAATGAAATGAGCGCCGCTACCGTTGCCGCGCCTGCAAGCAGTCAATTTGTTTACGTGGACGGTTCCGGGCATGGCATTACCGGGCCGCTTCTGCGGTTTTACACCCGGACCGGCGGCGAGGAACGGCACGGCAAGCCCCTTGCCGAACCTATAAAAACCGGCGACCATTACCTGCAATATTTCGAGCGCAGCGCCCTCGAATTTTACCCGGACTACGCCGGGAGCGGGACCGAAGTGCGTTTCGCCCCACTGGGCCAGCGCGCCGCCGCCGCAACCCGGGCCGATGTTGAACCCATCGCGC
>CADDZM010000506.1 GCA_902812345.1 Chloroflexota bacterium | reverse complement strand
CTTCAAAGCTTCGGCTAACTCCTCTAAAATCGTCAGTTCCCTTTTATTTGGTGGAAGTCCGTTTAACTTTGCATTAAGGGTAGCAGCCCTTTCTTCCCCAAATAAAGCACTTATATGTTCCTCTACTGCGGCGTTATTTACACCCATGTTTATTCGGTTGTAGTTAAAGAAGAAAATGCAATCACAACCCCAATTTTTAAGAACAGAATTTATCAGGCGTAAAGACAATCCCTTATAACCCCACGGATCTACAAAGAAAAGGGTTGGTATTAACTTCATTTTTTCAAACAAACCAACAATTTTTTGACCAATTTCTTCATTATATATTTGGGGTTTGTATTTTAGATTTTCGATACCTGAAATTTCAGAAATAGCAGTTTGAAGCGATCTTACATTATTTTCGTCTATATCATTAAATAAAGTAACCAGCATTTGAGACATTTTAGGGTCCGCAATAGCTGACTCAAGAACCAAAAGTGGAGTAGATTTTGAGCCGTTTTGGTAACGACCGGGACCGGCAAAAAGGTCAATATATGCCAGTTTTTGGGTGTTTGGCATAATAACTTTCGCCCAAGCCCAAAAGTACTTTTTAACAATGGCGGCTTTTATTTGAGAATTGACAAGTGGTTCATCAAAAAAATGGCTGTTCTTGTTCATCTATTTGTCCAAATCGCAAATTATGATTGAGTCGCTGGTGAGCAAATTGCTCCTTATGGTCGCAGTATTCTTATAAACTAACCTCTAATGCCGCTCTTTAAACTACCGCTCTTCAAAACCGAACTGGTCGAAGCGTAGCGTCCGGCAGTTTTCGGTGACGTTGCGAATGACATTTTCAGGCGTTCCATCTGGCAAGTCTGCTTCGATTTCAAGGGTAATCCGTACATTGGCACCAATTATTGAAGCCAGGTGCTGAATAACGTGATCTGCAATATTGCCTGAATCCCTGGTGATGCGCGTAGGATCAAGCGTGACTGTCCCGTGAAACCGGGTATAGACCTTCTCTTTTGGACCTGTTGGTGGCGGGTATACAGGGCCAATCACTGGCGGTTTTGAACCCTCCCCACCCGTTCCAGTACCCTTATTACCTTCGCCTGGTCCTCCTAATGGTCCCGTTTTACCGGTACGGCGGTCTTCTTCTTCAAGTTGTTTCTGCGCCACGCTGGATTTAACCAGCAGGCTTTCTCCTTCCTGAGAAGCGCGTAGGTTGGTCTGACTCGTCTTAAGGCCTCGGTAACGGCCAGTGGTACTTTCATAGCTGTCGGCGTATGCAAAGGTTTCGGTTTCCCAGGTCAGATTGCTGACACCATCTCTGATAGCATCCAGCAAGACCGCCACATCTTTCAGGCGGGGCAGATAGAGATACTGGGCGAAATCCTCGGCCAGTTGTTTGACACTCACGCTATCTCCGCGCCAGAGCGGAATCTTATCCAATTCGAGCCGCAAACTTGTCCCGGCCAGTTGTGTCACCAGTAAATCGTCGTTCCGCAACTTACGGCTGGCCCGTACCGCCAGGGCATCCGGCCCTTGAAGCCGGGCTTCCTGCCAGGAAAGTTCATTGCTGCTGGCCGAGGGGTTGGGCAACTCAGGTGTCAGGAGCCAGATAAAGGTTTCCGAGATGCGCTGCTTAACCGTTTCATCGAACTGGCTTTTCTTGGTGTTGGCCTGCCCGGCCTGGAAAGCGTCCAGGTTTAGCTCGTTCTTTTCCCGGCAAATAGAGTCCCAGGCCAGGAATTGTCGCACAGCGGAGTCGAGTTCTTTCAGCCGGTTGGTGTCCGGGGCTATGAAAACCAGGGTGTTACGATAGCGGCGCGGACTGTTGCCGCGCTGGTTCAGGAGAGCCTGGGCTTGTTTGAAAGCGGCGCTATCTGGCATGTTTTTAGTGTGGCATTTCTCAGGACCTAAAATTACCAGGCGAGCCTCCCGCTCATCGGGAAGGTCGGCTGAAGGCGGGTCGAGATAAACCCGGTAGAAATCGCCCCGCTGGTTTTGGTCGGCTTTAAGCCGGGTGAGAATTTCCTGGTGGACTTTTTCTTCGCTCTGCTGGAAAGCCCGGTCCTGGGCCAGCCGGTTGACGCTGGGCTGGGTCGAGAACCAGTAACGCCTACCATCCAGGTAAAGGTGAGTGGCATTATCGGTCAGGCGGCGCAAAGCATCGCCAAACGTTGAGATATTCTCACCAGGCTGGGCGCAGCCAAGTTTGATTTGCCGGTCGTCCAACCCTTTGTTAGCCATATTTATGGTCGGGGCCGAACCCATGTAGATAGTTCGCGTAACCCTGCGGCAGGCTGAATAACGACCAAAGTTAGGGTTATCCCGGTCGAGTTGCAAGGGCAGCGAATTGGGACCGTCCACATCCTTCTCGATAACCGGCACCCAGGGATCGTCCATATAGCGGGTTAGCTCGAACTGAACAGCTGGATCATCTACCGGGACGCTGGCCGGGGTTATCAATAGGCTGCGGTCTTGCCGCTCCCAAAGAGCGTGGATAACCCCAGCCATCAGGCGCAAGACGCCCCGTGTCCGCTGGAATTTATCCAGGGTGGACCAGTCGTTATAGAGCCGGTCGAAAAGTTCAGGGTGAATCGGGAAAGCCGCCTTTAGGCGCCTCTCGTAATCAGCCTCGCGGCAGCCTGCCGGAAACTCGTTCGGTTGGGAGCGGTAGATTTCCATAAAGGCTTTGACTACCGCATCGCGGGCCGGGAAAAGTTCGGGGTCGGTAATCGGCTGAAACAGCCGCCGCCGCACAATTTCAAAACCTTCCTCGGCGCTGGCAGGCCGCCAGGCCGATTCCAACCGGCCAAAAGTGTTCTTCAGGCGGGTCAGAGCTTCCCTGCCCGCTTCCCCGCCAATCTCAATGTCAGATGCCGGAATGCTGGCTACCAGTAGGACACCCTGGACCGCTTTGGCAGCTTCGGTGAGGGCCTGGGCGAAGGTCAAGTTTGCGTCAAAAGACCCTGCAGGTAGATCGTTCACGCCGTAAAGCTGGCGGACGTAAGCTACCCATTCATCAATCAGGATAAGACAGGGCGAAGCCTGGAGAAAAAGGTCGCGCAAGCTGTCTGAACCGGGGCTAACCCCGCGTTTATCGGCCTCGGCCACCAGGTTGTAACCGGCCTTACCCATAAGCTGCCAGGCCAGATCACCCCACATGGTATTGACTAAGGTGCCGTCCGGCATCTGGTGCGGCTGGCCGGGCGATAGTGCCGTGCCGACCAGAACCGCCCGGCGAACCGTCAGAAGTTCCTCCACCCCGGCTTCCTGCATAACTGTTTCGACGCCCAGCATGTCACCGGGCGCGGTTCCCGAAAAGAGGTGGTAGAGGGCCAGCATGGAGTGGGTCTTGCCGCCGCCGAAGTTGGTCTGCAATTCGATTACCGGGTCGCCGCCGCTGCCATCAATCCGTTTG
>CADDZM010000505.1 GCA_902812345.1 Chloroflexota bacterium | reverse complement strand
AAGCCGGGTCAGGCCGCTTTGAAAGCCGAGCGGCCGCCGCTCCTGGGGCGTAATCTCGCCCTGCGGGAAAATCCACAAGGCCCGGCCCGGCCCGCCCTGGAGTTCTCCGGCAATATATTCAAGCGAGCGCATGGCTTCCCGGCCGTTCTCGCGGTTCACCGAAAAGACCCCGGCCCACTGGAAGAACCGGTATTTTCTCATCTGTTTCAGGTCCATCATCAAATAACCTTCCAGGCCGTAGACCTGGCGAGTGACCACGTGGGCCAGGTAGCCGTCCCAGAAGGTATTGTGATTGGCGTAGAAAATAACCGGGTGGGCTAACTCAGGGGGCGAGGCGGGTAATTGCTCGGCGGCCCGGAACCGCACGGCCCGGAAGGCCTTCCACAAACCCCGCCGGCAGAGCCAGAAGACCAGCAGTTCGCCCGGGAAATTACGCCGGGCCGGGATGAAGGCAGGAGCGGCGTTGAACGCCTGCCGGTAAAGGACGCGTTGCAGGTTGAACGTAAAAGGAAATGACAATTTCGCTACCTTACCCGCTATTGGTCGCGGTGCGCAGGCTTGCCATGCGGTTAGCGGTCAGGGCGGCAGTCGCCCCGGCCCCGACGCCGTTATCAATATTGACGACAGTCAGGCCGGGGGCGCAGGTTTGCAGCATGGTCATGAGCGCGGCGACCCCCTTCCCACCCAGGCCGTACCCGACCGAGGTCGGCAGGCCGATAACCGGGACCGTGACCAACCCGGCCACCACGGAGGGCAGCGCGCCGTCCATTCCCGCCGCCACGATAATCACGTCAACGTCCGCCCTGGCAAGCGCGCGGAGCGGCTTAAAAAGACGGTGCAGCCCGGCCACACCTACATCATAGGTCGAGAAAATCTCACAACCCATCTCACGGGCGACAATCCCGGCTTCCTCGGCTACGGGAATATCGCTGGTACCGGCGGTCAGGATACCAATCCGGCCCCCGGTGCGGGGCGGCTCGATGCCTTCGCGGCGCAAGACCAGCATGCGGCTGGCCGGGTAATCTTCCAGTTTTACGGCTACCTGCTGCGCACCAAACTCGACCTCACTCAGTTCGTCCAGCACCATCTGGCGCAGTTCGGGCTGCGTCCGGCTGAGAATGGCCCGGCCTTTGCCCTGTGGGTCGGTCAAAAAGCGCCGGGCAATCGCCATGCTGTCCGCAGGTATTTTTCGCTCGGCGTAAATAATCTCGGGGACGCCTTTACGGTCCTCGCGGCGCACTTCGATACGGGCCATCCCGCCATTTACCAGGCTTTCCGGCCCTTCCTCCGATACCAGCAACGCCTCATTTAGATTTTCTAACCAATCCACCCTGGAAAACTCCGTTTCTTAGCAAACTATCATTTTTGACCCGTTTATTATCGTTCGGAAATAAATTATACTACAAGCACCGTTACGAAGGTAACTTTACACCAGGTAAGGACGTTTCGTAGATTAGTAACTGGTATAGCTGGGAAGACAACGCCTTGAAGGGTGTTAAAATCTAAATGGCGATCAAGAAACTCGAAGCATATATTTTAGAGCAGGCCAGAAAGGGCGACCACGAGGCTTTTTCGGCCATCTTCGAGGAATACGGCCGCCCGGTGGCGGGCTATCTCTACCGGCTACTTGGTGACCGCGAGGCTGCCGGAGATTTGTCGCAGGAGACTTTCTTGAAAGCCTATCGCGGGCTGATGAAGCTGCCCGCCAGCGATATAGGGCCGAATTTTAATCTTTCGGCCTGGCTCTTTACGATTGCTCACCACAACGCGATGGACTATATGCGGCGCAACAAGCGGCGCGGCGCTTCGCTGACGGCTTTTAACTGGCTCGATAGCGGCCGGTTTCGCCAGGGCAGCGGCGGCCTGATGGTCGAGGAGAGCGGGACCGAAACAGCCTCGGGGCTTTTTTCCGAAGCCGGGAGCGAAAACGTAGCCGAACAGGTCGCCCTGGGCGATGCGGTGGGCCGGGCGCTTTCGCAGCTTTCCAAAGAGCATGCGGCCTGCCTGATTTTACATTACCACCAGGGCTTTTCTTATGTTGAAGCGGCCACCATTCTCGGCCTGCCTTTGACTACTTTCAAGATGCGGCTCTACCGGGCCAGGCAAGCCTTCCAGCAGCTTTACGAGGCCGAGGATGCCCGAAGCAAAGCGGAATTGGGGCCTTTTTCCGGGCTAGAATAACGGTGAAGACATATGCGTGACAATTACTACGGCAAAGGAATAATTTCTACTGAAAAAATGGGCTGCGGTAACGAAAAGGCCCAGATGGCTATTTCAAGTTACCTCGACGGCGAGGCGACCGGCCTTGAAAAGACCCTGGCCGAATGGCACCTGGCCGAATGTCGAGAGTGCAACCGGATGCTGAGCCGGTGGAGCCTCAACGCTGGGTTGTTGCGGCAGTCCGCCCGCGACCCCGAAATGGATAGGCTGGCCGGGGCGATTGCCGGACAGACTCGCCAGTGGTTGTGGAACGATTTACTGGCCGCGCCTTCCGCCGTCCAGCCCGCGCCTTTGCAGTTGGCCCGCTTGCGCCCAACCCCTGCGCCCGCCCGGTTGCGTCCTATGAAAAGCAGCTTTATAGCGGCCATGATGGTCGTCATTACTATCCTGGGCGTCAGCCTCGGAACTTTGCTCTCCGGCCCGGATTTCCGGCCTGCCCCGGCCTCCGCCACCATTGATCACGGGGTCTTCCCCACCTCTGCCAGCCCCACCACCCTTGATAAAACAGCCACTTCCGGCGCGGTCCTGGTCACAGCCACAACGGCGGCTCCGCAACCGTCCCTGGCTATGCTCTACAGCGCGGCGTCCCAGGCGCAAACCCGGGCACCTCAACAACTAACCGGAGGAACGCCTTTCCTGGGATACCCTACCCCTTACACGGCCTTTACCCCTGGCGTGGGCCTGAGTAACGGTGGGAGCGGCAATTAACTTCCCAGATTTCCAAAAGTACCGCTCAATGTAAAATTTCCTTTAAATCTTTCCGAGCGGCTTTCCCGGGTCTACTTTTGGCCTGTTTAATGCGTATATAAACAGTTGGAAGATAGATAGAAGATAGAAGATAGGAAAAAAGAAATATCCTGTTTATAGGTGTCCTTATAGACCGTCCGGCCGGAGCTGTACGGCAGAGCGGGTTAAAAACAAAAAAGTATCGGGAAGTTGTACTGGAAGGAGCAAAAAATGCTACGATTCTTATTTGGTGGGCCACGGCGCAGGCGTGGTTGGGGTATGCAAGGTGGTTTATGGGGGCCGTCTCCGGTCCAGATGGGCTATTACCCGCGCCGCCGTCGTAGGGGCGGTTCTTTGTTAAGTGGCCTGGCCCTCGGCGCGCTCGGTTATTTCGCCGGTAAAGCTTTAACCGGTCGCGGCGGTTTTGGGGGCGGCGGTATCTTTGGCGGTGGGGGCAGCGGCAATGG
>CADDZM010000504.1 GCA_902812345.1 Chloroflexota bacterium | reverse complement strand
CCGATGATGGCGCCCGGGTGTGGATCGACAATAATTTTATTGTCGATCCACACCCGGGCGCCATCATCGGAAACGGTGCAAATTTTGTAAGAGCCGCTGGCAGGGGCTTTAATCTGGCCGGTCCAGCGAACCGAAAAGTTCTCAACCGGCACCCCATTCACCGGGGCAGTGCCCTTTAGCGACAGATTAACGGTCGGGTCGACTCTCTGAACGACCGGGTTACCGCTGAGAGTGCGGTTATTGTAGTAGCTGCCGCTTAAACCGGTGACCGTAACGGTCCGGCGGCTCAAGGGGCCGCGGTCTACAAAAGCGGTGCCGGTGTTGCTGCTGGAAGTAATCTCGGTTGTGCCGGCAGCAAAGGCGCTGTCAATAGAAAGAGAGAAGAAAATACACATAATTGCTAAAATGGAAATAGATATATAACTTTTACGCATCAAACGACTCCTCCAGAATTCAAGTGAGCAGTTCTTTCTCTCCCGGGACGCCCGGAATCCCCTAAACCAGCCAGCCGGTTTTACCGGCGGCAGGCAGTAGGAAATAAAGCTCCTGGCTGGAAAGGAGAACTATTTGCTGGAACCTGGTGAATTGTGGATTAAGGATTTGGATTACGGAATGTCTTGAAGAAATTTTAGTCGGAGCTTGTTGTCCGGACTAACCCCAGTTAAAAGAAGAATGATAAAGGATAATTGCTTTTCATTCCCGTACTTAGAGCCAAACTTAACCCAATTAACCAACTAACCGCTTATTGTTAGATTTTGAGATGCCCTGCTGAGGAACAACTCAACTTAGCCTGGTGATACCTCTAATTCGCTGCCTTCTTCTTCTTCCTTCTTCTTGGAAAAATAAAATGATAAGAAAAGAGCAAAGCTTAATCAGACACCATAATTTTAACGGTTTAGTCTCAATTGAGGTAGAGGAAATTAGTCCCCCGAATTTAGTAGGAGCAGAGTAGGCCCGGTCCTACCGCTGAATCAGGACCATTTTCCACCGGGTACTGCTAAAAAGTTCAGGACGGTACTACTTGCTTTGGGTATCTATTTTAGCCTGGCAGGTAAAAAAAGCCTTCGGGAGACGCCGAAGGCTGCGAGAATGAGCGATTGTAGCATCTCCCGGGACTTTTCTAACCGTTACCGCCGTGTGACGCAACATATCCGCCGTTCGCCGGGTATATTTTTACCGCCACGTCTTTCTGATTGATCTGGGAAGGTACGGTCAGGCTGATAGTACTTCCAGTAACTGTTTTGGTTTCGCTAACCACCTGACCGGTCCAGGTGTTCCACCATTCAACCGTGTAGGTATCTGGCGGCAAGCCGTCAAAAGAGACGGCCCGTCCGGCCAGATTGCTGCCGCCATTCGGGTTAGAGAAGTTATAGCGGCTGTCATACATCCAGAAATAAGCGCCGCCGGTAACGCTGTCTTTCTGGCCCCAGCCGAGGGTGTTGGCGGGTACGGTCAGGCTTATATCTTTGTAGTGGCCGTTATTGACAGGAATGGTCCGGTTTATTTTAGGAGCCGGCGCGTTCTGGTTCTGGCTCTGGCCCTGGAAGAAATCGGTATACACCTTAAAAATCGGAAAAAGGTTGTACTTCTTTATCGTTTCGGTGTACCAGTAGAGCGTGTACTGGATCGCGCCCGGATTGAGGCCGCCCCAGGTCAACTGGTGCAGCCAGACCCCTTTGGAGTCGGTATCGTTCTTACCCAGGGTTGTGCCGCCATGGTCAATGCCCGCCTCACCCAGCACAATTGGTTTTTGGGGCTGGTCGTGGAATTTCTTAAGCGCGTCCATGCTGTGGGCGTAACTATAGATAGCGCTGTCGTCAGAAATTTTTAGGCCGCTGGTCGGATCCTTAAAGCCGGTATCATCCAGCCAACTGGTGCTATTGGCGTAGGAATGAGCGTCCGCGTAACTCACATCGGGATAAGCCCGGTTGCCCCAGAATTCGTCGACCGGCAGGCTGTGCCAGGTGGAAGTAGTCGTTAAATGGTGGGATGGGTCGGTCTCTTTTATATATTTGCTAAAGGCTTCGGTCTGGGCGTAGTGGTTGCCGTTGAAGGGGTCGCCTTCATTCAGCAGTTCCCAGCTCTGGATCGCCGTCGAGTAGCCCCAGCGGGCCGTCAGGTAGCGCCAGTAATATTCCTGCAGCCGGCGCACCTCGGTATTATCCGCGCCGTAGAAGTTCGTATTGGTGCCTTGCTGGATGTTCGAGGCCAGGACCGTTCCGTCCGGGTTGAGATGGCCGAAGATGTAATCATTTTTTTCTAAAATTACAGCTTTTAAATAAACTTTAGCCTGTTCGGCTTTCTCGATAACCAGGTCCCAGCGCTTGGCCGCTACGTCATCAAAGTACAACTGTTGGGCGGCCCGGCCCTTATTGATAATTTCCGGGCCTAGCTGGCCGTTGCCCAGGTCTTCCCGGATCGAAACTTCGTCAATATAGACGGCCCCGCCGCTGATATTCTCGGCGGCCAGGTACAAATTGTCCAGGAAGTATTGGCTCGGCCCGGTAGAAAAGTCCGCCTGGAACTCCTGCCAGTCTTTGCTCTGGTTTACTCTTGGCAACAAATAAGTGCCGTTTTTGCTGCTCGAACATTTTTTATCCAGCCACCCGGCGCTTTTAACGGCAAAACCGTAATCTCCTGACCCTTTTAGATTTACAATCTTGGCCCGGACCATCAGGTGATACTTCTTGCCAGGGTTTATCGAAACATTGTCAAAGAAGCCCTGAAAAAGGCAGGGATTGGCGGTGTCTAATTTGTATGAGAACTGGGAGCCGGGGTAGGCCTGCTCGTAGGTCAGGCCGGTCGCCGGAATATAGCCGTCATACGGCAGATTATGCGAGTTCCAGGGGGACCAGGTTGAGCCGTAAAGGGAAGACGAGGCGAGCCAGACCCGCATGAAGTTAGCGCTGTTCTGGCTGAAGTTATCGATATAACTGCTCAGGTCGCTTACCAGGCTCTTGGGGTCGGTGTAGGCGCCGTTCGTGCCGACGCCTATAAACGGCGTGCCGTCGCTGAACTCAAAGTAACGCGGGTCAGCCTCCGATACCTGGATAAACCCGTGGTCGCCGCTTTTGGCGGGTAACACCGTGAAGCTAAGCTCTTTGCCGTTCCCGTTGTCGGTCAGGTACCGGGTCCCCAGGCTGTCGGTTATTCTGATTTTATACTTATAATTACCGGTTTTGGTAGGCGCGAAGCGCACCATCCAGACCTTCTGGCTTACCGGCGAAAGATGTTCTTTATTCTGCACGATGGTTCGATCGTAATCCTGGTAGATAAAGGCCGGTTGGGTAACCACGGTTGACCAGTTATCATTGGAGAAAAGAGCGTCCACCGAAATACCGGTCCTGCCCTGGAGCCCGGGCGGCGGGCTCGGGTCGTAGGGAAATTGGAGGTTGGTGGCGGTAGTTTTAGAAATGAAGAAGGT
>CADDZM010000503.1 GCA_902812345.1 Chloroflexota bacterium | reverse complement strand
GTAGGTTGGGGAAATAGGTTTGAGAATAAGGCAGGTCGGGGAAATAATTGTGAGAATAGCGGGGAAATAACTTTGAGAATAAGGCCATTTTTAGGGGTTTTGGGGAAATAACTTTGAAAACTTACAAACCTACAAAAATATAAAAGTGTAAGAATTCAAAGTTATTTCCCCAAAACAGGGCTTTTTAAGGCTTATTCTCAAAGTTATCTGACCGTTCGTCTCAGACCTATTTGCCCGACCATATTTCGTCTCAAACCTATTTACCCAAACCCTACTTTTAGACCCAGCCAACCAGTTAACGCACCCTATACCTAACCATAGCAGGGCGCAACTAACCTTCTTCGCTTTTCTCTTCTTTTCTTCTTTATTTCTTCTTGAGTTATCTTATCTATCACTTCCTACCCTCCCTATCCTGCTAAATTGGTATTATATGCATAAAACGAATAAAGGACAAAAGGGGCGAAAAGGGTTGAAAATAGTAATAGAGAATGTCGATTCTCATGTACTATGCTATAATATACCAAATTTTCTACATAAATTGCCCCAAAGGTTCTAAAATCCCCCTTTTTCAAAGGAAGAGGCTGCTGTGAGCGAGTATCAAGCTGAAATTATTCCTGATACCGCGAACGCTCACACGAATTCCGCTTTAGACCGGGTGCTGGAAGGCCTCATTGGCGGCAAAATGTCCCCTTTAACTCGTAGAGCTTACCAGTACGATGCTGCGCTTTTTGTTAATTGGTTGCACCAACAAGCTTTAGGCATTAACCAGCTAACCAGAAGTGACATTGAACGTTACCAGGTCTGGCTGCGTACCAATTACACCAAGAATGCGGCCGCTCGTAAGCTGGTAGTCGCCAGGCGACTACTTGAAGAAGCGGTAGAGCGCGGATTAATACTCTACAATCCGGCCCGTAAAGTCAAAGGCTTTGCCCTCGACCAGGAAACTCCACATACCGCTCTTGACCCTGACCAGGCTCGCAAACTGCTCGCTGCCATTGGCACTACCACCTTACAGGGCAAGCGAGATTACGCCATAGTATCCCTCCTAATGCGGACAGGTCTTCGCCGGGCCGAGTGTGTGGCCTTACGACTGAGCGACCTGGGCTATGAGCAGGGGCATCACTTGGCCGTTATCCGCCAGGCCAAGGGTGATAAACGCCACAAGATTAAAATTCCGGCAGATGTGTGGCGCAATCTCGAAGAATATCTAGCCGCACTGGAGGTTAAGCTAACCGAATTAAACCAGGCGGAGCGTGAGCAGCCAGTGTTTGTCCAGTTCAGGAAAGGTGACCATCCTCAGACCGAGGCAATTAGTGGCCAGGTTATTCAGCGAGTAGTTGAAACGGCCTGCCAGAAGGCCAATTTGGGCCTGAAACTAACTCCCCACTCGCTTAGAGCTACTTTTGTGACCCTGGCTTTAGAAGGAGGGGCTAAACTTGAACAGGTTCAATATGCAGTAGGTCACGCCGACCCCAGAACTACCGAGCGTTACCAGAAACGTAAACTTAACCTCGACAACAACGCGGTCGACTTTATTCACCTTTAAACCAGATGCTTAAGATTGGCCATTGTATTCCAGTCCAGTCCAGCAGCTCAACTAATTTAAGCGGGAGATTTCTACTTGGCTAGAATTCAGCTAAATATTGGTACACGCTTTTTGTGGCACTCCCAACTATACATCGTCCGGGAGTGGCTGACCAACCAGCGTGTACGGCTAGAGAATTTAAGTTTTGGCGGTCAGCAAGTATTGGGTTATGAGGAACTGGTGCACCAATGGCAAACCGGCCAGTTACGCTTTGAACTAAAAGGCCCTAATCTTAAGAACGAGGTAGACCAACCTGCTCCCACCGAATACAGTTTTAGTGATTTCCAGTCCTTACCGGAGACGGTGCGGGAAGAAAGCTGGCGGCGTTACAACTTACTCTTACCGCTCCTGCGCCTCGCTCCCAGGGAACGCAGCCGGGAGCGGATTAGGCGGTATGCCGCCGAGCCACAGCAGCAACTTGACCAGAACCTGGCCGAACCAGACCGTGCGCTCACCCAGGCTCGCCGAGCTAAAGGAAGACGGGCCGCCGTAGGCCAGGCCCTTAGCACGACCAGTCTCGAGTTGTGGCTACGCTGTTTCATTGAAAGTGGCTATGACATCCGCGCCCTGGTGCCGCGCACTCATCAAGCAGGGGGTAAAAACGTCACCCGGCTCCAAAAAGAGGCTGAAGCTGTACTGGCAACAATCTTTGACAAATGTGAGAAGGCACCGCAATACCGCACAGTCACAGATGTGTTAGGGATGCTGGCAAATGCGATTGCCGATGAGAACCGCTACCGCCCGGCGCAAGCGCAATTAGAGTTACCCAGCCGGGCAACCGTTTACCGCCGGATTAAGGAGAAAAAGTTAGACCATTTACTACGCCGCCCACCCAGCCAGACCGAACTGCAAAGCCAGGCCAGCGTAGGGGCAGGGCCAACTCCTCAGCGTCCGTTAGAACGGGTGGAGATAGATCATTGCCTGCTTGATTTATTTGTGGTTGATGAAGAAGACCGGCTACCGATTGGTCGGCCTACCCTGACGGTAGCCCTGGACGTTTACACCAGCCTACCGTTTGGTTGTTATGTAAGCTTTGAACCTCCTGGTTACCTGGCGGTGCAAAACTGTTTGTTGCACGGTATTCTTCCCAAAGCGGATTGCCGCCAGCTCTACGGCACTACCAATGACTGGCCGATTTATGGTTTACCCGAAACGCTGGTAGTGGACAATGGCAAGGAATTTAGGGGGCAATCTTTGAGCGAAGCCTGTGCCCAGCTAGGTATAACCCTCCTACCTACTCCGCCTCGTAAGCCCTGGTTCAAGGGCAGCATTGAACGCCACTTTCGTACTCTTAACACCGGCTTGATCCACCCGTTACCGGGCACCACCTTCTCTAACCTGGTAGAACGAGGTGACTACGATCCGGCTAAACACGCTTGTATTTCCCTCACAGCTTTCTGGCGCATCCTGCATATCTTTCTTTTGGATGTTTATGCGCAACGCTGGCACGAAGGCATCCAGGGAGTACCGGCCAAACGCTGGGCTGAAAGTCTTCAGGCGGGCTTTAAGCCAACTCTGGCCCACTCGGCCCAGGAGGTTAAAATCTTGCTTTACGGTTCGGCCCAGCGCACTCTACAGCGCAGCGGGCTGGATTTCGAGGCGCTGCGGTACCAGTCACCTGAACTGGCCCGCTTGCGCAGCCAGCTTGGAGGCGGAGCCACTGTCCGTCTTAAATATGACCCGGCCGACCTCAGCGCAGTTTATCTTAGCGACCCCGGCGGAGTTGGAGTGTGGGTGGGGGGTAGTTCACAGGGCTGGCTGCGGATAGAGGCAGTAGACCAGGAGTACACCGCCGGTCTGTCTTTGTGGAAACACCGTCTTATCCGTAATTGGGTGCTGCGCGAGAAAAAAGAGGTAGATATTTACGCT
>CADDZM010000502.1 GCA_902812345.1 Chloroflexota bacterium | reverse complement strand
TGCCGGGGGGTAACGATAAAGTTAGCTGCAAAGCAGGCGCTTCAGGCTTCTTTGACATAACATTATTATAATATATATTCTTATATTTTGCCAGTTAAGATTGGCAGACAAATCTAGCTTAAATCCCCTTCGAGGCTCCAGAGGCGGGCCACCTTTGTGGATAACAACTGGTGGGGAACTTCTTTAAGGCCGGGGTCTTGCTCGAAAAGTTGAATAGCCTCGGCCCGGGCTGCTTCCAGGATATTTACATCATTTATACCGGCTACTTTGAGGTCGGGGACGCCGCTCTGGCGGGTGCCGAAGAACTCGCCCGGCCCGCGCATTTGCAAATCTATTTCGGCCAGTTCAAAACCGTCGTTGGTCTTTTCAATCGCCCGCAACCGCTCCGAACCGACCTGGCTTAGTTCTTCCCCGGCCAAAAGTAAACAATAGCTTTTACCCTGACCCCGCCCGACCCGGCCCCGGAACTGGTGCAACTGGCTAAGGCCAAAGCGGTCGGCTCCTTCAATCATAATCACCGTGGCGTTCGGAATATCAATGCCAACCTCGATAACCGAAGTCGCTACCAGGATATCGTATTGGCGTTCGCGAAACTGGTGCATAACCAGGTCTTTTTCGGCGGGTTTCATGCGACCGTGGAGCAGGGCCAGTTTGAGGTCGGGAAAGACCTCGCGCTGCAAACGGTCGTGTTCCTCGATAGCGGCTTTAGCCTCAATCTTGTCCGACTCTTCGACGAGGGGGCAGATTATAAAGGCCTGCCGCCCTTCATTTATTTGCTTGCGAATGAACTTATAGGCTCCATTCCGCTCCGGCGGCATGACCCACTTGGTTTGAATCGGTTCGCGGCCCGGCGGCATCTCGTTCATGAGAGATAAATCAAGGTCGCCGTAGACGGTCAGGTTAAGGGTCCGCGGAATCGGCGTGGCGGTCATAACCAGCAGGTGCGGGTTTGCGCCCTCGGCGTTGCTGGCGGAGTTCGCGCCTTTACCTCGCAAAGCCTTGCGCTGCCGGACCCCGAAGCGGTGCTGCTCGTCAATAATGACCAGCCCAAGCCGGTGAAATTCGACCACTTCCTCGATAACGGCGCTGGTCCCGATAATAATATCCACCTCGCCGTCCCGGATACGCCGGTAAACCGGTTCTTTCTTACGGACGTTCCCGGTCAGCAGTTCGAGCCGGACTTTCAGGCCAAGTTTTTGAAAATACTCCGACTCTTCGAGCTTCTCAAAAAGGCGGCTGAGTCCCTGGAAGTGCTGCTCGGCCAGAATCTGGGTCGGGGCCATAAGCGCCCCCTGGAAGCCGTTCGCCACGGCCATTAGCAACGCGGTCGCCCCTACGACGGTCTTACCGCTGCCCACGTCGCCCTGCAAAAGCCGGTTCATGGGGCGGTCTTTTTGAATGTCGCCCAGGATGTCAGCGATAGCTCTTTGCTGCGCCCCGGTAAGCTCTAACTTCCGCATTTCTTCAAGCGGTTCTTTGGTCTCCGGGTCGAAAGAGGTTACCTTGAATTGCAAAGCATCCTTCCAGGCCTCCAGCAAGCTCTGGTTTATCTCGAAAGGGATGCCGGGGCGTTCTTCCTGCCATTCGTGCCGTTTTAGCAGCACGCCAAGCTGGACCAGAAAAAATTCGTCAAAAGCCAACCGCTGGCGGGCTTTTTCCCTGACCGCGAGTGAAGCCGGGAAATGATAATCTTTAACGGCCTGCGCCAGCGGCACGAGGTGGTGCCTTTCCCGGATGGCGGCGGGTAGATGCTCCGGCAATGCCGCGGCATAGCGGTCAACCACGGTCTTTATCAGTTTGCGCAGAGTAGCCAGTTTAAGCGGGCCGCTAGTGCTGTAGACCGGGACTAGCCGCCCGGTGCTGGTAAGTTCGCGGTCGGCGGCTTCGTAAGAGGGAGCCTTAAAGCAAATCCGGCCGTTCCATTCGTCCACCCGCCCGGAAAGGACTACCTGGCTGCCCGTTTTAAGGCCGTAGGTCATGCGGCGGTTGAAGAAAATGCAACTAAGCCGCCCGGTGTCGTCAGCCACTGTGACCTCAATCATCTCCTTGCCGCCATAGGTCCGCTTGGTGACAGTTTCGAGAACCTGGGCCACCACGCTTTCGGTCTGGCCGTACATCAGGGCGTTAATTTTCTTGAACGAGCTAAAATCCTCGTGGCGAAACGGGAAGTAATAAAGGACATCGTGAATGGTGTTAAGCCCGGCGAAGCTCAAGAGTTTGGCGTAGGTTTCGCCGATGCCTTTGACCGTTGTCAGCTTTGCGCCCAGGTCAACAACTGCGGCCGGGGTATTAGCCGGGGCCGGCTGGCGGGCCGGGGCCGGCGTTTCGGGGTCAGGCGCAACTACCCGCACGCTCTGGCGTACAATCGCGCTCGGACGCTGGTCGGGCCAGACCGCCGGTTTGGCGGGGGAAGCAGAAGATGAAAGAGGCGGCGGGTTTGGCGGCGCTGAAACAGGCCGGGTTGGGATGGGGTCGAGCGTCCTGACGGCAGGCGTGCCGCCGTTACCGTTACCATTGGCGCTTTTGCTTCCAGCGGTCAGGTCAAGCACTTCCTGGATAGCCCTGGCTCTCTCCAGGACGCTCATCCGGGCGTAATCGGTAAGGTTATCCGCCACCTTCTCGACAAGTTCTTTTTCAGGCAGCGTAAGATGCCTGGTGATAGCGTCGCGCGTCCAGTTGTGAATAAAGGCCGCCAACCCCCGGTAAACCTTGTGGTCCTGGTAGTTGTCGGCCATTTCCAGCCGGATAATTTTTTCAAGTTTTTCGATGTCTAGTGCCATACCTGCCGGAGTTTTAATGAGCTTTCTGGATACCTACGCCAACGGTGCCTGGCCCGGCATGCGCCCCGATAACCGGCCCCAGTTCGGAAACATACATTTTCTCTTTTGGAAAGAACGGCGCCAGCAGTTCGACTAATGTATTGGCGCTGATAGGGTCGGCGGCGTGTAAGACCGCTAACCGGTCAACCGGCCCAAAAGATTTTGCCAGTTCGGCCACCCGCTGTAGAGCTTTGCTGCGGGTGCGGACCTGTTCCAGCGGCTGCACTTCGCCGTCTTTTAGCTGCAAGATGGGTTTTACGCTCAAAAGCGAACCCAGGAAATTTTTCAAACCGCCAATCCGGCCCCCTTTATAGAGGTATTCGAGAGTGTCAACCGTCGCCACGATTTTCACCAGGTCGCGCATGCGAATCATTTCCGCCTCGATTTCGTCAATCGCCTTGCCTTTGCGGGCCATCTCAACAGCGGTCTGGGCGAAAAAGGCAATCCCAGCCGAAACCTGCTGAGTATCAAAGACCCGCACCTTGCCTTCCGGGAAGTTGCGGGCAGCCACAACGGCGTTAGCGTAGGTGCCGCTAAGTTTGGCCGAAAGGTGAATTGATAAGACATCCATCCCGGCGTTTACCGATTTTTCATAAGCTTTCAAAAACAGGCCCGGCGATGGTTGAGAAGTAGTCGGAAG
>CADDZM010000501.1 GCA_902812345.1 Chloroflexota bacterium | reverse complement strand
GTTTGAAATAGCCGTGGCGGCGGCTTTTAGAACGCTGGGATTTGAAGCTCAACATTTAGGCGGACCGGGCAAAGCGGATGTGGTGGCTTCAGCTTACCTGGGCGATGAAAGTTTTTCGCTGGTGATAGACCCCAAGACCGGCCAACCGGGCGTACCGCGTTCCAGCCTGAATTACCCGCCGATAAAAACCCACCAGGAAGAAAATGCCGCCGATTACGCCCTGGTAGTGGCGGAAGGTTTTGCCGGGGGCGATACAGTTACCTTCGCAATAAGCCAGAAGGTAGGGCTGCTGGAAACAAAGTTGTTGGTACGTCTGGTCGAAGAAAGCGCCAGGGCCGGTTTATCCTTATACAAGTTGAAGGAAATATTCAGTCAGGTAGGGCTGCTGGCTCCAAAGCTGGATGAATACCTGGCACCTTTTAAAGATATGCATAAGGGGTTAGTTGCCGTCCTTGAAATATTCGAGCAATACCAGCGTAAAGAGGAAACTGAAACCAGCCTTGAGGCAAAAGCTATCCATATGGCGCTTAAAGTTGGCAAGAACAAAGTCCCGCCCAGTTACATACAATACTCCCTGGAATTGCTGGCAAACCCACTGGTCGGCATACTTGAAAAGAGAGGGGAAGGTTATGTAATGGTCCTGCCGGCTTCGCTGGCTTACCGGCGGTTTCAAGTATTAAGTCAATCTCTCACCGGGCTTAATTTTGACCTCTAATAACATCTTATTTGGAGTTGCCCATGGATGATCAAATAGAGAGAGGCGATAAATACGATGACGAAGCGTCCCTTCTAGAAAAGGCAGCGAGCCAGGGAAACCTGGCAGGTATTGAAGCCCTGCTGGCCGCTGGAGTCCAGGAATGGGATATCCAGCAAGCTTTTGAGCTGGCTGCTGATGCCGGTTATCTTGAAATAGCCGGGCGGCTAATCCAGGCCGGTGCGGACTACAACTTCAACTACGGGTATGACCACGGGGAAGGGCAGCGTTGCCCGGTCTGCTACCGCCAAATAATGCCCGGGGCTGTCGAAATCTGTGAACACTGGATTTGTACCAGGGAAGGTAGGGAGTTTAGCTGGTATAGCGATGACGCCAGCGATTTCAGCGAGGAACTTACCGACCTTTACGGTTTGCTGGAAGAATTAGATGCTCAAACTGGACTGGACCAGGCTCCGCCAGCGCTAAACCAGACTTTCCGCAGCCTGCTTCAACACGATACAGGATACTGGACTTACCGGGACGGCGTAATTGAGGTAAGATGGTCAACCGGCGGGATGTTGAATGGCAGCGGCTTCGATTATTTTCACCCTGATGCCGGCTTTGCGAAGAAGTTAAAAGCTGAATTAAGGCAGGGGATAGATTGGCTGGGCCAGCGCCAACGGGAGATTGAAGCAGGAAATCCGGCAAATCAGGTTGAATAAGCGGGGATTTTAATGGGTATAGTCACCGAATATCTTTATAAGCTGGTCGCCCGGCAGGTGGATGAACACGGCCTGGTGGTCTGGTACGACTCGGAAGGGGATTACCGGGAAGCTGCGGCAGGTCTGAATTTAGCAAAAAGTCAGGTAGCCCGCTACGAGGGCAGTTTTTTTGCCCTGCGCCATCAAATTGATGGCTTGCTTGATGGCGATAAACCGCCGCGATTAGTGGTCTATGTGCCTTTGGCCCAGGTTGACAGCCATAATGCCCTGGTCGAACTGGAAGCTTACGGGGTCGTGCTGCAACCCGGCCAGCAGCCGCCCGAACGCAATACCCGCCTGACGACAATTGCCCGGGCCGCGCTCAAGCCGAAAATGAGTGAAGAAAACCTGGCGGCGGTTGTTAAGCAAGTTGAGGCGGGCAAACTAAACCTGGCCGACCTGGAAAAGATTGCCGAAGGCGGAGGCGGCGCCGGTGAAACCGGGGTGCTAAAGCTGGTCTTCGGTAAAGAAAACCCCATGGAAATCGCCCTGGCCTTTTTACAGGGCGACGGTTACGATAAAGAAATCGCGGCCAAGCAGGCCGGGGAAGACCTTGCCCGGTTGCTGCGGCAAACTATTGAAGTGGATTTACCGGCTGCCCGGTCTTACCCGGTCTGGCGAGAGAAATTAGCCCGGCAACTACTCCAGACCGAACTACTGGTTAGCCTGGGTAACAACCGCCCGGCCTCAATGAGCAGTTTAAAAGCGCCGGAAAACCCGGCTGCCCGGCAGGCCTGCCTGGACCTGGCTCGCACCTGGCGGATGCGGCGTGATTTAGCCAGTTCCTACTTAAACCTGGCGGGCCGGGTAGAGCAGGATTTAAACCTTGGCTCAATCAGCTTTACCATTGAGCAGGTTCAGGGCAGCGAGATTTTCGAGAGCATGGAAACGGCTTTGCAAAAGCTGGTCGAAACCGCCCTCACGGCGAGCGATAGCCCCGACCTGGTTGAACTGGCCCGCCAGCGGCAGAGCGGCTTCTGGGCCGAATACCAGCCTGAAATAAAACTGAGGTGGGGTTTAATTGCCGTGGCCGGGCAGGTCTTGCAAGAAGCGCGGCGGGTCACGGATGGTTTAACCGGCCCGGATTTGAAAGCCGCCGAGCTATTCAAAAATTACACCGAGTCGGAAGGCTGGTACCGGCTAGATACCCTGCACCGGGACATGGAAGCTCGCCACCATACTTTACCGCCCCAGGACGACTCAACTCAACTGGACAAACTGCTTCGCAAGGCCAGGGGACGGTACATGGCCGCCACTTCTAAGCTGGCCGATAAGTTCTTAAGGGCCTATCAGTTGAGCAAGTTCAAGGTGCCGGGCGCTTTGCGCCAGCTTGAAATTTTTGACACCCAGGTTAAACCAAAACTGACTACCGGTAAGACCGCCTATATCTGGGTAGATGCCATGCGCTACGAGATGGGTTTGAGCCTGGTTAAAAATCTGGACGCTGAATTTGAAGTGGAAGTAAAACCAGCCCTGGCGACCGTCCCGACTATCACTGAAATCGGCATGTCGGCCCTGCTGCCGGTTAACGGCCAGCCGGTCGAAGTGGTCACCGTGGGCGAAGGCAAGTTAGGGTTAAATATTGGCGGCAAGTTAATAAAGGACCGCAAGGACCGGGTTAACTTTCTAAAGAGCTATGCGACTGACCACAATTTGAAACTGGAGGAAGCCAAGTTAGCCGACCTGTTGTCCAGCCCTAAAAAAAGCCTGCTGGACCGCTTAAAAGCCGCCGACCTGCTCCTGATTACTTCCCAGGAGATTGACGAACTGGGCGAGAGTGATAACCTGCTGCTGGCTCGTACCAACATGGAGGAAATTCTAACCAAGTTCTCCTGGGCCTTGCACCGCCTGGCCGGTATTGGCGTGAAGAATATTGTTATAACCGCCGACCACGGTCACCTGTTTGGGGACGAACTGGGCGAGGAAAGCAAAATAGAAGCGCCTGGCGGCCAGACCAGTGATCTACATCGGCGAGTGTGGGTGGGTCGGGGCGGCCAGACCAACCCGGTCT
>CADDZM010000500.1 GCA_902812345.1 Chloroflexota bacterium | reverse complement strand
ATATATGGAGCGTGGATGAATTGTTAAAGTACAAGGTGGCGCCGCCGCCTTTTGTGCCACCGAAGCGCCGAGGGCGACCGCCCAAAAACGCAGTTAAAAACTTCACCGTTTAATGGGGTGCTACCAATATAACCATGAAAACCTTTTTTACTTGTAATAAGTGTGTATAGAACTACAAAAAATCTAAAAAATTAGGTTTCCCGCCAAAGGCAGGGGCAAATAAAGGGTTCTTCTCAAGATAAAGCATTAATTGATCTAAATCTTGGCTTCGAATCTCGTTTTCTTCCTTCTCCATCACATCATAAGGCGGGTTTCCTATAACTGCATCAAAGCCGCCATCAGCCTTGCGCTGGGTTTGGTCGTAAAAGACTTCGGGGAATTCCAGTTCCCAGTGGAAGAAACGTTTAGAGGCGGAAAGTGAAAAGGCTGTTTCAAGGCGGGCGCGGTCAGCCGGGTTCTTCACTTCGGAGGCCCGGTTTTCAATGATCGCCTGGGTATAGGTGCTAACAGCGAACTGCGCCCCTTTGTTCCCAAAATGCTCGCTAATCCAGACATCCAGCAGCCGCTTGAATGGAGCCAGGGCATCGAAAGCCTCGCGGTAGGCCGTCTGTGATTCAGTCACTTCTTCTACCGTAATATCGGACAGGTTGCCGACCTGTTGCATTAGCGAGGTGGCACTGAGCAGCCCGGCAAACTGGTTGCCAAACAGGTCGCGGCTAAGGGCGTCATGCACCTCGGCCACGTTCCCGCCAATCAAGGAGTTACCGGCTTTCATGTGGTGGTCCAGGAAGGATAGCGGCGCGCCGAGGGTGAAGCAGTCCAGCCAGAGCGAAACTTTCGCCAGTTCGACCGCCATCGGGTTGAGGTCCACTCCGTAAATGCACTGTTTGAGGACGTGCCGCTTGAGCAAATTAAGGTCAATCAACTTACCGGCGTCAATCGTCACGCCCTGCCGCTCCATGGCGGATTGGATTTCCCGGCGGGTCGCGGTCAGTTCGTGAACCACCGGGTTCCACTTAAAGCCGGTCAGGAAGTCGGTCATCCGGTCGGTGATATAGTCCACGGCTTCGACCAGGAAGTGGCCGCTGCCCATGGCCGGGTCCAGCACCTTCAAATCAAAGAAAGCCGCGCTGACCGCCTTATGCCTGAGGTAAGCCTGGTTTTCGGGGGTATCGCCGCTCCGGCCCTGCCGCCGGAGGGCTTCGGCTTTATCCTTTTCGGCCTGCAAGGTCAATTCGGCCTGGCGGAAGGCCGGGCGCAGGGCTTCCAGCTTTTCTTTGAGGACCGGCCCGACGGTATTTTCAACAATGTACTTGACGATATAGTCTGGGGTATAGTAGCTGCCGGTGGCCTTGCGCTCGCGCCGGTCGTTTTCCAGATAGACCTCGCCTTTAGCGATATGTTTGTCGCGGGCCTCTTTGCCGCGGCCCTCTTTAGCCAGGGGCAGCTTTTTGGCGGTTGCTTCGGCGAGCGGCATGATTTCTTCGGTCTTTTTGCCGCGCACCACCGCCATGGTTTCGGGAGCCACCCGCAGCTTGAATTCCAGTAGTCCCTCATAAATCGAACCAAGCTGGCGCACGCCCAGGCTCTTATAGTCAATCATTACCAGGTCGTGCCGTTTCTCGTCCAGGTCGCGGGTCATGCGGTCCAGACCCAGGGCCAACTGCCGGTCGGTAATCTTGTAATTCAGTAAGAAGCGAGCAGTAGCAGCCTCGGTGGTAGAGTCCACCGGGTCGGGCCGGGTAATAAAAAGACCCCCGTTATAGACCGGAACATTGAGAGCCGGGTTCCCCCAGGTCTACGGCCTGGAAAAGCTCCTGTAAAGCGTCGTATAGCTCGGTTGATGAATCGGTGAAGGCGGCTTTAAGCTGGCCGGGCGCCTGATCCTCAATCGGCCCGGCTTTAGCGGCTACGCGCTGTTTGAGCTTATCCAGACTCTTTTCGTAGTAGCCGCGGGTCTCGCGGACCGGCAGCAGGTCGCGGCTTTCGGCGTAGAGCAAAAACAGCATTCTATATAGGAAAGTCAGGGTGCCGCTGAAGAACGGCTCTAGCAGGCGCTGGCGTTCTTCGCCGGTGGTTGTATCAAAGTTGGGCGGTAACAGGCCGCTGCGCCGGGCGTACAGGATAAAGCCACGGGCGAAATGCGGGAAAATCTCCTCAAAGATGCGCTTCTTTGAGACGTTCACCCAGTTCGCGAGCATAGCGTTCGCTTTCAGCGACCAGTCTATCCAGGAAAGTCGCAGCCGCATTGATAGTGGTAGCGGAAGTCGCAGGGGCGGTCAGGCCGGAAGCGGCTTTAGGGCTAAAGGCTTCCGCCCGGAAGAACAGCCAGAAGAAAGGGAAAGCCTCCGGCAGCTTGTCGGGCGGCAGGGCCAGGGTTTCTTCCAGGTCAATCTCGTAATAGTTGGTCGCCCGGCTGTGGGCTTTGGCCGAATAGAGCCGCCAGGTCTTGCCGTTAGTAACAATCGCCCAATCAGCCTCGCCCCGGTCGAGCAAGGCGACGACAACTGCGCCTGGATTCTCGTCAGGCGTCTCACTATCGCGCTGCTCGTCCTTACCGTCCAGGTTGCGGCTCCAGGTATAAGTCAGGCAAATTGCCAGGGGCTTTTCGCTTTGTAAAGCGGGTGCGGAGGCAAACAGCCGGTAATCCGGTTCCAGATCGGCGCTACTGCTAGCCTTACCCGCCGTTGGCTTAAAGCCCAGCCCATCCAGGGTGGGTTCCAGCAGTTTGTGGCGAATAACCGCTTCCGGCTGGTTGGAGAATTCCTCACGGACGTTCGCATAAAGCTGCCGCAAGCGCTGGAAGGCGCGGGTCATGGCAGGCGCTTCAGCCTTACCGGGCCAGGCCGGTTCGTTAGGCAGGCGTCTGGTCAGATAATAGTCGGAAAAGAGCGCCCGGTTATTAAAGAACGGCTCGCTCCAATCGGCAATATCGTAGGCGCTGATAAGTTTATCGTACTGGGCAAAGGTATCGGCTTCGGTATAGCTAAAGCGGCGCAGCACCCGCATGGTTACTTCGCCGGGATCGCGCCGTTTGACAGTTAAAATGCGAGGGCGGACCGTGACCTGCCTGGTGCTGTTAAGAGGGCCGGTGCCGGGTTGGGATTTGGTGGCTTCCGGGCTGACCCGCTCCACCAGCACAAAGTCCAGCCGGTCGTACCCGTCGGTCAGGACCAGCATGTAGTCGCCGGGCCGGTTGCGAAAAGTGCGGACGATTGCCTGGGTGGCCGCCATCGTAACCGACTTTAACTCAAAGAGGTAAACCTCAAAGAAGCCGCCGTCCTGGCTGGCTAATCTTTCGATATGCTGGATGGCTGATTTGAGGGAGTCGGTGGCAAGCCCCATGGCGGCGGGAGTTTGCTGCAGCCGGGCGTTGGTGTCATAGCCCATTCTGGCAAAAAAAGCGGCCAGGGCATCCCGGCTGGAAAGAAGCTGTACTTCTGGAACAGTGAGTTCGTAATCAGCACGCAGCATGAGG
>CADDZM010000499.1 GCA_902812345.1 Chloroflexota bacterium | reverse complement strand
CTGAAGTGCCAATAAGAATGGCACAGAAAGGAATTCAGCATATCATGAAAACCAAACCGGTCGCGCTCGTCACGGGTGCATCCTCTGGCATCGGACAAGCCACGGCTGAACTGCTGGCAGCCCATGGTTTTACCGTCTTTGGCACCAGCCGCACTCCCCTTCAGGACAAGCGTTCCTACACCTGGCTGTCCCTCGATGTCCGCTCGGACGACTCGGTGCAAGCCGCCATCCAGGCGCTGCTAGCCCAGGCTGGGCGGATTGATCTGTTGGTCAACAACGCTGGCTATGTGCAGTTCGGGGCGATTGAGGAGAACAGCCTCGCCGATGCGCAGGCCCAGCTCGACACTAACCTGTTCGGCGTCATACGCATGGTCAAGGCGGTGCTGCCGGTGATGCGCCGGCAGGGCAGCGGGCGCATTATCAACATAAGCTCGATAGTCGGTCACATTGCGCCCCCGTATGGAGGCCTCTATGGTGCCAGCAAATTTGCGCTGGAAGGGCTGAGCGAGGCCCTACACGAAGAGGTCCGCCCCTTCGGCGTGAGTGTTTCGCTGGTTGAGCCAAGCTATGTGAATACCCCGATCGTCAGTCAACTGCCAACCAACCTGATTTCCGACTACACTCCTGGTCGCCAGATTGCCCAGAAAAGCCTCACAACGAATGCCAAGAAAGGCATGGAGCCTGGCGCAGTAGCCCGGGTGATTTTGCGTGCCGCCACCAGTCGGCCACGTCTGCGCTACCCGGTTGGGCTGGATGGAAAAATAGCACTGTTGCTCCAGCGATTGCTCCCAGGGTCAGCGTTTGAGGCTCTCAAACGCCGCCTATTTAGTAGTTAAGGTGCCATAGAGGTGAAGCGGCTAAATCTGTCTACCCGCTTCCCTTAATTTTTGGGCTTAATGTTTGAATTCATTACCGATGTGTTTAAGTGTCAAGGGGTAAAGGTCTAGAATACCCGCAACTCTATCCTTTTACTAACGTCAGTGTAAAGTTGATTTCAAATCAACTTTACACTGACGAATTAGTCGCAGACTAATCAAAAACTGCTCTTTAACAAAACCAATACAAATAGTATCCAGCTTTGAAGTTGCAAAGCTGGCGTAAGTGCCTTCTTGCAAGCTCAAGATTTACTTTCAACTGACTGCCGCCACCAGTGGTGATGGGGTTGTCGACGACCCGTTATCTCTTAGACCACTTGGCGGCAAACGTAATTTGGGTGTACTCGGCCAGCCTACTTCTTGTAGCTCTGCGCCCAAGCCCAGGCGGTCTAATCGGCTCCGGACAAATTCAGCCGTACTCAGGCCATGGCGCCCTTGAGGCTTGAGCTTACGCGACCAGATTACCAGCTTTAGGGCCACTTTTTCTGGTTCAGCCTGCCGGTCAGCTTCCCACTTAGTGAGCACGTGCCACACGCTAACTAAAAGTTTACGAGCTATCGCGACAATCGCCTTCTTTTTACCGATGCGCCCAGCCAGCTTGTCAAAGCGTGCTTTCCAATAAGGATGGTGTTCAGCCGCAGCCCAGGCCGCTTCGACTAGCACCGTTCTCAGTTCACGTCGCCCTTCTTTAGTAATGCCACCACTCTGGTGGGTCTGACCACTCGAATGGACACTGGCGCCAAGACCGGCATAGCCGACTAATTTTTCAGCCGCCTCAAACCGCTTAATGTCGCCAATAGCTGAAAGGATGATCATGGCACTCACTATTCCGATGCCTGGTAATTGCACCAGGTAAGTGGCACTCTCGGCCCACTCGGTCGATTGGGAAAGTTGAACTAGCTCGCTTTCAACTTCAGTAATTAACGGGCCGAGGGTGTCAAGCAGCGTTAAGTCCTGGCGCACTCGCAACTTCTCACACACCTCAAGTTTGAGTTCTAACCACCACTCCCGGTGGCAGGCTCCAAAGGGAACTGCCTTAGGTGGTACCAGGTTATGGCGATGTAACACGGCTTGTAAACGGTTGCGGGCCTGGGTGCGTTGGCGGATAAGCCGGTTTCTGTGAGCCACTAATGCTCGCAATTCGCGCACGTGAGTTGGAGGCACCCAGACTTCAGGGATCATTTCGGCCTGCAGCAAACGGGCCAATTTGTAAGCATCTTCCTTGTCAGTTTTAACTCTGGCAGCGGTGATAAGGCGCACCATCAAAGGATGGGCGACCGTGACAGAACCGACCAGCGGTAATATTAGGTCGTAAAGGTGCCAGGTATTGACGCTGGCTTCCATAACTACAGCATCGCTAGATTTAAGATTATCCAGACACCAGCGTTCAAAACGGTCCAGGTTGATACGGACCGGGCCAATTACCACTTTTTGTTTAGAATCCAGTCCAACTACTACCACGGTGCGTTTATCGATGTCCATGCCGATAAAACGCTGAGGTCGAAATGGGGCTGGTAGGTCTGGGTCAGTTAAAGTCATCATTAGCAGTAGTCTCCTTTCTAGCTCCAGACTTGAGTTTAAGCCGAGAGGCAAAACTGGAAGCAAGGCTGATAATGATCAGGGTTAAAAATCCAGGACAAGTGATTGCACACACCGATTCGAGCTTAACCAGCTAGTGGTTATCTCAGTTAAGTAGAGTCGCGGGGGCCGGTTAAACACCGTAACGAGCTTATACATCTCATAATGAAAACCAACCGGCCCTGGATACCACCCGCCCTGATTCCTGATGGTATTCCCCGCCGACTTAACCTTTGGAGGATACCACTGCTTCAGGTTAACCGCATTTTAACGGCTGACTACATACTAACACCGTACAGGATGCGTCCCGTTACATAATAAATGGTGTTAAAGAATGGGCGGCTTCTAAAAGTTTAGTTCAAACTCCTACACTTCAAGCTGAAGTAGCTGGCGATATAATAATTTGTAAAATTCTATAAAGATTTGGAAGAAGTAATTAGATTTTCCAAATCACCCTTCTAAGGATAGCGATACTTATTCAAAAGCTTTTTAAACGAAGCTCTTCTATTAAGTGAATGTTATCCAATAAAACCAATTCTTGAGGATTGTTTTAAAAACTAGTGATTTAATCTATGCCAAAAAGGGTTGATAGAGCCTCGGCATGTTCATTTTCGGCCTGGCGAAGAGCTGCCAGATAACGGCCGGTAGTAGCCAGGCTAGTATGACCTAATCGGGCCTGAATAACGCTCACTTTGGCCCCGGCATCTTCCATAGCCCTGGCAAAAGTATGACGCAAGCTGTGAACTTTACTCGTACCTAATCGCTTTTCACATATATCAGCTATAGTCTGGATACCCAGGGCCGCCCCCTTATTCTGCCGGGAGAGCGAAACCCATACCGGGGCATCTTGAGGCAAAGCACTTAGCTGGTTTCCATAATAAGAAGAGAGCCAGTCAGCTACCGCTCGACTCAGGGGCTGCGGCAGCCGATCACTCATGGTCTTGCCCCCTTTGGTGCGGTGCAAGTGAATGGTTATAGTGGCTCCATCGAATTTGAGGTTGGAGCGCCGGAGGGAGGCCAGCTCGGAAAGGCGGCGGCCGGTCTGGAGGGCCACGCTTAGAAGGGCATAGTCTCGTTTGCCAACCGGCT
>CADDZM010000498.1 GCA_902812345.1 Chloroflexota bacterium | reverse complement strand
GGGTGTAACCGGTCACTTAAGCTGGAAGTTTTTAAGCGGAAGATTAAACTTTAGCTTAAACGAGGCTCAATCACTCCAGAGACAACAGAGTACACACCCGGGACAACCCGTAGCTCCGGCCCCAGGAGTTCCTCAGAGTTGTGGAGAAATAGACCAGAAACCAGACCAGGCTGCATCCTTCCAGGTCCAGGTCCAGGCTGTGAGGCTGGACCAGATTCAGGCTACCGCTGTACCGCCGGCCGCGACTTCGACACCGCCCACACCGCAGACCCAGGCGGTTATCCCGGTAGTTACAGAACCGGATAACACCACGCCAGGTTGGATTTACAACAGCTACAGGGTGGCTTTAATCGCCATAGTTCCGGTGTTCGTGATAGGTTTAATAATGGGGCTGGTCAACAGCCTGGGTAAACAACGGCGAAAAAGCCCCCGGAAATAAGCTGAGCTTAGCTTTCCGCTCGCTACCACTCAGGGACCGGTCCGGTTGAGGCTCTTCGAAGCAATAAGCCTTCAGTCAGGCGATAGGCAGCCAAAAGCCAGGAGCTAAGCTAAAGAAAGCTTAACTAAAAAGAAGTAAGAACAAAAGTGCAAAGAATAATTTCTACTACCCCCCAACTGGGGTTATCAGAACCATCTAACGGTGTAGAATTACGCCAGTTTTTACGGCCTTTGTTAAAGTGGTGGTGGGCTCTCCTGCTGGTACCGGCGCTGTGTGGCGGGATCGCCTTTTATCTAATGCAGCAAAGCCCTCGCTATTACCAGGCCCAAACCGTTCTTGAATTCGGCCAGCCCTTAACCCAGACCGAAAACCAGTTGCCGTTACCGCCGATTCCTATTCTTGGCCCAACTTATAAAGAATTAGTGGTCAGTGATCAGTTTTTACAACTGGTGGTTGCTCAACTTGGACCAAACAATACTCCAAGCGTAGCCCAACTGCAAAAGGATGTTATCGCTTACCACACTTATTGGACCAATACAATTCAAATTCAAATTACTGCCAACGACCCGATTCAAACGCTCAACATCCTCAATACCATTAATTCAATACTGATTAACCAGACCCCTCAGTTAACTGAACTTCAAAAGAAGTTTATTACCCAGCATCAGGCTGAATTAACAGCCCAAAATACTGAAGACCAAAAACAAATTGATAGCCTCAATAACCAACTGGACCAGGCGAATAACACCCTGACTCAGGATAGTATCAATAATATTACAAATTCTATTGAACAACTTAAAAGCCAAATCGATGATAATAATGCAGAACTGCAGGGTTTGGCTTTTTATATAAACCAGATTCAGACCTATCAGCTCCACGCAGAAATAGCTCCTACCCTTATAAATTCGACCCTGGGACCCAAGCCGCTGGATGCCGCTCTGGCGCTTGGTTCCCTTAGCCTGGCCCTACTCCTTGTAATAATATTTCTGCTCGAAAAGACTAATGATAAGCTGCAAAGCGTGGAACAGCTTGAGAAAATTACCGGCCAAAGAGCGACCATAATAAGGGATACCGCCCAAGAGGTTTCTCAACAGGATTGGGAGCTTTTTGCAAGTGAAATCTTTGCTACTTACAATGTAACCCAGCAATCGGCCATCCTGCTCGTCCTCCATGACCAGATGGAGCCGAAACACCAACAACCGCCGGTGGTAGAGGCTCTGGTAAAAGCGCTGCTTAGAGTGGGAGTAAGCAGCCATATTAGCACTTTTCAGAATTTAGCCTCGGCCAATCCGATCCGTACTTTAACCAAACCCCGTTACCAATCTGAAGTGCTAACCCCTGACTCCCTACCACCTTTTGAATGCCAGCTTATAGTTCAAAGCTTGCCTGTAACAAAAGAAGCTTTACACTATTTTAGCCTCTATTGTGATGGCGTAATAGTGCTGGCCGAACTTAACTATTCGACCAAAAAAAATCTGATCCAACTGGCCGGTTTCCTTAAAAATCAGCCTGTAAATATTAAAAGCGTGGTCCAGGTTTAAATTTCGGTGGCGTAATAAAACCAGGCCGGTCAATTGTCGCGCAAACGCGAGTTAGGACTGCCTTTCGCTCCCTTAGCTAAAGCCAGGGGCCTTTCGGCACCTGCGGTAATGATGCTGTCCAGTTTCTCGACAATATCCGGCCAGTTAAAATCTCGCTCGACCAACTGGCGTGCGTTCGCGGCAAGGCGCTGAGCTAAGGCCGACTCGCGGTACAACCGTAATACGGCGTCTGCAAACTCTTGAGGAGTATCCGCAATCAGAAGATGTTCTTCGTGTCTGGCCGGGATACCTTCAACACCTTTTGAAGTCGAAACTACCGGTGTTCCCAGGGCAAAAGCTTCGAGCAGTTTTAGGCGGCTCCCACCTCCTTCCAGCAACGGTATTACACAAATTAGGCTTTGTGTTATAAGTGGCCGGATATTTTCTACAAAGCCGGTAAGCTCTACTTCTGACGCCTCAAAAGCGGGTAACCCCTCAAGATTTACCCCGCTATATTTTCCTGTAACAACCAGCTTTAAACTGGCCTGCTCTTTGAGTAAGGGAGCGATTTTTGCCAGATAATAGGCTACCGCCTGGTAGTTTAAGTGAAAGGTTAAGGCCCCGTTATAAATTACCTGGGGTAGCCTTTCACCAGACCGGTACGGCTTAAAGCGGTTAAGCTCCAGGTCTGCTCCGTTGGGCAGGATATAAACGGGGGTTTCTCCGGTAACCCGGCTGACCAGTTCTTTTTCTTTTTGCGATACAACGGTCAGAGCCTGGAAATGACGGGCCAGATGGCGCAGGTAATTGGTTTGTTTAAGCCAGGTTAGACCATAGCGAACCTGGTTTTTAAGCCCTTTTTGCTGTTGGATGTAATCATAAAGGGCTCCCAGCTCTATTTCTTCCAAAAAGGCTGGTACACCGTATTTAGAGGCCTGTAAACCGTAATAAGCCATATCCAACTGGCACGCCACCACCCTATCGATATTACCGGAGGCGAGCAACTCGTCCACCCGAGCGGCTAATTCCGGCACGAAAGTGGATTTAACCGAACGCGGCCAGGGAGAAAGAAAGGCCACCAGCGCCTTCCAGTGTCCGGGTATAAAGGGCTTAAATGGTAAAAATTCCACCTGAGCGCAAAATTCGTTTAAATGAGCGACGCCTGCCTCGGTATCTTCATTATCGCTGTGCATAAAGATTAAGTGAATCTGGTGTCCACGTGAAGCCAATTGCTTGAGAATATTGTAAATTCTAAGCTTGCTACCATTATCGGCGGGATAGGGCAACCACCGTGAAAGAAAAAGTAAATTCATGTTTGTCCTGGTTCTCTTATCTTCCTTTATCGTTATGTTCTGTTCGTTTCCGTTTCCGTTTCCGTTTTCGTTTCCGATATATCTATCTAGATACAAGTAATTAACTACACCCTTCCTATCGACTCCTTGAGCCAACTTCTTAACTCCCTAAATTTGGCGCAAAATTAGGCAAGAAGCACTTATAGCACGGCACATTAACAAATAAAGACGAAAGCCCAGGGAAGCAATAAAGGCTTCCAGCAGGTAAAATACTGTGACCAAACGAGTATTTAA
>CADDZM010000497.1 GCA_902812345.1 Chloroflexota bacterium | reverse complement strand
TGATGGTGCAAATCGAACAAGCGAGAATTGAAAGTCAATGAAAATAAGCTTGATTCGACCTCTGGACTTCAGAAAGAACAAATTATGTCCAAATTTCACAAAAATTTGTCTGGGAAAATACTGTGGGCACGTGTATTATTTGGCCTGACAGTCGCCCTGGCCCTTTTAATCGCTTTACAGGGAATTTTTAATCCCCGGTTAACCGCGTTTGCGGCTACCGCCCCTACGTTGGGTACCGCCGGAAGCTTCGCCGTGCTGGCCGGATCGGCCGTAACCAATACCGGGCCCAGTGTTATCAGCGGTGGAAGCCTGGGGGTCTCACCGGGAAGTGCGGTTACAGGCTTTCCTCCCGGTCTTGTTACAGCGCCGGGAACCATCCATACGGCGGATGCCGTTGCCTCCACCGCTCAGACTGATGTTACAACGGCCTATAATAACCTTGCGGGCCAGCCATGTACGGCTAATTTAACCGGTCAGGACCTGGGCGGTATGACGCTTACAACAGGAGTATATTGTTTCTCTACCTCAGCCCAGTTAACCGGGGCGCTCGTCTTAAACGCCGCCGGTAATCCTAATGCGGTCTTCATTTTTAAGATTAGTAGTACTTTGACAACGGCCAGCGCCTCCAGTGTGATGGCGACCAACAATCTGAATCCCTGCAATGTCTTCTGGCAGGTCGGTAGTTCCGCGACACTTGGCAGTGGGACCAGCTTTTCCGGTAATATTCTCGCCCTGACAAGTATTAACCTGATTACCAACGCCAGTATTTCCGGCCGGGCTCTGGCGAGGAATGGGGCTGTAACCCTTGATACCAACAATATTTCCACCCTTGGTTGCGCAACTCCCCCGGCGCCTACAACGCCGGGTACCACCGGAACTATTACCCCGGCGCCTACCTCCACCAGCCAGATTCAAGGCTGGGTACTTGTGGACGGCAAACCAGGGGTAGGCCAGGTTGTGAAATTGGAAGGGCCAACAAACGCCGAGGTAACAATTGACTCAGGTGGGTTTTTCTACTTTAACAACCTTCCCGCCGGGACATACAAATTGAGCCTGGTCTATGACCACACCAAATTTACGGCAGGCACCCCGGTTACCGTGATTATTAATGCAGATGGGACTGCCTCTTACCGCAACATAGCCTTTGGCCTGACCACCCTTCAGGTGACCGTGCCTTCCCCTACTGCTGCTGCCCCGACTCCTGTTCCTGAAGCTACTCCAGTCCCGACCGAAACACCGGTTCCAGTTGTGGAAGCAACACCGGTTCCTGAAGCAACCCCTACCCCCGCGGTACCGTCTACACCTGTAACCGGGCCGGGTAAACCGCCCCTTCCTAATACCGGACCTGTCAACCAGCCAACCGAGACATTCCCCGAAACCGGGGTTAGCTTGAGCGGGTCTTTACTGGACTTCTGGCATACCAATGGTGCACTGGCAATCTTTGGGTTCCCAATCGATACCGAGCGCGAAAGCAATGGATTGGTTTTCCAATGGTTTGAACGTAACCGCCTGGAAATACATCCCGAAAATGTAGCTCCCTATAACATTTTGCTGGGCCGCCTGGGTGTGGAAGTGCTGGCGAAAAAAGGGATAGACTGGACTACCCAACCAAAGGTTAGTTCAGCGCCGGAAGGTTGTCTTTACTTCCAGGACACGGGACATTCCCTTTGTGGAGCGTTCCTGATTTATTGGCAGAGTCACGGCCTGGTATTTGACGGCTCCACCGGAAAAACTTTCGCCGAATCCCTGGCCCTATTCGGAATGCCTCTAGGCGAACCGACAATGGAAACCAATTCCAGCGGTGATACGGTCCTTACTCAATGGTTCGAACGGGCCAGGTTCGAATTCCATCCTGACCTGCCTGGCCAGTACCAGGTGCTCCTGGGCCGTTTAGGAGCGGAATTAAATTTACAACTTCCTTCGAGATATAACCGTCTGTAAATTTATTTCAGTGGGGTTGGCAATAATTCTAACCCCACTTTTTCTGGAAAAAGATTTTGCAGCCGGATAACAGAATTTACTGGCTGAATTTTTTTATTTACTAACCTGGAATGGGGTTTACCGGATGCGGATCAGATTTCTGCTTGGCAGCTTATTACTACTTACTCTTTTGCTCAATACCGGCCGGGTGCAGGCTGCCAGCGTTAATGGTGCACCATTATTTTTCCCTGAAACAGGTCATACCCTGGCCTATAATTTCCGTGATTTCTGGGAGCAAAATGGTGGGCTAGATATATTTGGTTATCCGATAACAGAGGTATACCTTGAAAATGACAGGCCGGTCCAATATTTCGAGCGGGCCAGGTTGGAGTGGTTTGGCGACCTGGCTTTAACGCAGGGTGGCTTATTAGGACGGTGGGCCGCCACCGAAAAGCAAGCCCTTTCTGCCTTTAAGCCGGTAAAATCCTCAACCGGCCCAACGGCCACCTTCTTCCCGGAGACCGGTCATACCCTTGATAATGGATTTCAAAATTTCTGGCAAATGCGGGGGAGCCTGGCGATTTTTGGTTTTCCTATCTCGGAAGAATTTCAGGAGCAAAATGCGACCGATGGACAACTCTATACGGTACAATACTTCGAACGGGTCAGGTTTGAGTATCATCCTGCAAACCCACTTGAATACCAGGTACAACTTGGGCAACTGGGCAGCCAGTATCTTGAAAAATTGCACCCTGCGCCGGTTACCGCCCTGTTAAAAGCCACCCAGGCGAATACGGCCTGGGATAATATCAGGCCCACCAATATTAAAATTCCTCGCCTCAGACTGGATACGGACGTGGTGGAGGGTGGGTTTTCGTTCGATGTATGGGATGTGCCACGTTTTACGGCGGTCCATTATTGGCCTGTATCGGGTTTTCCTGGGTCTGGTGGGAACATTGTGATAGCCGGACACGCCGGATTCGTTAATACTATTTTCGACCATTTACCGCAAGCCGTGTTGGGTGATGAGATTATTCTCATGGTTGGTAATAAGGAAAAGCATTACAAAGTAACCGAAATAATGACCTTACTCCCTGAAGATAACTGGATCATGAACCCGACTGACGGAGAAACGCTAACCCTGATAACCTGCGTCCCACCTGGAGTTTACAACCACCGCCTGGTGGTCCGGGCGTTACCAATCGCTCCACCTACTCCTGCTTAACTCATGGTGCTCTTGCCCCTATTTCCGGATATACAAAAAAAGAAATAAAGACAAAAGTTGAAACGTACAAAGAGCAAACGTACCAAAACTGCCGAGTTATAGACGGCAAAGATGATAAAGAGTACGATATACATTCGAGGGTAGCACCCCATTAACCGGTGAAAAACAGGTAAAGTTGAAATAAAAGCGTTCATCTGGCAAAATTTGGTTATGATTACAAAAAAACAACCAATGCCGATGAACGCTGGGGAGCAATTCTGCTCTTACCAGCATTGTCCCAAAAGAGGCCTCAAAAAGCAAGGTAACATCACCATTCACGACCGAGTGCGCCAGCGGTACCGCTGTAAAGTCTGCGGTAAAACCTTTAGCGAACGCACCGGCACCGTGTTCGAAGGATTGCGTAAGCCCCAGACCTTAA
>CADDZM010000496.1 GCA_902812345.1 Chloroflexota bacterium | reverse complement strand
CGGTTTTCTTATTTTCAGTCCTCTTTTAAATCTTCTTTGGTAGTCTCTTTGGTAGTCTCTTTGGTAGTCTCTTTTACGAACTCGGCCTGCTTGCTGTGGGAACGGGCCAGGCGCTGCTTCTGAGAGTGCTTGTACTTTTCGATTTGCTCTCGGACCCACTGGAGTTTTTCCATCAACTCGTTCTGGCCTTCGTTATGCATTTGCTCACTGAGGGTATCAATCACTTCAAAAAGCTCGTCATTCAAATACGGTTCGGCGTGGTGCAGCACCTTGCGCCGAGCAATCGGGTCTTCTGCCGAAATAATATTGTTGATAAGCTGGAGCCGGACCATATCGTCCACTACTTCCTGGCCGGTCATGCCATCCATGGCCGCCTGGACTGCCGTCCGCAACACCTCAAAAGTATCCACGATAGTCGGGCGCAAGAGGTATTCCGGTAAAAGCTGGGCGGCCTGTTCCTGGGTCAGGGCGTGAAACTTCGCGCCGGGCTGGTTTTTGAGTTCTTCCTGGCCGGGCGGATAAGCCGCGTCGTCCACTTCAGGTAGTTCAATGCCGCGCCGTTCCGCCTCTTTCGTCACCAGGAGGCCGTAAGGGTAGCGAATTGTATCGGCCAGTTGTTCCGGGGCAAGTTGGGACAGGTTTGGCACATAAACTATAAAAAGTTCCTGCTGGTTGTCGTGGTAAAGCAAGGGAATATTTAACCGGCTGGTCTGGTTACAGTTTGGACACTCGGCCAGGTTAATTTCATCGTTAAGAAGCTGGCGGGTCGGTTCTTCGTCCTCGCTCTCGATAACCATGTAACCCTCCTGCTCCAGTTCGGTGTTACAGTTTGGGCAGGGGTAGCGGTATAACGCCATTTCAGCCATGTTAATTCTTCCTTTGTCTTTATTACTCCTTCCCCTGGTAGGGGAAGGGCCAAGGGATGGAGTATTTTCTCCCTATTCCTCAACACCACAAAATTGTAAAACGACCGCAAGCAGGGTCCGGGTGACCATTTCCAGGTCGCTCACCGGGACCATTTCGTTCGGGGCATGAGCCAGGTTGACGTGGCCCGGCCCGTAATGCAAAGTTGGCACATTCCCCAGGCCAACCATCAGGCGCAAATCACTACCGTAAGAAGCGCCGTAAACTTCCGGGAAATTCCCGTGCAGCCGTTGGTGGGTCTGGCCAACCAGTTCGAGCAGCCCATGACCCGCCGGAAGTTGGCCGCTGGCGAACTGGCCGCCAAACCAATCCAACTCTACCGGGTGCTTTTGCAGCCAGGGGTCTTTGCGGCAGACTTCAGCCAGGGCCGCTTCCAGTTCGCGCCGGGCCTCCCCGGGGTCTTCACCCAGGGCCACGCCCAACCGTCCTTCCGCTTCGAGTTGGTCTGGTACGCTGCTGGGCCAGTTTCCGGCTTTTAGGGTGCCTATACTGAGCGGGTAAGGCAGCCCGTAACGCGCCATAAGGGGATGGCCCTCGGCATTCCGCCGGGCTTCCAGGTCTTCAAGAGCCTGCCAGACCGGCCAGAATTTCTCTATAACACTCACGCCTTCCCGCCGCATGCTGGCGTGGGCCGAAAGACCGGTGATTTTTAACCGGAAGGTGAGCGCGCCCGCGCAGGCCGGGATAATCTGCAAAGCGGTCGGCTCGGTGATAATAGCCGCGTCGCCCCGGTAACCGCGCCGCAAAGTAGCGAAAGTGCCCAGGCCGCCGTCTTCCTCCCCGACCACGCTTTCCAGCAGGACTTTACCTTTGAGACGGATACCCGCCGCCTGGATAGCTTTCAGGGCAAACAGGTTGCAAACCAGCCCCCCCTTCATGTCGCAAGCGCCCCGGCCAAAAACTTTCTCATCTGCCAGCCTTCCGCTAAAAGGGTCGCCGCCGGTCCACTGGTTAAGGTCGCCCGGCGGCACCACGTCAATATGGCCGTTCAAAACGAGGGTTGGCCCGTTCTCACCGCCCCAGCTACCGACCAGACCCCAGCCTTCTGCGCGGGGCGCTTCCAGGCCCGGAAAATCGGGGTCGGCCAGCAAAGCCGGTAAATCAAACTGCCACAAATCGGGCTGAAAGGAGTTTTCCAGCAGTTGTTGGGCGAACCAGTGTTGGGCCGTACTTTCCCCGGCGCTCCCGGTCACGCTGGGCAAACGGATAAGTTCGCGTAAGATTTCAATCAGATCCCCCATATCAAGAGCCGCCATAGCCCGGTCGGCGGCGCGGGCTACCGCCGGATTCAAAGTCGTTACCGAAGCGTTTGCTGAGGATGTTAAGGGAGATTTAGCGGTACCGGTCATTTTAAAACTTTCTCTAATTTTGTTTACGCCTGACTTAGACCACCCGCGTCATAATGGCGTCGTAGGTGTTGCCCTCGTTGCTTTGCACGCCCTCAAAGGGCCGCCAACCGCCCGTGATAGTATTGCCATCCGCGCTGATAATGCCGGTGTACTTCGCGCTTTCCTCCCAGTGAGTCAGGGTATCGCCCCGCAAATCCCAGTGATAGGTTCGCATGACCCCTTCCATACTGGAGTAGACGGTTGAGATGAAGTTATCGTTCGGCTCATTGTAACCAATGATTTCCATGCTCCAGAGCTTGAAAGTACCCATTTCAATCTCGCCGGTGTTTTGCAGGAAGAACCCGCCCGGCAGCCATTCAAATTTAGCCGTGCCAATGATAGTATGCCGGTCGGAATCCGGGCTGCCGCCGGTCATCCGCCAGGTGCCGACCAATCTATCCAACCGCTTGAGGGCCGGATGCGGCTGGATAATTTCAGGCTGTTGCGAATTTTCATCTGTCATAAAAAACCTCTTTCCTTACCCCTTTGAAGGGGGAAAGGCGCGTCAAAATAACTTATCTGGACCCGGTCGGTATCCAGGGTAAAGCCCTCGGGCGGAAAATCGTAACGCGTCACCGAGGCGCGTTCAGGGTAAAAGTTGGGCGCGCGCAAGCTCGAAAGTTTCATCGGGAAACCAAAGTAAAAGGCGTGCAGGATAACTACCACGTCCCCGTGCGAGACAGCGGCGATTTTCTGGCCTTTGTGCCGGGTCATGGCGCGCCGCACGAATTTGAAAACCCGGTCTCGGACCATTTCGACGGTTTCATCATCGGGGTGAGCCAGCGGCTCGTAAAAGTTAAAGTCGCCGATTTCACTCAAAGGCCGCCCATCATAACTGGTATCCACTTCCAGTAAATTGCGGTCGGTCTGCAGCTTCAGGTTGGGGAACCGGGCCTGGATAGCCCTGGCGGTTTGCCTTGCTCGCAGGAGGGGGCTGACATAGATTGCCGCTAAATCCTGCTCAGCCAGAAAACCGGCCAGTTCATCGGCCTGTTTGCGCCCGGCCTCGGTCAGGGCAAAACGGGGTAATCGCCCGTACAAAATTTGTTGAGGATTATCAACCTCGGCGTGGCGGCATAGAAACAGCGAACCGCCAAGACCAATTTCTTCAGGCTTGAGGCCAATAGCGCCTTTGTGCAGGCCTGTACGGGGATGTTCGGCCAGCGGGGCGGGCGTCATTTCCATTAACATGAGGACTTCAAGTTTCCCTTCTATTCTACAATTGCTTTTTCTAAAATTTCCCCTGAAAGATTGAAAAT
>CADDZM010000495.1 GCA_902812345.1 Chloroflexota bacterium | reverse complement strand
GCACATTTTGAGGCTAAATACAACAAATGTGCTACCTTGCCAGTTGGTTTAACTCGCTAACGCGAGAAAGGAGTGAGGCTTCCTCTGTCACCTGAAGGAGACAGTCCCCGCCTCACAACGTTTATGGGACTGTCAGGTCAGGTGGTAAATCTGGACGCCGTCCCGGTTAAAGAGGAGCGGCCAACCTGCTGAGGCCGGGTCGAACCCGCCCAACTGCCTTTCCCGCCAGCCGTAAACAAGGTAAGTAAGCCGCTCGTTTTGGATTAATTCTTCCCGGAAAGTCCCCGGCGTGTTTGTGTCTAAAAATTGCCGGACCTGGGCCAGCTTGCGTTTTGAGTCAAGCGTCTCGTACAGGTGGCCGTAAAAGACCGGACGCAATACCCGACCGGGCAGCACATTACCCAGCACCGGCCCGGTCAGGATAACCTCGCCCGGATGACTATGCTGGTCGAGCCACCCGATTGCGGCGACCTCGCCCTGGCTGAGATAGGGCGAGTGGACCGGGTCGTAAAGGTCGTCGTGAGGCAGGTAAAGCAGGGCGACCGAAATAATTACCAAGCCCAGGCTCGAAAGCGACAGCACGAAAGTGAGAACTTTTTCTTTAAGCCGGTAGCCGGCCTGCGGGAAAACCGCGTAATACCCGGCAGTCGCCAGGCAGCACAGGGGCAGGTGAATCCCCTCTAAAAACCGGCGGGAAAAATTAAACGGCAGCGCCAACAAAACTATAGTTACAACCAGCCAGGTCGTGACCAACCGCCAGCGCAATAGCTCCTTTTCCGCCTCTTTGTCACCTTCCAAATTTTTGTTTCTTAAACTCCGCTCTACCCACCAGACTCCGGCCAGCGCCATAGGTATAAGTAACCCATATGCGCCAAGCATGGTCAGGAAGTCGAGCGAAGGAGTATCATTTTGCTGCATCCAGCGGTTTAGCAGGGGGTCGTGAGTAGTGCCCCACCAGGTCAAAAACGGGCCGGGTGTTCCCGCAAGTCCGGTAAGGACCAGACCGGAAAAGCCGGACCAATCTATTCTTTTAAAAGCAAAGACGCGCCGCAGCCAGAACAGACCCAGCACCCCGGCCAGGGTAAAAAGCAAAAATGGATGGACGAAGCCGAGCGCGAATGAAGCCAGCCCGGTTTTCCAGTAAGCCCGGAACCCCTGCCCCTCCAGGCCGAGCATACACCCTATAACGATATAAATAAGCAGGGCCGTGGCGACCGGAAAGTGGGGATTGACGAAAATGCTCTGGAAAGTATAGCCCTCGGCTACCCAGAAATCGGGCGGGTTCGGCGTGACAAGGACCAGCAACCAGCCCAGCCCGGCGGAGAGGCAGACCAGCCGGAAGGCGAACCGCTGGCGGAGCGTATCGGCAAAAAGTTTCTGGATAAACCGGTAGCTGACCAGCAACAAGGCGAGGCCGCCCACCAGCCGGGACAGGTGGAAAACTATGATATTCGGCAGGCTTAAAATTCCGGCCAGTTTACCCAGCAACAGGTAAAACAGATAAGTAAAAGCGCCGGAGCCGCCCGGTTCGCCTGTGTAAACCAGGTAAAAAAGCCAGCTTCCCTGCCGCCCTTCTTCCATCTTGGAGAGATAAGTATTGCCGTCACTGGCGTTGAAAAGCAAGCCGCTAAATTCCTGTCCCGGTGGTGTGGTAAGCCAGGCCCACCCGAAAGGCAGGGTCGCCAGCCCGAGGGTAAGCAAAATCCACCCTGCCAGCCAGCGTTGTTGCGAGGTAAGGTTCAATTTTTTAACGGCTACAGACCGCTGGCTACTGGCTACTATCACTTTGGCACCAGCAGCCAGGCGTAATCCTGACCGTCCTGGCCGCGCAGCGTTTCCAGCAAACGGTAATGCTCCCGGACCACTTCTTCGAAACCGGGCGGCCAGGGCGTAGAAGGCACATAGCCGGGTTTTGTATTCAGCTTTAAAATATCGTAGCCCATCAGCATAACTTTAAACTTTTGCCGGGCGACATCTTGCACCAGGGCTTGCCCGTTTCGGACCCCGGCGGCGGACAACTGGCGAAACAAAAAGTGGTCGAAAACCTGGTCAAAATGGCCGGAAGCCATCGCCGGGCCACTTAGCTCCGCAAAAATCGGCGTCCCGGCGGGGTATTCCGCCAGCACGCGGGCCGCCTCGCGGTAAGCCGGTCCCAGGTTGCCTTGCCGGTCCGGTTGGAAGTTCAAATTGACTGCCAGGACCAACAGAATCAGGATTTGCAGGGCCAGCAAGGCTTTTGGGAAAAACTTTTTAAAGTTGACCGGTGAGGCAGGGAAGAGGGCCAGCCCGGCCATTACACAGAGGAAGGCAAAGACCTCGAAAAAGTAATAGTCGGCGGCCCCGGCCTTACCGACCGTTAATGACACCACAAAAGCGCAGCCGCCCCAGATTGTTAGAAAACGAAGCGGGCCGCCCCGCCTGAAAAAAAAGAACCCCTGCCAGGCGGCGATGCCGATGAGCGGCCCGTAAAGCAGTAGCGATAAGGCCCAGGTCGTCACCAGTTGGCCGGGAGAGAACGGGGTGAACCGCTCCATCGTAACGAAGAAAAGATAGTTGCCGCCAGTCGCAAAGGTCAGGACAGCCAGACCAAACCCAATTCCCAGCCCCAGCAAGGCGGCAAAAATAACGGCTCGCCTGATGCGACCTGACACAAAAAGATAGATGACCACGGCGGCGGCGGCGGCCAAAAGCGACTGCTTGGTGAAAAAAGCCAGGTAGAAAAAGGGTAAGGACCCCAAATAGGCCAGGTTTTGGGGCTGGCGAGTTTCGGCCCGGCAGAAGAGGTAGACCCCGGCCAGTACAAAGGCCAGCCCGAGCGCGTCAACCCGGCCCGCGTCACCCCAGTAGATTACCGGGTGAAAGCAGAAGAACAACATTCCGGCGGCGAGCGCAACCAGGCGGGAAGCCTTGAACAGCCGGACCGTAGCATAGACCAGGGCTGCCGAACTTACCAACCCTGCAAGCGTCAGACCCCGGACCGCGTAAAGTGAAACATCAAGGGCGGGCTGTCCTGACAGGCCGGGTAAAGCGTGTAAAAGCCAATCGAAAAAGGCTCCCAGGTAGGGGAAGACCGGCGGGTAGGCCAGGTCGGTGGTGTCGTAAAAAGCCGGGTTGAAAGAGTAGGTGTCAGCCAGGGCCGGGTGTTCGAGCAGGCGGTGAATCCCGCTTAACACCAGCCCTTCGCTGTAATCAAGCTGAAGCGGGTTAAGAGCCTTCAGGATTAAATGCCCCAGGTTGATAAGGCTTAGCACAAGGACGGCTAGGCAAAACCAGCCCGACCAGCCGGAAAGATTTTTTAGAGGTGAATTAAAATTTTGGGTAGTTTTGGCAGCCCTGGGCAAAGCCGCCGGGGCGGAGTCCGGTTTTAACATCGCATAGTTATTTATAAAAACTGTTCCAGGCCGGGTAATGCCGGGCCGCCTGAATTATAGCATTATTACCGGGCCATTGTTTAACCCGGTAGCACCCCATTAAACGGTGAAGTTTTTAACTGCGTTTTTGGGCGGTCGCCCTCGGCGCTTCGGTGGCACAAAAGGCGGCGGCGCCACCTTGTACTTTAACAATTCATCCACGCTCCATATAT
>CADDZM010000494.1 GCA_902812345.1 Chloroflexota bacterium | reverse complement strand
CCCCACGTGTTACTCACCCGTTTGCCACTACCTAACCCCGAAAGGTTAGACCGTTCGACTTGCATGCATTAGGCACGCCGCCAGCGTTTATCCTGAGCCAGGATCAAACTCTCCACACCTTTCTTTTCGAGCTAGCCCCCCGTTGCCGGAAAGCTAATCTCTTAAAAGGCGTCAGTATTGACAGAGATCTAAAAATGTTCCTGTTCTCTTGACGTTTCGCTTGCTGTTCCATATATAGAAAGTGATTTCTCTATCACTCTCCGATTATTAAAGTGCTACAACCGCTAATCCATAGATAATCGAGTGCTTATCCGGCAATCCATTATCACTTGAGTTAAACAGGTCTTTTGGTTGGTGCTTTGCTATTATAGCAAACTGCTTATGGGTTTGTCAAGGGTGAATTTGGTCTTTTTAAAACCCGTTTTGATAACCGAGTTTATTTTGCTACTGTTCGCCTGGCCTCTTAAAAGCTAAAGTGGGACTTAAATAGAGGTCTGCTCGTGGGTTTGACCAGCTTGTGGTCGAGCATCTTGTTCCGTAAAGCGTACCATGATTTATACCACCACTTTTGAAAAGAGTCAAGGTCAAAATCTGAAAAATTTTAAAAGATGCAGCGATCCGTAAAACCGTTGAATGCCCCACATTATAGGTATAACAATAGGTATAACGTTATCTGGTAGAATGTGGGGATCCAAAGTAACTGTTTGTTAGCCAGGATTAAGTGGTAGGCGGCAGCGCAGCGGGCGTTGTTTGCAAGTTCAGCTCGTAAAGCGACATGACCGGTTCGTGACCGTCTGGTTTGAAGCCGGCCTGTTGTAAAAGCTCCTTGTTAGCCGGAGTCTGGACCACCTGAGCCGCGAACTGGAACTCGTTTCCCGGCAGAACATTTTTAGCTACACGCCGGGCCAGTTCGAGCAACAACGGTAATCTTGAGGCCTGTTCTCCGGCCAGGAAAGCCAGCCAGTGTCCGCCATCCTCGGCCCGGCAGAGAATTGCCAGCACTTTGAGAGCGCCTACCAGGCAGTATACTTCGCGCCGTTCCAGATGCTGCCGGAAAACATCCAGGTTCAAAACTTTCCAGTGCCAGGCATTGCAATAAATGCCATGCCCAAGCCGGTATTCATCAGACCCCAGAATCAGCCGGTAAGCCTCGTCAAACTCGGAAGTTGTGACCAGACGGCTTTCTATGGCGCTGCCTCGCGGGGGAATATCATACCGCTCGAAATTATAGTTTAGAAAATTGCCGACGTGCCAGAAGCCAAGCAGACCAGCCAGGCGGTGCATAGGTTGGTTATCCTGGGCGGTTACATATTGCAAGCTGTGCATATTTAGTTCCCGGCTCTGTCGGATAGCCTGTTCGAGGATGTAGCGGCCAAGCCCTCGCTTTCTGAAAAATGTTTTAACGCGCACTCCCTGCAACCAGGCAATGTTCGCCCCGGTCCATCCCACCCGCAGAAAATATACTCCCGCAGCCTGACCGTTCACTTCAACGATAAACCCTTTGTTGTTGGGATGGGCGAGCCATTCTTCCCAGGCTCCAGGGATGTAATCGTTCCCACCATACACATCAGCGCAAATTTCTTTAACCAGGGGTAAATCTTTTGCACTGCCCTCCCTCACGCTAAACCCGGTTAGATTCTTTTCCGGCATAACTGCTCTTCTAGTTGGCGGAAGCTTCCAGCCTGGTTCGCTCCAGCACCTGCTGTTCTTCGCGGGTGGCATAATAATTTAACAAAAAGTGATACAAATCGCGACCAAAATCAGCGTCGAGACCGTTTTCTTCGGCCAGCCGGGCAGCCCGCTCGACTACCTGGCGTTCACGTTCGGGGACACGGACCGCGCCTACATGCGGCTTTAGCTCGCCTACTTTGTGGACCAGTTTACCTCGCTCGCCCAGCAAGCGGATAATTTCAGTATCAAGAGCGTCAATTGAAACCCGGATGTCGGCCAGTTGTTCTTTCCAGAATTGATTATCTTCCTGCACTATTCTCTCCAAACTATTTAACTTATCCACCCTATATTTGTATATTTGCAAATTCTCGTCAAAATACTCTCAACACATCCACAAGTCAGGCACCCATGAAATTAGCCGGGCGCTTTTCCAGGAAAGCTTTAGTCCCTTCCGCCTTATCTGCGGTGCTGAAAAGCAGTCCAAACTGGGCCGCTTCCAGGTCGCAGCCCCGGTCAAGGTCCGTTTCCAGTCCGCCATTGATAGCAGCTTTGGCGGCGGCCAGGGCCAGGGGCGCTTTTTTAGCCAGGGCTATCGCCAGTTTGCGGGCTTCCCCGGCAAGCTGTGCCTGGGGTACGACCCGGTCTATCAGACCAACCCGCTGGCCTTCCTCGGCTGTGATAGGGTCACCGCCGAAAATCATCAACTTGGCGAAGCCCTTACCGACCAGTCGCGGCAGGCGCTGGGTGCCGCCAAAGCCGGGAATAATGCCGAGGTTAATTTCAGGCTGGCCCAGGCGGGCTGTTTCGGCGGCAATCCGAATGTCCCCGGCCATCGCCAGTTCAAGGCCGCCGCCCAGGGCGTAGCCGTTAATCGCCATAATAACCGGCTGGCGCAACCGCTCGATTTTAAAACAAAGCTGCTGGCCCAGGTGTCCATGGTAAGCTCCGTGGACCGGGTCGGGCAGGGCGTTCAGTTCGGCAATATCGGCCCCGGCGATAAAAGCCTTTGCCCCGGCCCCGGTCATCACGATAGCCCGCACATCCTGGTCGGCTTCCAGTTCGTCAAAGGCCGCGCCCAGTTCTTTAAGGACTGCCAGGTTCAGGGCGTTGAGCTTGTCAGGCCGGTTGACTGTTACAACGGCGATTTTCTCGGCGGCTTCGCGTTCGACCAGGATAGAAGTGTATTCCATGGGCTTCCTTTACTTAAATCTCCGGCTTAAAAATGTTACTTATTGTAGTCGTAAAACCCTTTGCCAGACTTGCGACCGTACTGTCCGGCCAGCACCATGCGGCGCAGCAGCGGCGGCGGGGCGTAGCGGGTTTCCTTGAACTCTTCGAACATGATATTGGCGATATAATAGGTGGTGTCAAGCCCGACAAAATCGAGCAGCGTGAGCGGTCCCATCGGGTGACCGCAGCCAAGTTTCATGCCGTTGTCAATATCTTCTCTGGTGGCAACCCCGGTTTCCAGCGCCCTGATGGCGTCGAGCAAATAAGGCACCAGTAGCAGATTTACAATGAAGCCTGGCGTATCTTTGGCGACCACGACCGTTTTGCCGACCGCCTGACCGAAGCTTTTAAGGGTTTCGAGAGCCTCATCGCTGGTGCTGATGGTTTTGACAGCCTCGACCAGTTTCATGACCGGGACCGGGTTAAAAAAGTGGAGACCGCCCACCCGGTCGGCCCGTTTGGTGGCAGCGGCCATTTCGATGACCGGTAATGATGAAGTGTTACTGGCGAAAACCGTTTCCGGTTTGCAGATGCCGTCCAGGGCGCTATAGAGTTTGCGCTTCTCGTCCATATTCTCGATGATAGCCTCGATTACCAGGTCGCAATCGGCAAAATCTTGCAGGTCGGTGGTGCCTTTGAGGCGTTTGAGGGTCGCTTCGCCTTCCTCACGGGTAATTTTACCTTTATCAATATC
>CADDZM010000493.1 GCA_902812345.1 Chloroflexota bacterium | reverse complement strand
CTGAACCTCTCCGGGGAAATTGTAGGGATAAATACGGCCGCCCCGGTTGACCCGCAGAGCCAGGCCGCCGCTCAGGGGATCGGTTTTGCTATTTCGATAGACCAGGCCAAACCGATTATTCAGACCCTTATGACCGGGAAATCTATCGTCCCTCCCTATATGGGTATCCTTCCCGAAACCCTGACTCCCGGCCTGGCGGCTCAGTTTAATTTGCCAACCGATACGGGTGTCTTGATCCAACAGGTTGAGCAGGGTTTACCGGCGGCTAAAGCCGGTTGGAAAGCCGGCGATACTATAACTGAAATTGACGGCACCAAAATTACCAGTCTGGCCGATTTGCAAGGTGTCCTTAACCGGCATAAATCAGGAGATACGGTGCAGGCGACTGTTATAAGTTCGAATGGTAACTCTCGCCAGACCAGTATAACCTTCGGCCAACCGCCTTCCTAATAAAACTTGCTCCCAGGCCCTGGCTGCCGCCTCTACCGGGACCTGGATTTGCTTCAGGCGGTAGGATAAAACAACGTTAGCAGGAGTTAAGTTTTTCATTTACTGGAAAAGACACCAAAAGGATTTTTTATGCCAACCTGGTTATTAGCCGGCCTTTGGGGGCTGGTGGCAGGATCTGCCTTATTAATTGGAGCAGCTATCGGTTATTTTGCAAAAGTACCTACCCGTTTGATTGCGGCCGTAATGGCTTTTGGTAGTGGGGTATTAATCTCAGCCCTTTCTTTTGATTTAATGGATGAAGCCTACAAACGGGGTGGTTTTATCGCTACTGCGATTGGTTTCGTGGTTGGTGCCGCCATTTATAGTGCTGCAAACTGGTATCTAGCCAGGAAAGGCGCCAAACACCGCAAACGGTCGGGAGAAAAACAACCTTCCGAAGATGAACAAGAGGGCAGCGGTTTAGCTATTGCAGTAGGTTCGCTCCTGGATGGAATACCAGAGTCAATAGTAATCGGTTTGACTATGATCGGGGGAGGGGCGGTAAGTTTTGTAGCGGTAACAGCTATTTTCCTGTCGAACATACCGGAGGGTCTTTCAAGCTCGGCCGGAATGAAAAAGGCTAGACGCCCGGCCATCTACGTATTTACTATCTGGGCGGTAATTGCGCTCGTTTCCGGGGCAGCCTCACTTATAGGCTATTCCATCTTTAGCGGCTTCTCCCCCGAAGTAATTGCGGCTACGACCGCGATTGCGGCCGGGGCCATCCTGGCAATGCTGGTTGATACCATGATACCGGAAGCTTTCGAGGAAGCCCATAATTTCGCCGGGCTTGTTACCGTACTGGGCTTTTTAGCGGCCTTTGTACTTACTAAATTCGGAGGCTCATGAAGGGACACAAGTGAAGTGAATTAGGGTCCGAAAAATGCAATTAGCTAACTACCTAAGGAAAATGAAGAAGAAAGCCAATGATGCAGTGGGCCTTAACCGACTTACTGGATGAACAAGCCTGCTACGATTAACTTTTGCAAGCCCTCTATCCCCAGGGATTGCATTGTCCAGTCGGTCATTGTTTGCCGCCTGACCAAGCACCGCACGACCGCCATCGTGCCCCGATTATGAGTTACCGATGTCGGGTCTGCGGTAAGGTTTTCAATTTGTTCACGAACACTATCTGGTCGAAAACCCACTACCGTTGTAGTATCATCGTCCAGCTACTTAAAGAGATTGTCCAGGGAATGCCAACCAAGCATTTAGCGGCTGAACTACAAGTGGACCGCTGTACACTCAATACTCGCCGCCACACCATTCAGTCCTTACTTGCGGCTAACTTCCCCCTTCCTCCCGACCCGGTTGCCGGACGAGGTGGTGGAAGCCGACGAGATGTATCAGAACGCCGCAGAGAAAGGTATACCTCACATTGAGGTGACTGACCCACCCCGTCATCACGCTAACAAAAGCGCGGTCATGGTAGCTTTGAAACTGACCGCACGCCAGTGGTGGGCTTAATCGGACGAGACAGCGGTAAGGTAGCCTTACAAGTTACCCCTACCAGCAGCACGGCTGCGTTGCGCGGGGTGGTGGAAGCGACGACGCAACCTACAGCCACCGTCAATACCGATGAATGGCGTGCTTACAACTGGCTGGAACTGACAAGGCATTCACATCCGACCGTAACGCATAATCCGGCTCAACGAGAGTGGGCCCGGGATGAGGATGGTGACGGCGTACGCGAAGTACATACTAACACCATTGAAGGATTTTAGACCGGCTTGCGTAATTTCCTACGGCGCTTTCACGGGATAAGCAAGCATTATTTGTGGCAGTATATGGCTGTTTATGCCTGGAGCCATAATTTCAAAACGTTTACTTTTGCCTTGTTAAGGAGCATGATGGTCGCCTTCACCGCTGTTCCTTCATGAGCCAACATTACTATTGAAAAGAATATTCCCCTTAAATTTTATGGCAAGATAACCGGCGCAGCTTGCCGCTTGTAACTGAGTTTACTTACGCTGATTTTCTAAATTGTCATTATCTTGCAAGTAGGCTCGAAAACTTTTTATCACATTTGCTTTAGTTTCATCCAGTGGGGAAAGATATTGACCATCTGCTTTTATCCCATTTAACCTTCTCAAGTCACCAACAGTGACTACACCGCTCTCTATTCCGCAAAACTGTATTAACTCTCCCCTCCGGTGAGATTTTGTCAAAAGGTCTGGTGTTCTCGACCCTAAAAAGTAATTAAGGCGTTTCCTTAAATGTTCGGTTAACAAACCAAGATTGACTTGATCCTCCAAAAGCTGTTGTACAAAAGCGGGACCGCCCTTTTTTACCTGTTCAATGACAATTCCATCTGGCACACTTACACTAAGATTTATCGTTTGATTGCATTCAACACCTAAGGATTTCCACTCAAAATCCCAGCCCTCTTCTAATAAATACTTCAACTCATTCATTTTTTCACGTTCGAAGAGGAAGGGTTCATGCATTAAATCAGTTTCGGGTAATACCTTATAAGTTTTATCGGAAGCTAAACGGAGTATAAGATAGGAATCCTCCAGCGAAAGCAGAAGATTTTCGGCTAGAGTTGGTTTGAAATCAGAACTATTAACAAAATTTGCTAAGGCTTGGCGAAATAACTCTACATCGGGTTCATCGAAGTTAGTGTGCTGATACGTGGGTTGGAAAAGCACGCTTTCCGTATCGTAGACTTTTTGCCACTGGCCGGTAATAAAATAATTGGTCACCCGAATTTGAGTTTTTAGTTCTTCAGTAAAATCTCCAAACCAGAAATTAAAGCCGCTTGGTGCATCAAAAAAATCGCTGGTGGCGAACAGCCTCCCCAGATCTCCTTGTAAACCAACAAGCTGGCCCTGGGTTAAGTCGTTTAACCAGTTTACAGAAACCTGGCGGGCTGGATTCTGGCTGGCGGTAGCAGCCTCCAGGTCAGCAAAAGTAAAGGGTTGTCCTTTCTCGTTGGTACGGTGGCTAAACAGGTACTCAACTCTTTCCTTTACTCCAGCAACATCCTGTCGATTTGTTTCTTCTTGTTCTAATCGTTTAGCATTCGCTTTTTCTAATGCGATCTTTTTGCCTTGAAATAGCCATTTGAACATACTAAGGCTCCAATTTAGTGCTGATTAATTCAACCTATTT
>CADDZM010000492.1 GCA_902812345.1 Chloroflexota bacterium | reverse complement strand
CAAGGGCGTAGAACGGCAAGCAGTGAAGCGACTGGAAAAGTTGGGGTTTAAGGTAACACTTTCAACCGAGACCGAGGTCGATGCCAAAAAGGTGGCATAGTTTTCAGGAGACTTTTTCAGGAGAACAACCTTGCATAATCGGACGGAATGTGAAAAGTTTAGCTTTATTGCACATATTTACAACATACTGTACAATTACGTCAATCAATGGATATTATACAGCTATAAAACCTACAGTTCGTAGTTGTAGAAACTTGCCAGCTTCATTTCGGTTTCACTCGTCGTTTGGCTATTGCGCTAATAAGCCAGTTCTAAAATAAGTATTATAGGCAGAACAGGATGGCGCTATTTAGACCTGATCCGGCCAATGAGCCGGTTGAGAGTAACAAAAAAAATACGCTGAAGGATGGTAAGGGTAAGAAACACCACGGGGCAGTCTTTACTCCCTCCGCCGTTCCCACGCCACTCCCTACCATTGCAACCTTTTCACCCTCCGATAAACCCGTTGCAAATCTTTCTTCGGAAATTCGCCATACCGGTTGGCGGCCTAACTGGCAACGCCTGGGTAGTGTCGCGCTTTTTTCGTTCATAACCGTCGCGGCGATAAGCTTTATTTTCCTGTGGCACTTCGATAATAACGTGGTTTCGCGCCAGCAGGTCGGTGAAGTAGCCCTGGCGAATGTAACGGCCCCCAAAAGTTACAGCTATGTCAGCGCGGTCAAGACCAAAGAACTGGCCGATGCCGCCGCTAATAATCCGGCCAATCTGGTTTATAAACGCGACCCCAGGATTGTTTCCCAGCAGCAGCAAAACCTGGCCACCCTGTTAAGTACCCTCACAATGGCTCGCGGCAACTTCAACGCTGTCAAGGACATTCCTACCCTTTTAACAAACCCGGTTGTCTCGGCGGCCGGCCTTACCGCTAAAGACCTCACCAGCATCCTGGACCTGCCGGATACCACCTGGAACCAGGTCGTGCAGGAAGCCAAGACCGCTTACAGCGTCATAATGGTACGCGATATTAACCAGAATGAACTATCAAACTTTATTAATATCCTGCGAGACGCCGTCTATGTTCCCTATACACTTTCAGCCGGCTTCGCTCAGCTTGACGAGGTCAACCGCGAGCTGACCGTCACCCTGGTCAAGCCTTTTATCAAACCTAACATGGTGTTGGATGAGACCGCTACCCAGAAGAAACAGGCCGACGCGCGGGCGGCGGTAGGCTCGGCTACGGTTGATATTGTGAAGGATACCGCGATTGTCCGCCAGGGAGACGTACTGACAGCCCTTGACCTTGAAAAACTGGAAGAACTGGGCATAATTACAAACAGCTACAGCGTGAGCCAGGTAGTCGGTACCGTCGGAATAACCGCCTTTCTCATTCTGCTTTTGGTCTACTACACCGGCCTTTTTACTTCCCAGATCTGGATCAGCCCGCGCTGGGTGGGCCTGCTGGGAGCGGCCATCATTATTTCTTCGCTGGCGATGCGTATCCTGATTGTGGACGCAGGCAAAGATAGTTACCGGGTTTATTTGCTGCCGCTGGCCGTTGTGGCGATGCTATTCGCGGCCCTGTTGGATATCCAACTGGCCCTTTTCCTGGCGGCAATCCTGGCCCTTTTTACCGGCCTCGTCAGCGGCCAGCCGGAACTTATCGCGGTCTTCTTTGTGGGGGGCGCCCTGGGCGCTTTGACTATTCGCAAAGCTGAAAATACCCTGGTCTTTGCTTATGCCGGTCTGGCCGTCGCGGTCAGCCAGTTTCTGGTCAGTGTGGCCGGTATTCTGCTCAACCGCACCCTTGATACGGCCAATTTGCCCATATTGCTGGTCTTTAGCGGTCTTAACGGCCTGATTTCGGCCAGCCTGGCTTTCTTAAGCTTTGCGGTACTGGGTAAACTTTTCGGCGTCGCTACCGTCCTGCAACTGCTGGAACTGGCCCACCCCAACCAGCCGCTGCTGCGCCGGCTTATCCGGGAAGCGCCCGGCACCTACCATCACTCGGTGATGGTCAGTAACCTGGCCGAGCAAGCCGCCGAACACGTTGCCGATAACGCTTTGCTGGCCCGCGTGGGCGCGTACTATCACGACATTGGCAAGCTAACCCGTCCGACCTATTTTATTGACAACCAGGCCGGGGGCGCGAACATTCACGACACGCTGGATCCCCGCGAAAGCGCCCGGCTAATTAAGGCGCACGTTTCGGACGGGGTAGCCCTGGCCCGCAAGCACGGCCTGCCTCGGAAGGTCGTAGATATTATTCACCAGCACCACGGCACCTGCGCGATTTCCTTTTTCTACCAGAAAGCCCTTAAAATGGGCCTGGATGTCAACGAGATAGATTTTCACTATCCCGGCCCTAAACCTCAAACTAAAGTCGCGGCTATCGTTATGCTGGCCGATGGCTGCGAGGCGGCCACCCGGGCAAATGTTCAGAGCGGCCGGATTGTAACCGGCACCCGCTCGGCGGTCCCGGCTGCTAACAGCCCTGACTCTCCCGGCGGCACCAAATCACTGACTATCCGCGACGTAGTCAATAAAATTATTGACGACCGCATCAAGGAAAACCAGCTGAGCGAGTGCGACCTGACCTTGCGTGATATTGACGAAATTCGCGATTTGTTTGTCGATATCCTTAACGGTATTTACCATCCCCGGATTACCTATCCCGATAAAGACCCGGTCCCGGCCCCGTCCACCACTGTTGTCACGTATGCCGCGCCTGCTGAAACAACGGTTGTCGCGACCAATGTCCGCGAAATCCCGGTTTCGCTGGTTAAAGTGGAGCATGCCGCCGCCGCAAATAGTGGGGCAGCCGACGGTGGGGCGGCTGATGGCGGAGGTCCCGCCCTGGCCGAGATTGTGCCGTTTAAGTCTCTCAAAAACCAGGATAAAGATTCAGCCGGGACCGAGGAAGCCAACCGTTACGACCTTTTCACCCGCAAGACCGACGAGCTTACCCGGAAGTCGCTAAACTCCAGGGGCGGCATCGGTGGGGCTGGAAAACGCCTCAGCGACCCTAAAAATAAATAGCACTGTAAATAAAAGACCTCTCCCAAATTGCGGAGAGGTCTTTTATATTAAAGTTTTAGGACTGGCCGCCCATTTGAAGTAGAAAACGCTGGCGGTCCCGGATGAGATTATCGAGGCCGCCTAACTGCTGGTCGAAGTCGGCCAGGTTGTTACCCTCGTTCCACCCGGCGGCGTTCAGGGCGCTGGCGTGCTGAAAGACTCCCTCGGTAAGATTGACCAGCCACAAATCAAAGTTCAACAACTGTTGCAGCAGGGGCAGTTCGCCGCGAAACCGCGCCCAGGTGCGGTCCTGGGTCGGGACCGGCATGCCCCGGATGCGCGAGGCCAGCATGGAAATCCGCTCTTTAAGCTGGCCGATTTCCTTCCACTTGTCCATCGCTTCGGCGGTAGGAAAGGGGTTCTCCCGGGTCGAGGGTGGGATATAGCGGCGGCGGTATTCCGCTTCCAGCCGGATGATAACCTGGACAGCATCTTCAAGTGAGCCGGCGGCTTTCTGCCGCACCAGCAAATCATCGGCCCTGGCCTGATTTTTATTGTCGTAAAAATTATAACCGTAGCCGGTCAGAGCAAGCT
>CADDZM010000491.1 GCA_902812345.1 Chloroflexota bacterium | reverse complement strand
CATATATGGAGCGTGGATGAATTGTTAAAGTACAAGGTGGCGCCGCCGCCTTTTGTGCCACCGAAGCGCCGAGGGCGACCGCCCAAAAACGCAGTTAAAAACTTCACCGTTTAATGGGGTGCTACCTGCCAGCTTACACCGTAGTCCCAATCAAAATGTAAGCCAGGAATATATACGGTTTAGCCTGTTAAAAGGTTTGGTCCACCGGGATTGCTCGCCCCTGCAGGATGGCGAATTTACGGGCCGGGCTAATCATTATAGCCACGAGTGATGCATTTTGCAATAGTTAGCTTTGCCCAAATTTGAATCGAAAAGCTGGTCAAACTGCCGGAATTGGACAGAAGGACCACCTTTTTACGTTTTTAATTCTAAAATTTTAAAAGTTATTCGCGGGGTTTAATCCTGGCCCGCCGGGAATGCTGCCGGAAGAACGCCACCAGACCCTGGCTCGATTCGCGGGCGGTCTCGACCTGGGCCGGGTCCACCGGGTGCGGGCTAAACCGGGCTTCCTGGTAAAGCCCGGTCAGGTTGTCCAGGTTGGCCTGGTCCTGCTCGGCTTCGAGGTTTGGCGCAAGATACCCGGCGTATTCCTGGGGTGTTTGCCCGGTCCGGCGAGGCAGGCCGGCTTTCCCGGCCCGCTGGGCCACCTGGCGGTAGTAGAAACGGACCCGGCCGCGCCCGTCATTGGGGAGGCGGTCGCGCTGAAACCAGCCGAACGGGTCAAAGCGGCTCTGTTTTTCGCCTGCTTCCTTTTCAAAGGGGTCTTTTGGCCTTTCAGGGCCGAACAGGTTGCTGAAGAACAGGCGGAGATTCTTCCAGAGGTGGCTGGTCTTAAGTTTGCGCCATTGCGGTCCAACCCACCCGGCTTGAACCAGCCGGTTGAAGGCGAACCACAAAATAACCAGCACAAAAGCGATGGCCGCGATTACGGCGATAGCCTGAAAGATTATGCCCAACCAGGCCAGGTCAAGACCGGGGTCGTTATTGCCGGGCTTGATCGGGAAAGGCGGCGGCGTGGTGGGCCGGGGTAAAGGCGTTGGCGGATAAAAGATTGAAAAGGCCGGCTGTTCCTGGCCGCCTTTTGGCAGGGGCAGGGAAAAGACCCCGCCCAGGGTGGAAATGCCCAGCGTGACAAAAATCACCAGCAAAATCAGGCCGCCCAGGTAGTAAACCCAGCGGTCCACCAACCGGCCCGGCTCCTTTAGTTTATCAAGCTGCCAGAGCGTGCGAATATAGCGCATCCTGGCCCAGGCCAGCAGCGGAATACCCAGCAGCAAGTAAGTTCCGCCCAGCAATATCATTTGCGGCACCACGCCTGCCTCAGCCGGGTTATTATTCATTTGCTGGATAAAAGCGCCACCGGCCAGGACCACGAAAACCTGGACCCCGGCCAGGTACTGGAAGTTGGTCTTGAGTTCGCGGTAAGCCTGAGAGTGGTCGTAACTGAGGTGGTAAGAGTCGCCCAGGGCCGGGACGCCGCCTTCTTCCTCGCTGACTTCGTAGGGTTGGAGATAAAGGTTGTAAAACTGGTGCAGGAAGCTCAGACCGGAATACCAGGCGATAACCATTGAAGTGCCAAAATAAATGTAATCAAGGTTTATTAGCGGGCTAAACTCACCGAACGCCAGCAAAACCACGCGGAGCCCGATTAACAAAACGATAAATTCACCCAGCTTGGCGAAAAAGCTGTCTATCACGAAATGTTCTTCCAGCCAGAGGTGGCGATAGAAACTGGCAAGATGGGTCAGGAAGATAGTCAGGGCCAGCCAGCCAATGTTCAAACCGGCAGTCAGTTTGAAATACTCCATAATAAGCAAGACGCTGGTCAGCAGGCCGGTAATTTGGGCGGCCTTTAGCAGCCCGATATAAAGTGTGACAGGGGCGGGAGGCCGGAAACGGGCCAGTTTTTCAAAATCCAGTTTAACAGGCGCTTTTCGAAGCATCATGCCGGTACACCCAATTGTTCAGGTAAGGTGATATCGTAAATTTTAACTCCGAGGACGTGTAGAGCGAAAATTCCGTTTAATCCTTCGGAAGTGTGACGGCCAGCGGCAGTAAAGATAGCCATTACCGAAAACCCGGCTTTCCGCAACCGGCTGAGTTCCGTCACCAGGGCCGGGTACGGCTCGAAGGTGATAACAGCAATGGTTGAACCCCAGGGTAAGTGGCTGGTCCACCGGCCAATAAGCTGATCCATGCCAGGAGCGTCGGGCCTGGTTTCGATACCGGCCAGCCGTTCCATAATTTCATATAGCCAGGGTCCGCCGTTACGGGGCGGCATTTCCGGGCGGCCCCATTCCGGCAGAGTGCCTTCCTTGTAATCCAACTTTTCCCAGCCAGGGTCGAACCCATTACTAAAAAGTCCGACCGGTTGTTTGAGGTCATAGGCCCGGTTTGCGATTGAAGCAGCAACCACGATAGAATTTTCGGCAAGCTGGGTCCAGGCGTACTGCCGGTTGGGCGGGCGCAAATCGAGGAAAATCGCCATCGAAAGGACGCGCGTCCGGTCGAACTCCTTCACCATGAGTTGGGTCTGCCGGGCGGTGTTGCGCCAATCAATCTGGCGGGGGTCGTCGCCGGACTGGTATTCGCGAACCCCGGCGATGCGGCTGGGGTCGGGCAGGAGCGGCTGGCGGGTCCGCATATTTCCCATCGGCAGGCGGCTCGGCAGGAGCAATTTTTCCAGGGGAATGACCTGGGGATACACCACCAGGCGAGAGATTTTATACCAGCTTTGCCAGTTGCCGCTAACGTCCCGGCCAACATCGAGAATGGTGCCGATTTTACCATCGAGCGGGCCTATCAGGTAACGGCCCCGGTGCTTGCATTCTAATTTGTAGTGCAAGCGCAGCTTTTCCTGGCTGCGGACCGATACCAGCCATTCCGGGCGTGGCAGCGGTCTGAGGTTGCCGGGAATAGTATCCTGGATGCGCAGCCAGGGAATTGGCAGGCGCACACCGTTGTGGATTGTTACTTCAACATCAATGACATCACCATGAAAGGCCTGGGCTTGCACGGTGCGGTTAACCCGGACGGTGTTCGAAACCCGCCAATACCACATGCGGTTGAGCAGCAAGGCGACAATCCAGGCCATCAGGCCCAGACCGAGAAACCAGAAACTACCCCAGACGCCCGGCAGCAACAGCAGGAACACGGCCAGAAGCGCAAGCCACCACATAGAAACAAGACCTCGTTGAATTTGGGTTTAGCTCGGCGTCGCCACCGATTTCTGGAAGGTGCGAAAGCCGTACCACAGACCCAGGACCATGAACGCCAGCAGCGCCGGTACGTCAATCAGCAGGCCGATTTCAAGTTTCGCGCCGTATAACAGGTTGCGTATGGCGTCAATCGCGTAAGTGGTCGGGTTGAGATAGGACAATACCGCCAGGACGGTCGGCATTTTATCCAACGGGTAGAGCGCGTTGCTTAAAAACAGCACGGGCAAGTTCAAAACGCCAATCAGGGTATGGTAAGACTCCATGCCCCTGGCTTTGCTCGCCGCCGCCGAAGCAATCCCCACAAAACCGAGCGTATAGACCAGCAAAACCAGCATACCGCACCCAAATTCAAGCGGGTTCAGGTTCAGGCCGGAGCCGAGCAAAAGGCCCAGCACAATAATAACGAT
>CADDZM010000490.1 GCA_902812345.1 Chloroflexota bacterium | reverse complement strand
ATTTTAAACTGGGTCCGGTTCGCCCAGGGTATGATTTTGCCGCCGCCGACTCTCGAGGAAGCCTGCAACTACAAGTTTTCTCCTTCAGAGGAAGCCATCCGACAGCAGACCCGGTCGCGGGCTATTATCGGCAGCGTGGAAACTGTCATGTCCAAGCTGGAACAGCTTATCCGCGACGGCCAGGTGGACGAACTGATGGTCCTGACGATGGCGCCGGACCATACCGCCCGCTGCCGCTCTTATGAACTGCTGGCGAAAGCGTTTAACCTGAAGCCCGCCCCGGTCGCGGCTAAAGTATAGACTATTATTTAAAAAGGGCTGGCAAAGGATTTCAGGGCGTTATACCGAATGGGGGTGAATATTTGCCATTCCTCGTTGAGCGCAGCGAGTGGGGCAAGTCTTCGTTCAGATTGCCTCCTCGGAATGACAAAATTAGAGGCTTCAGCCTTACCTGGAATTAGGTTGTGGGAGGGAATTATTTTCCCGACTGGTTCCAGGAAAAGGATAAAATTAGATAGGGAAATTTGATGCCGAAAGCGAAAGAGGTAAAAATCCTGGGGTTGGGCGGCAGTATGCGCAAGCCATCGCATACCCTTACCGTCCTGAAAATGGCCCTGGAAGCGGCCCAACAGAGCGGCGCGACCACCGATTTAATTGACGTGGCCGAGCTGGAATTGCCGCTTTTCTACGATACCAAACGGCTGGAAGATTTCCCCAACTCCGCCTACATCCAGGCTTTCCTCGAAAAATTCAAGTGGGCGGACGGCTTTATCTTTTGTGCCCCGACCTATCACGGCACGCCCAGCGCTTCCTTTAAGAACGCCCTCGTTTTTTGGAGTTCTTGTCCCGCCGCCCCAATCTTTACCTGAGCGGCAAAGTCGGCGGCCTGATTGCGGTCGCCAGCGGTTACAATGGCGGCCCCACCTGCCTGACTTCCCTGATACATAACGCCAGGGTTTTGCGCCTTCTAATTGCGACCGGCAGCATGCACGTCACGCCGACCAGGCGCATTTTTGACGAAGAAGGCCGCCTCACCGACGAAAAACAGGCCGGGCAAATCAACGGCCTGGGCGTGGAAGTGGTCCGGTTGGCCCGCCTCCTCAAATCCGAATAAGATTTATAATCAGGCGAAGGCCCGCCAGAGCAGGGTATTGCCATAACCGGCCTGTAGGGCTAAAGTTTTGTTGTCGGGCAGCCACTGTACCTGGCTCGGGTTGGTGGAAAGTTCTACCAGCCGCAATACCGCCAGGTTGCGCCAGCTATTCGTATCCCAGACCTTGACCGCCCGGTCCGACCCTGCCGTCACCAGGTAATGTCCGTCCGGCGAGAAATTGAGCGAATTGATAGCACCCTGGTGGGCCGTGAAAGAGCTAAAAAGCTTGCCCGTGGCGCTATCGTAGAGGTTTACCAGCCCGCTTGATAACGCCACCGCTACCATCCGTCCATCCGACGACACCACCAGATTTGTTTCACCATTCCGCCCATTATTGTTATTCGAATAGGGGGCAGGGTCAAAGCGAATACCGCGTAACCGGTCACTGGTGGGCGTAACGTCCGGGGCCAGCAATTCCTGGATATAACAGTTGTTCGAGCAATAAATTACGTGTTTATGGTCGGGGAACCATGTCCAGTTGCCCGTTCCGCCGTCACTCGTCCGGCCCGGCACCTGGCCTATTACCTGTAAATAAGGCGGCGTTGCTACCGGCGCGTCACTCTGGCTGGCCGAAGCGGTCTTGCCCTGCTCCTCCAGCGCGGACAGCGGTTTGCCTGTATCCCAGCGGGCCACCTTGCCGTCAACGGTTTCGAAAAGTACCGCCGAGCTTCCGGCGGTCGTGTCCCAGCTAACGGTTTTAGTGTAAGCGGCGTAGTTGTTTGTGGGCGTTCCTACCAGCAACTCGCCCAGCAAGACCGGCGGTTGGTTCCCTTCTATCCGCCAGGCCCGGATAACCTCATACACCCGGGGAGTCCCGCCGGTGTAGCTGTTCTGGGTGAGAAAAGGTATCGCCAGAAGCTTGCCGTCCGCCGACCAGACTGCGTTATCGAAAATGGGGATTGCGCCCGCCGGTTGGCCCAGTTCAGCGGCGACCTGGCCGGTCGCGTTATCGCGGAGAATGAACCTATATTTGTTATCCTTCAACCGGGTTTGCAAGGAAATATGGCCGTCCGGCGACGGAAAGTAATTTACATTCAGTTCTTTGTTACCGCTATTAAGAATTTCGGCGGTCATAGGCTTTCCCGGCCCGTCCGGCACCGACCCCAGGCCAAGCTCATCCAGGGTCGTGTTGTAAAGAATCTGGCGGTTGTCCGGCGACCACATCACAAAGTTGTGCGGACTGTCAAAAGGCAGGTTAAATAATTCACTCTGCTGCCAGTGCCAGCCCTCACCGCTGCTGTTCAGGTCGAGGGTTAGCCCTTTGTATTGGACCTGCTGAATAGCATTCTCAACAGTTACGGTCGTACCAAGCACCAGCAGGCGGTCGTTTTTCGACCAGACCAGGTTTCTTCCGCCCGCCCTGTTCGCATCTCCCAGGCCGGTAAAAGTCAGGGTTTCCAGGTTTAACGGGCTTAAGGTCAGGTCGGTTGTCCCGGCGCGGGTGCGCCCGTTGCGGTTACCCGGGGTGGCCGTGCCTGCCTGCGTTCCCGTAACCGGCGCGTTAGGGATAAGCTGGGCCTGGTTGGACTGGGTGGCTGCTTTCGCCAGGTCGGGTAATTCCAGCAGCGATAACAGGTCGCCTTCCTTACTATCAATACTATCAATATAGTTGTTGGCCGTGCCGCTCGTATCCAGCCGGAACCCCCGAATAATCGCGATATAGCGACCGTCCGGCGACCATGCCAGGCCGTTGCTGACCGTTTCAAGGCCTGTATTCTGGCCGGTCTGCGGGTTGTTTATCCCGCTGGGTGTATCTACAATCGTCATTGAATAAAGCCGGGCCAGGTTGCGCGGGTTAAAGATTTCAACCTGCTCGTTCTGGTCGCCGGGAGTAAGCCGGGCCAGGTAGCGGCTGTCCCCCGACCACTCGATAGTCCCGGCCAGGTTATTGCCGCGCATACTCATGGTCGAAACCGGGCTGTTCTGGGGTGTAATAATCTGGGTTGGCGTATTCTGGAAATTCCACATCTGAATATTACTGCCGGGTACGACCAGCAGCAGGTAATTGCTGTCGGGCGACCAGCTAAAAGGCCAGGGATAGGTCGAAAAAACGCCAGAAGCGCCGCCCTGGCTGAGACTGACCGTCTTTAGAACCCGGTCGGCTTTGCCCAACCGCAACTGCCCGTCCAGGCCAACCGCGACAAACTTCTGCCCGTCCGGCGACCAGCTAACCGCCGTGTACTGCTCGGAGTTTGGCAGTTCTTTACGAGAAAGCCGCTTTTTTGCCGCTACGTCCCAGCTTTCCCAGCCGCCATTTTTCAAAGAAAGGTCGACCTTTGTGCCGTCAGCAGACCAGCTTGCGCTTTGTATCTGTAGGCCATTGAAGGCGTTAAAACTTACGACCTGCCCGGCTGTAAGTTTGGCCGGGTCGGTCGGCTGGCTCCCGGCGGCCTGGTCGAGGGCGGCGTTGTAGCGGGTCAGGGTCGCACCGTCGGGCTGTTTGGTGTTCTGCAAAGCGAACGCCGGGGTAGGCGTGGGT
>CADDZM010000489.1 GCA_902812345.1 Chloroflexota bacterium | reverse complement strand
CCCCCGGCCCTCCCTTAACGGCGCTTGCGCCTGTAGTGGTAGTTCTGACCGGGCGAATCAGGCCGCGCAACCCGGCCAGGAAAAGCAGCGCCAGGGGCAGCCAGGTCACGAACACATACCGCCCGGCCACAATATCCGGCGCGCCGTTGAACATAAGCGCCAGGTAATCGTAAACTAGCAGCAGCAGAAAAGTGAAAACAACCGTCGCGAGAGCCGTCAGCCCCAAAATTACCTGCCAGGCCGCCAGCCTGCCGCGCCGGGCCAGCAGACCCAGCCCTACGATGCTTCCGGCGGTTAAAAGCACCCACAAAAAATACCAGAACAGGTTCAAAAAGACCTGTCCGAAGCCAAAAGCGCCCCAGCCGCTCAATAACGCGAACGATACGCTCTGGCCGAGAGCGTCGCCAAAAGGCAGATTGCGCCCGTTGCTCATTAGCTCCAGGGTATCGCTGAACCAGCTTCGCCCGCTCCGGAGCGGATAAAGCCTGCCGCTTTTCCAGTCGCTGGCCGGGGTCGGGGCGCTTTCTTCCAGGCCCGGGTTCACAATCAGGTTCTCGCCCTCGTTCGGCTGTGCGGTCAGGCGCACCTCGTCGAGCGCAACCCCGCCCGCCCCGTCTATTGAAAAGCGCACCGTGACGAAAGGGCTAAGCCGCGACTGACTGACCTCGGCGGGGACCGGCGTTTCAAGGGCGACCTCGCGCCAGTCCGGCCCTTTGAGTACCGCCTGGCCGGAAATCAGCGGTTTGCCCCCACCCAGCAGCTCTATTTTTAGCGTCACCGGGCTATCGCCGGAAAGGGGCCGGGCGTTTGTATTAAGGTAAAGATGGTTGATGCCAGGCCGGAAAAAGAGGTCCACCGCCTGCTCGACCGGCTTTTCGGCTACCCGCAGCCCGGCGCTGCCGCTGATGCCTTCGGCCAGGCTGCGCGGGGCGTGGACCCCCTGGCCGAACGGCGCAATAAACCAGCCTTTAGCCGCCCGGTTAGTGTCGGTCTGGGTCAGCAGAAAAACCAGGACGGCCCCCACCGCCAGCCCGGTGGCCCCGGTCAGCGCCCATTTAACTCGTTTACCGAACCGGATAAAGAGCAAGCCCATTATGCCCAGGCCGAAACCGGGCAGCACTGATACCGCCGTCCGTTTCGCCAGGATACCCAGGGCCAGGCCAAAGACGAGGACCGCCGCCGGTAGGACGTAATTCCGCCAGCCGCCCCAGGCCTTGAAAAGCAAGAGCAGCCCGCAAGCGGCCCAGGCCATGAAGCAAATGGCGGCGTTATCGTTGTTGCTGACGCTGCCTAGAAAGACCAGTTGCGGCCAGAAAGCGGCCGTTAAAGGCAGGGCCAGGGCCAGCCAGGGCGAATCTTTGCGCAAGTTCCAGCCCGCCACCAGCGCCGCTCCCACTGTCCCCAGGAAGAACAGCGTCGAGGCCAGCCGGGCCAGGTAAACCTCAATCGTAAAGTTTTCCGGCGACGGCTTGAAAAGCTTTACGAGCAGGCCGCTCACCTGGTAATAAAGCGGCCCCTGGTAAAACTCGGCGGTAGGTGGAAAAAGCTCTACCGGGTCGTCCGGTCCGGTCAGCCACTCGAAACCCTGCCGGAAATTAGTCGCTTGCATAAGCCGGCTGACCTGGGGCTTCAGGCTGTCGGGTGGGACATCCCGGCCTATCCCGATGCTGCGCCCGAGATGGCCCGGCTCGTCCGGTCCCTGTAAGGGCGGGTTCACGAGCATGTAAGCCAGCGCCCAGGCCAGGGCCAGGGCCAGGACAAAGCCGCCGAAGCGCCGGTAGCCCCGCCCGCCCTGCAAGATGGTCTGAATGGTGGGGCCGGGACGCCGGGCGAAAACGGTTAAGCCGCCAAAAAAGACCGCGAGGGCCGCCAGGAACAGCGCCGCCGCCAGGCCCGGCAATCCGCCGAAGTTTTGCTCTTTCTGAAAGAAATTAGCCAGCAGACGGCCTGGATTCGAGGCGTATTCCAGCCGGTAATAAAGGTCGCCCGGTTGCGGGTTTTGCCCCGGCCCTCCCTTAAAAATGCGGGGGGTATTCGAAGGAGCGTTTTCCCAGTAGCCGACCTGCCAGAGCAGCCCGCTAAAGCTCATTTCCAAAAGGATTTCGTGGGATGGAGCGCTGGCGGCCTGTTCGATTGTCTCCGCTTTGTCGCTCAAATCGAGGGTTACTTCGTCCAGGCTGGCCGGGGGCGTGAGCGTGGTTGCCAGCAGTTCGGCCTGGTCGCCGGGGCGCAGGAGGCGGATTTTAACCGGCTCGCTCCCGGCCAGTTTGACGGTTAAGCTGCGGGGTTGGGGTTGGTCCAGCCGCAACCGGTAGACCAGCGTGGTGTTGCCTTCGCCGCCAAGCTGGCCGCTTTCTTTGGTCTGGCGCGTTTCCAGGGGGGTAAAAAGGCTGCTCAAAATTGCCAGCAGCGCCAGCAGGGCCGGTAGGCCAATCAGCCAGGCGGCCGGGTAACGGCTGAAATAGCGGCGGGCCGGGCTGGTTGGCGGGATTTTCCCACTCCCCGGTTTTTTGGTGGGCGCGGTTAAAGATGGCGCCGTTGTATCGGGAGGTAGCGAATCGCTCATGAACTCCTCGTCGCCTCCTTGAGTTTAACTTCTCGCAGTAGGAGGCGCGGTCTTCTGGATAGCCGGAACTTTGGTTGCGGTTGCGCTGCCGGCGCTGGGAGCCGGGGTAGCCGTACCTTGCTTGACCTTCCAGCCAAACGACTCCACACTGTCCTGCCCGGTCACGCTGACGACCGGCTCATTAAGCTTGAGGTCGGTCGTCCAGGTATAGCCGCCGTTGGTGGTTACGGCCACGGCAAAACCGCTGTTCCGTACCACGTTTACAATCCGGTCGTTATACTTGCCAGACGGGTAGGCGAAACTGCGCACCGGGTGGCCCAGCATCGTTTCAAGGTCGGTCTTGGAGCCGGTAATCTCCCCGGCCAGGTCGCTAACCCCGCGCAGGTCGGGATGGGTCCGGGTATGTGCGCCGATTTCAAAACCGTCTTTATTAATTTGCCGCCACTGGTCCGGCGTGAGTTCGAGGCGCTGGCTTATGACGAAAAAGGTTGCTGTCATGCCCCGTTTTTTCATCTCCTGGTAGACGAACCAGTCGTTATCGTGGCCGTCATCCCAGCGAAACTGGACCGGCTTGTCGGGCAGCAAAATGCCGTACTGTAAATAGTCGTAAACCTGGCCGACCGTAACCGTGGTGTAGCCATTATCCTGGACCCAATCCAGGAATTTCAAGTAATTATCCGGTTTAATCGAAAGGTTATAGCCGAGCAAATCTTTCTTCGGGTCAACTACCCGGGCGTAATGGAACATTAACGACGGCACTTTGACGGTTCGAGGCGCGGTAAAACGTTCTTTCGGCACCGGGGCCAGTTGGGCCGGGGTTAGTTTTTCTTTTGCCAGCGTGACGCCGAGCGGCACAAAGGTCACGTCCCAGGCGCTGGCGCTACCCCGGGGGCGTTGGAGCGCGGCGTTTTCAAAATACTGAACGGTCACCGGGCCGTCGAGTTCCTCGCTGATAGGCAGTCCCAGCCCATCCTGCCCGCCCTCATCGCGCCAGAAAGACAAAAACGGTTCGCGGAGACTGTGGCCGCTCTCCGGGAAATACCAGTCGCTGTCGGTCCCCACAAAC
>CADDZM010000488.1 GCA_902812345.1 Chloroflexota bacterium | reverse complement strand
GCTTTTAACCTGGCGCTGGACAGCCGCAATCTGAATTTGCCGCTTGTTATCGGCTGCGGGGCGGTCGGTCTGGCGCTGGGCATCCTGTTTGCCTGGCTGGTGCGACGGTTTTTTGATAAAGCCCCGGCGGCCGGCTGGGTCTGCGCTTATACCGTTTTGTCGGGCTGGGTTATTGGCGGCGGGGTCTACTACCTGACCATAGCCGAAGCCAACCGGCCCTGGGTCTTGATTGCCATGAGTTGCTGCCTGGGGACGCTGCCCGGTTTAGGGATGGGCTGGCTCCTTGCGCGGATTCGCCCGGCCCTCTGGTTGAAAGTCCCGGCCGCCCCGCCGCCAGAGGCTTATCAGCCCGGGCTGCGGGCTGGGCGCGCCCTGTTTAGCGGCTCCGGCCCGGCTTCCCCGGCCCTGGAAGGCGACGCTGTTTTGCCGCTCTTGCCGCCAGGCTACCCGGCAGCTAACCTGGCAACGGCTTACGGCGCGGGGTCATTCGTGGACCCGGCAGCTTTGCAGAAGCGGTTAAAAGAAGAAACCGCCCAGCTTGAAGGGAACCACCCCGGTTCAAGTTCCGAGGTAGTGCCGCTGGCGGCGGATCGCTCGGCCGTAATGTTTACGCTGGTAAATTTGGGGGGGCAGCTAAAATTTTATATCGTTTGCGGCGCGGATTACCCGGTCGAACCGCCCGAAGAAGTCTTTTTGGAATTTACTCCAGCCGGGCAAGAAACCGCCCCTCCCCTGAAGATTGAATATGAGGGCGCAGCCCTCGACGACTGGCAGCCCGGTTATGACCTGGAAACCTTTGTCAAAGACGCGGCTTTGCAGGTCGAGGAATCAATGATTAGTTGAGGTCAAATGTATATTCTTGTTAGCGAAAACTTTATAGCCGGTTTGCCGGGAGCAGGCCAGACTTCCGGCCGTCTTTACGGTGAGTATTTGCCCGGCGAGGACGTGGCCCGCTTCTGGGAAGAAAATAGCGGGCCGGTCCAGGAATTAGGGCGCTGGCAGCGGAGTGGCGAACCCTACTGGCCCCCTGAAGCGGGTGAACCGGAAGAAGGGCAGCTTTTAGCGGTTCTTTCCGGCCAGGCATTTGAGTTTTACCGCCGGGAAAAAGGCCACTGGCAACCCCAACCGCACGAAGTCATGAACCTTTTCAGCGATTTTGGCTCGCGCCAGCAGGGTCTTTTCGACCTGAAGTTACTGGCCGGAAAACGGGTCGCCGTTATTGGCCTGGGTAGCGGCGGGTCGCTGGTGGCCTCGCAGTTGGCGAAAGCCGGGGTCGGCCACTTTGATTTATTCGACTTCGACCGCCTGGCGGTGGGCAATATCAGCCGCCACCTGTGCGGTCTGCGCGACCTGGGCCGCCTGAAAGTCGCGGCTGTCAAAGAGGTTTTGGAAAATACCAACCCCTTCGTCCAGGTCAACATTTACCCTTACGACATCACCCAGCGCCTCTCCGAGGTCGAAAATATCCTGGCCGGGTGTGACGTGATGGTGGGCGCAGCCGACTCCGAGGCGGCTAAAGGCGAAATAAACCGCCTGGCCGTCAAACTGCGCAAACCGGCCGTCTACGGGGCGGTTTACGATATGGGCTACGGCGGCGACATTTTCAGCTACCAACCGCCGACCGGAGCCTGCTACGCCTGCTTCAAGGAATCAACTAAAGACATTTTCCAGGACGCGCCCCGCGCCGAGATTCTCGACTACGGCAAAATCACGGCCCAACCGGCCCTTGAAATGGATGTTAGCATGGTGGGGTCGCTGGTGGCGCGGGTGGTGCTGGCCGAACTACTGGCGGGCGACCCGCTCTCGCAACTCGAAAGACTCCCGGCCAACTGGGTTATCTGGGGCAACCGGCCCTGGGAAGGCTGGATTTTTGACGAACCGCTCCAGAGCCGTTTCGTCGAAATCCGCCGCGACCCGGTCTGCCCGGTGTGCCAGCACGACTCGTTTATCCAGGAAAAGCTGGGGCTGGCGCCGGACGAAGCGGCCTCGAAAGCGGCCGCTTTACTGGCGAGCCTTGAAAACAACCGCCCGTCTGAACCGGCCGGTTAGTCTAACAGCAGGAAACAAGTTTGGAAGAAAAGAAGCCAAAATTTCTTAGCGAGCAAATCCAGTTTGAGGTTGACGAGTACGGCGAACTGGTCGGCCCGGTGGCGGTGAACCGCGCCACGGTTGATGTGGCGAACCTGCTCCCGCCGGTCGCTTATGACCCCGCGCCCGGTTACAGCGGGCCGGTTCCAGTGGCATGCCCGGTCCCCCTGGTTGCAGCGGGGGAGACGCTGCGGCCCTACCAGGAACCGGGTCGTTCAATTCCCACTCTCAAACCTAAACGGGTTAAAAAAGCGCCCAGGTACCGGCGCTTGCCCGCGCCCAGGGAACAGGTTATATTGTGGTGGGGCGGTTTCATATTCGGCTTGATTTTGCTTGGCCTGGGCGCCTTTTTGTGGGTTTACGGCACCTACAAAGAGGCCGAGCAGGTGCCGCTTCCGGCGGTGGATGTTAAGAATTTAACCATCCGGGAACCGGTCTTGCCGCCCAACCAGCAAATCTCTTTTGAAGCCAAATACGCCGAGGCCCAGGCCACTTTTGATAGCGGCCAGCCGGTGGAAGCCGTCAACGCCCTAAAGCCGGTCGTGGAGGTTGCGCCTAACTTCAAAAAGCAAGCCGTGGCCTTTCTGCTGGTAGCCGAACGGGCGGCGGCCCTTGACAAGATGGGCGACCCCAATGACGAGCAGGCGGTTATCACCTATTTCGATGAAGCTCTCAATTTGAAAGATAATTACCCGGACGAACTTCTGGTACAATTCAAGTTAAAGCCGGGTTTGTTACCGGCAGGCCTCACCGACCTTAACGGCCTGGTCAGCGACATGAACCGGCAAAAACAGTGGTTTGAACTGTACCGGCAGGGTGAAAGCTTCCAGGCGAATAAGCAAATAAACTGGTTTGATAACGCGATTACGCCCTGGCGCTCCCTTTACGACCAGAACCGAACTTTTTTAAAAGACAAGGGGAACCGCTGGGTAGCCCTGAGACTCCTGGAGGCCTACCAGGCCCAATCCACATATAATTGCAAAACCAATAAAGATTATAATAAAGCCAGGCGTTCTCTTATAGACGCACGTGGAATTACCATAGATAATGGGATGACCGACCAACGAGCCATTATAGACAAAAAACTTACCAATATTGCGGCCCAGGGTTGCAATTAGGCCGGGCGCTATAGAAAGAACAGTTGAGATGGATCAGAATAGACCCCTCACCCCCCAGGAGCGCGAGTGGCTCCGCGAGAAGCAGAAGCAAATGCCGCCTGAAGCCGACAGCGATACGCTTGACAGCAGTGGCAAACTGACCCCCGAAGACGTGGCAAAACTCCGCCAGGCCCAGCGTAACGTCCTGCCCCAGGAGGCTCCTGATCCGCCAGCTCAGCCAACCGAGGGCGCGACCCTGCCGGCCAGCCCGCTAAATATTCCGCGCACCACTCCCCCGCCCAGCCCTGCCGAGCTTGAGTGCCACCGCGAGAAACAGTTTCCAATGGGCGGCCAGCCCTTTTTGGTTCCGCCCGAAGCCCTGCCGACCCTGGAGGCTTTGCCGCAGGTTTCCCGTCCCGCCCCGCCCTCGCCGCCACCGGCCGGGCCGTTGGGGGCTTCTTTCCAGGCTGAACGGGCT
>CADDZM010000487.1 GCA_902812345.1 Chloroflexota bacterium | reverse complement strand
GTTCAGGATTACGGCCAGGATTATCAAATCAACTATAAGAAAAAAGAGAATAAACCAGCCGACCATCGTTGGGCGGGGACGCGCGGGGTCGGGCTGTATGTTAAGCGGGGCCGTAGGTAAATCCATGCCACTACTCCCGTTGCCAGTGCTATAAATGTTTCAAATGCTAATTGAATAATAGCGCAAAACCGGCGGCTGGCATAGACCCCTACATTAATATTCGGTAATATTCGAGGTTGCCGCCTGATTTTCTAATCTAAAAGGGGCCAGCTACCCCTGGCCGCCCAATAAAACCCCGGCTTAAAGGGTTTCCAGAAAGAAATCGGTTATCCGGTTGTAGCACGTTACCCGGTTAGCAAACTTGAGGACATCGTGCCCTTCATCCGGGAACATCAGATAATCCACCGACTTACCTTCCGAACGCAGGCGTTCAACCAGTTCGCGGGATTCAACCTCGCTGACACGCGGGTCGTTCTGGCCCTGGATAACCAGCATGGCCGCTTGAATCCGGTCAAGGTAGGTGCTGGGTGAACGCTCCACCAGGAAAGGGCGATCCTTTTCGTTGGCCGGGTCGCCGATGGACAGGGCAAAATAAGGCCGCCAGGTAAGGGGGACGCGTTCGATAAAGGTTATAAGATTGACCGGGCCGAACATGTCTACCGCCGCTTTCCACAGTTCGGGATGGCGGCTCGCCAGCGTAAGGGTCATGTACCCGCCGTAAGAGCGGCCTATCACCCCGGCCCGTCCGGTATCCACGCGCGGGTGACTCCCCAGAAGTTGCATGGCGTGGACATGGTCAAGGCGGTCCTGGCCGCCCCAGTCGTGGTCAACGTGTTTGGTGTAGCTCAGGCCGTAGCCGACGCTGCCCCGCACGTTCGGGACAAAGACCGCGAACCCGTTAAGAGTCAAAAACTGGATGAGCGGCATGGAGAACCAGGTGAAATCGGGCCGTTCCTGGCCCTGGGGCCCGCCGTGGACGTAGTAAACCAGCGGCCGCTTGCCCTCGAAACCGAGCGCCGGGGCCGGTAGATACAGCCGGGCCGAAATCCGCAGGCCGTCAAACGAGTTAAAAGAAGCGTCTTCGCCGGGCGCGAGCCATTCCGGTTTAACGCCTATAATTCGCTCCCGGGTATGGGCGACTATTTGCGAACGGTCCTTGCCGACAGTATAAAGCTGGCAGGGTGAGGTAGCCGTGGAAAAAGCCAGGGCATAGCGGTCAGTATCTTTATCGTAATTAAGTGCTTCAAGGACACCGTTCGCCAGTTCACCCTGCCCGACGATAACGGTGTCCAGCCGCATTTCGCGGGCGGTTTGGTCATAGTCGCCTTCGTACATCCAGGAAACCCCGTCAATATTGTAGCTCAATGAAAAACGGTTGCCGTAAAGCGCCTCGAAATTCTCAAACTCGCCCACCCCGTTATGGACCGTCCCGGTAATTTTAATGGGCAGAATTTCCCCCGGTTTCGCCAGGTCGAGGTAGCCCAGGCCGTAAGTATCCTCGAAAAGTGAAGTAGCTACAATTAAGCCTCGGTTGCCTTCGGTATATTCACAACGGCCCAGGCTATTAAGTTTAACTTCCTGGCCGGGCGACCTTTCGGATAAAGGCACGCCGTAGAGTAACCGGGGGGCGCCCTGCCCTTCCTGCCACTCATACATTACGCCGTCACCGACACCATACCCTTCCGCGATAACCGCCCGGCGGTTATCTTCGCTCGCGCCCATGACAAAGTTGGTCCAGGGGGCTTCCCGCAGGAAGGTCATTTCCCCGGTCGCAAGATTAGCCTTAAAGACCCGGCTAATTGTTTCGGTGCGGCCATCGCCGGTGAGATAAAGCAGGTTGTTGGGCGGGTCGGTCTGCGTTACCGTAACGTTGAAGTCCTGCAAACGGTCGCCAAAGGCCGGTTCCGGTATGCCGCCCTCGATAGGAATGAGCATTGGCTGGTAATTTTCGTCACCGTCGTGGTCGAGCATGACCAGGATTTTACCCAGCCCGGGGTATATCACAAAGGAAGGCCCGTTCATCAGGCTGGGATTCTGGAGAGCAAGTTGAGGCGGCAGCAACGGTTGGGGCACGCTGCCGCTTAAATCCATCGAATAAAGGCTAAAATGCCCACCCTGGCCCATATTACTGATAAAAAAGAGCTTGTCCCCAAAAACTTTGGGATAGACAAAAAGGCGGGCGGAGAGCAAAACCTCAATCGGAATTTTTGACATATTATCTTTCCAATCCGTTGTGCGGCCGGTAATTTTTACCGAATACTATTTAAGATTAACGGAAAAACCTGGCAGTAGTTCCCTGTTGCTCAAAAAGAGGAAGTTTCCGGATTACTAATATTCGCCGGTTAAAACCCGCACCACTTCGGGCCAACCGGGGACAATCCGGCTGGTTTCAAGACCGGCCCGGCCCAGCCTGGCAGCCAGTTCCCGGGTATCATCCCGGTAAAGTTGATCTATTCGTTGGGCCAGACCGGCCGTATCCGGGCAGATGTAGCCGTTTTCGCCGTCCCGGACAAATTCGAGGACGCCGCCGGTGTCGGGCAAAGTCAGGAGCGGCTTGCTCGACCGCATGCCCTCGACCGTGACATAGCCGTAGTCCTCGTCCACCGGGGCATAGTAGACCGCCAGGGCTCCCGCGTACAGCCGCACCGCCTCGTCGTCGCTGACCCGCCCGGTAAATTCTATCCGGCTTTGCAGACCTAACGCAACTGCCCGCGCCTTTAAAGCCGCTTCTTCCGGGCCGCTCCCGGCGATAACAGCCCGGACTTTGCTATGCGTCTTTTTCAGGGCTTCCAGCAGCAGGGGGATTCGCTTGGCGCTGTCCAGGCGGCTGATTGTAAAAATATAATCGCCGTAGCCGGAATTGTGGTAGCGGTCGTGATGGGTAGGCGGGTAGAGCGAGTGACCGGTCAGGCCGTTGAAACGGGCCAGCCGGTTTGCGACATTTTTAGAGATGGTGTAAATCCGTTCGGCTTCGCCCAGGCCAAGCGCGTCGGTTTCAAGGATAATTCGCCGGGCGCGGCGGTCTTCCTCTGAAACGCCAAAGTCAGTTAGCGGCGTGCCGTACCAGTCGTAGGCCTGGCGGTGCTGGTGGACCAGCCAGACCACTTTACGGGGATGGCGGACCGCCCAGCTTGGGTACTTGGTGCAAATCACCAGGTCTACCGCCCGGCCATTCAGGCGGCCAACATCGAGGGAGCGCCAGGCCAGCGCCTGGGCCTCAAGCTGCTCGCGGGGATACCATTTGAAGGGGATTGTAACCAGTTCTACCCGGTGCCCGGCCTGTCCGAGAGCGGCATCCAGGCCGTCTACCAGGACTTCCGCGCCGCCGCGCACAAAGGGAACCTGGGTGTGGCAAATTACAATATTCATGAGCTAGTCGCCGGGAATATCAGAGTTTGCGTCTTCGGAGGTCTGCGGCAAGCCGGTTCGAGCTTCGAGAGCAGCCAGCCGCTGAGCCAGAGCGTAATCTTCGCGGGTCAACTGTTCCAGGTAAGCGTTAATCTGGAGCAGGGCGCGGGTGGCGGCGGCGTTGTAATTATTCTGCTGCTCGATAATCGGGTTGATGTACCAGCGCAAAAGCAGGCGTGTAACCCGCTTGGCATAGGCAATTCCCCGCCCGATAAGCGGCGGCCCGCCCCAGGTTATCGGCAGATGAGCGCTGACGTTCCAACGTTCA
>CADDZM010000486.1 GCA_902812345.1 Chloroflexota bacterium | reverse complement strand
CTTAGTCCACCGCGTAGCAGGGCAAGTCTTTACCTTTGCGGTATCCCAACGGGCAAGGTTCCGTGGTTCACCAAACGTTTTTAACAGGTTTTTATCCCTACAGTGAACCACAGAGTGACAAATTCCGGTGTAGCCTCAACTTTTATAGGTTGAGGCCATTTACGTTTGGTTTTTGTTTTAATCCAGGTAGCGGTAGCCGGGCAGGGTCAGGAAATCGGCGAACTCCGCGCTGGTAGAAATCTGGTCCACCAGGTCGCGGGCAAGCGCGTATTTGCCGTTCTCGAACGCCTTCTCGCCGACCATCTCCTTGATTTTCTCCATCTCCTCGGCCATTAGCGTGCGGAAAAGTTCGACGGTCACTTTACGGCCATCATTAAGGATGCCTTTGGGATGGTGAATCCACTGCCAGACCTGCGACCGTGAAATCTCGGCGGTAGCGGCGTCTTCCATGAGGTTGAAGATAGGCACCGCGCCCTGCCCGCGCAACCAGGCTTCCACGTACTGAATCGCCACGCTGATATTGGTCCGAAGGCCGCCCTCGCTGATGTTGCCGGTCGCATCCGGGAAGGTAATCAGGTCTGCGCCGGTTACTTTCACGTCCTCACGCTTGCGGTCAATCTGGTTGGGCGTCTTCATAACCGCGTCAAAAGCCTCGGTCGCCAGGGCGACCATGCCGGGGTGCGCGACCCAGGTGCCGTCGTGGCCGTCATTCGCCTCGCGATCCTTGTCGGCCCGGACTTTGGCGAAAGCTTCCGCGTTGGCCGCTGGATTGTTCTTGATAGGAATCTGGGCCGCCATGCCGCCCATCGCGAAAGTATTGCGCTTGTGGCAGGTCTGGATGACCAGCAGCGAGTACGAACGCATAAAGTGAGTAGTCATAGTGACCAGGGCGCGGTCGGGCAGGCAGAAGTCCGGCCTGTTGCGGAATTTCTTGATGGTGTTGAAGATGTAGTCCCAGCGCCCGCAGTTCAGGCCCGCCGAGTGTTCCTTCAATTCATAAAGAATTTCCTCCATCTCGAAAGCCGCCAGGATGGTTTCGATGAGGACCGTTGCCCGGATGGTGCCCTGCGGCACGCCGAGTTCGTCCTGGGCCATCTTGAAAATGTCGTTCCAGAGGCGGGCTTCCAGGTGGCTTTCCATCTTCGGTAGATAGAAGTAAGGGCCGGAACCTTTAGCCAGCAAGTTTTTGGTGTTGTGGAAGAAATAAAGGCCAAAGTCAAAGATGCCACCTGAAATCGGCTGGCCGTCCAGAAGCACGTGTTTCTCAAAGAGGTGCCAGCCGCGCGGGCGCACCATCAGGGTTGCCGTCTGCGGGTTGAGGGCGTATTTCTTACCGTCCGGGTTGGTGAAATCAATCGTGCCTTTGATAGCGTCGCGCAGGTTAAGCTGGCCCTGAATATTATTGTCCCAGGTCGGCGAGTTGGCGTCCTCAAAGTCGGCCATAAAGACCTTCGCGCCGGAGTTCAGGGCGTTAATAATCATTTTGCGGTCAACCGGGCCGGTAATTTCCACACGCCGGTCCATCAGGTCGGCGGGAATCGGGGCACAGGTCCACTCGGCTTTGCGAATGTCGGCGGTTTCCGGCAGAAAGTCGGGCATTTCCCCGGCGTCAATACGGGCCTGGCGTTCTTTCCGGCGCTCTAAAAGTTCTTCCCGGCGCGGCTGGAAGGTCCGGGCCAGTTTTGCCACAAATTCGAGGGCTTCCGGCGTCAGAATTTCGGCAAATTCAGGGGTAATCTGGCCGGTTATTTCCATGCCTGCCGGTAATTTAGTGGTTGTTTGGGTCATAAAATTCTCCTTTCTGCGACTTAACTGACAAACTTGATGGAGAGCGAAGGCAGATTTAAGCCCTCGGTTACGGCAGCCCATTCCTCGCCAATTGCGACCGGTTGAGCGTCGGTGATAGTCCCCGAAGTGATAACTTCCCCCGCTACGAGCGGGTCCGCGCCCGGTTGTCCCGTGATAGTGCGGGCAAGCTGGCCCAGGCAGAGAGCCGGGCTGTCGTAAACGTTCTTGCCGGAGCCTTCCGCCGCCGTTTCGCCATTTTTCAAGAGCTTGAGCTTGAAATTCACCAGTTGCTCGGCCAGTTGGTCCGGATTTTTGAGAGGGTGAGGGTCGCCGATAACCAGCGCGCCGTGAAAACCAAAGGCCGCCACCATATCGGCGGGCCGGAAGCGCCAGTTCGGGTAAGGGCAATCCACGATTTCAAAGCCCAGGGCCATCCACTCGACCGCTTCCAGAACTTTGGCCGCGTCAGCCGCCAGGGTCAAATTCACCTCGGATTTAAGCTTGAAGACCACTTCCGGCTCGATGCGAGGCGCGACCATGTTACCGATAGGCAGCGTGAAGTGGTTGCCGGAGGCGTAATGGACCGTATCATCAAAGACATAGCCCCAGACAATCGTATCGAGTTCGAGCTTGGGCCAGGCCGCCCGGTTGGTAAAGCCAATCTTGCGGCCAATCGTCTTGTGGCCCTCGGCGCGGCGGAGTTGGGCCAGTTCGCCTTCCACCTGGTAAGCCGTTGGAAGGTCAAATTCCCGGTCGCGTGACGACGGGCGGCTTTCCACGGCCTTGCCGCTGGAGCGGGCGGAGAGCAGTTCGGTTGCCAGCTCCCGGATGTCTAATGTTATCATTTCGCTTCCTCGCAATATTTTCAATGATTTCTCAAGCAACTTCACGCAGGCGTAAAGCGCGTCAATGTTGGGGGTCGGGGTCTGCGTCAGGCGGCCAAGTTCGGCGACCGCGCCCAGGATAGCGTCAATTTCGGTGGGGCGGCCGCTTTCGATATCCTGCAGCATCGAGGTTTTATGCGCGCCTACACTTGCCGCGCCTTCGATACGCTGTTCCAGGCTGATGCCAAAGTCAATTCCGAGTTTGTTGGCGATAGCCTGGGCCTCGGTCATAATCTGGCGGGCCAGGTCCCGCGTGAGCGGAAAGGCCGTAATGTCCGAGAGCAAGGCCCGTGTCAGGGCGCTAATCGGGTTAAAAGCCAGGTTGCCCCACAGTTTAATCCATAACTCCACCCGGATATTGCTGCGAATGGGCGCTTTAAGCCCGGCCCTGTTCATCGTCTGGGACAGCCGTTTAAGGCGGTCGCTCTTGCTGCCGTCAAGTTCGCCGAGCGAAAAGCGGTCGCCTTCCAGGTGCTGGACCACGCCGGGTTGGGGGAGGTTCGCCGCCGGGTAGACCACGCAGCCGATAACCCGGCTGACCTCGATATTTTGCTCAATCAGGCCGTCCGGGTCCACCGATTTGACGCAATAATCCCGGTAGGGGCCGTCCGTTCCCCGGAAGTACCACCAGGGGATGCCGTTCTGGGCAGCTACCACCATTGTTTCAGGGCCGTAAAGCGCGCGCATGGCCGGGGCCACCCCTGGTAGACTGTGGGCTTTGAGCGCGACAATCACGGCGTCTTGCGGCCCGGTCTGGGACATGTCCGAGGTGGCGCGAACGTTCGTGACGGTCTGCTCGGTCCCGTCGTTTGAAACCAGTTTTAGGCCGTTCTGCTGGATAGCCGCCAGGTGCGGGCCTCGGGCAATCAGGGTCACGTCCTCTCCGGCCAGGGCTAGTTTCGCCCCTACATAACCGCCAATCGCCCCGGCCCCGACAATGCAAATCTTCATGCCGCCTCTTTAGCTCTCTTTTTCTTAGGTTTCTTTCTTAGGTTTCTTTCTTAGGTTTCTTT
>CADDZM010000485.1 GCA_902812345.1 Chloroflexota bacterium | reverse complement strand
CCGTTACCCAGGCCCAGAAACAGGGCAATAACCAGGAAGCATATCGTTAATAGAAGAACGTCCGGGTTAAAAGCCAGGATTAAAGCCATCAGCGGCACGATGCCGAACACCGCCGTTAAAATTTTACTGGCGCCAAGTTTATCCGAAAGCCAGCCGCCCACAGGCCGGGCCAGGGTTGCCAGCACCACGAATATAGCGGCCCGGTCCGCCGAACTGATGCCGTTCGCTTCCCGGTCAATGTTGGGAAAGAGGTCCAGCAAAAGTTTTGGCAAATACAGCCCAAAGGCTACAAACCCACCAAAAGTAATGAAGTAAAAAAGGCTAAACAGCCAGGTAAGCTTATTCTCGCGAAGGATTATCAGGCGCTGCCCCATGGTCTTGGCCGGACCGGTCAGGCGCGGTTCGTCCCCGGCCAGGAAGTAGAATAAGATTGCCATAACCAGGACGATGCCGCCAAAGAGTAAGAAGGCTCCCCGCCAACCGTCGGGGCCGGAAGCAGCAACGCCGGGCGCGATGCGCTGGCTGACTGCAGTGCCGATGTTACCCATCCCGAAGACCCCGGCCACCAATCCCTGTTTTTCGGCGCTAAACCAGCGGTTTACAATCGGAATGCCTACCGCAAAGCTGGTCCCGGCCATACCTAACAGGAAAGCCCAGAAGATAAAGGCCGCAAAGCTGTTTGCGAACTGGAAGCCTACACACGGCACCGCGCAGAAAACCAGTAAAGCGGTCATAACCCGGCGGCCACCATAGCGGTCGGTTAAAACGCCCATCGGTATCCGGGCCACCGAACCAAGAATTACCGGGACCGCAATCAGCACGCTGATGCCAAAGTCGTCAATGTTGTACTGGGCCTTAAGAGTTTTTTGAAGGGGCGATAAAAGCGACCAGATTGCAAAAGAGACCGCAAAGGCCAGGGTCGCCATAGTTAAAGCAATATAACTTTTACGACTGTTCATTATTCTAAAATAATCCTCAACTTCTTTGCCGGTAAAAAGCCTGGTTACTTTTCCGGATTACTTCCGAAAGGTTAAAATATTGCGCCAGGCGTTAAATTTAGCTGTCCCAGGTAAACGAGCCAGTTGGGAAAGGTATTATACGGTAAAAACCGTTTAGCCTAAGCAAAACGTCGGGAAATCAGACCTGCCTGGGAACGGCAGGTCCAGGCTGAGAAGTTTGAGATAAAAATCAGGGCAGCGGCCTCCGACGGCGTTTCAGCAACCGCAGTGTTAGCAGTCCCCCGATAAAGATTAGCCCTGAAACCAGGGGTAGCGGCCAGATTGGATTAGCGTTACCGCCCAGGTACAGGTCCAGGGCCACGGTGAGCAGCCAGAGTTGGATACCCATCAGCAAAATGCCGATTACAACCGCCGCCATTAAAACGCCTTGCTGGCCGGGCGTTGGCGAAAGGTTAGCGTGTTTATCCTCCTCGTCCGACTCCTGGTGAAGATACAGGTGCGGCTGGACAATATTCACGTTTCTCTCAAGCTCGGAGGTGCCATCGCGGCTGTTTTCAAGTTCACGGTTTGTCATACCGTTTCCTCCTCCGCAATAATCATGCCATTCTCCTGGCGGATGCGGATGCGCGGCAGCGGGCGCTGGGGCGGTCCGGCCACCGGGTCGCCGGTTGCAGGGTCAAAAACGCCGTCGTGGCAGGGGCAAAGCAACTCCTGGCGTTCCGGTTTGAAGTAGACCGAACAGGAAAGATGAGTGCATTTCTGACTGTAAGCTACGAACTGGCCCCCCGGCAGGTGCAGCAGCACCGCCTGGTCGTCGGAGGAGGGGTAGTTGAAATAAAAGGCGCTGCCTTCGGGAACCTGGCTGGCCGAGACTACCGGCTGAGTTTTGGCCCGGTTGGTCGCGCCAAACCAGTCCAGGACCGCCAGCAGGCTGGTGCCGCCAAATAACGCCCCCGAAGTTAAAACCGTAAAGCGTAAAAGTTCCCGCCGGGATACCTGGTCATCGGCGTCCCAGTGCAAAGGGAATTGAGAACGCCAGCGCCGGGGCAAGGTGCGCCCCTGGTTAAAAGACAGGTCTAAATTTTTGTTGTTGCTATCACTCTGGCTCATAGCACCCAGGCCTCCTGTTTCTGCCAGGCGGTCCCGTTCTCCACGGCCTCGGTCTCGCGGAGCAGCGCCACTATATCCAGCATTGGTTCTTCCGGCGGCAGCACCTGGTAGACCCGCGTATTCACCTGCTGTGTACCAAAAAGGGTCCGGTTGACCGGGTGGCCGTTGCGCTGGGCCGAGAATTCCTCGTAATCACCGTACCAGAGCGCCCCGGTCGGGCAAGCCTGGGCGCACCAGGGTTTAAGCCCCTGCACCGTCCGGTCGTAGCAAAGGTTGCACTTTTTCATAAGCCTGGCCTCTACGTCAAACTTTGGCACGCCAAAGGGACAGGCATAGACGCAGTTCCGGCAGCCGATACAGCGGGAAGGTTCGGCCATCTGGACTACGCCTTCCGGGGTAATTAAGATTGCCATAACCGGGCAGACCTGGGCGCAGGGTGCTACCGGGTCGGTGCAGTGCATACAAACAGTTGGCTGGGTGGCGGTGCTTATGCCCCGGTCAATAAAGTCCACCATTACCATGCTTTCGCCCTTATGAGAATCACATTCACGGCAGGCGGCCTCACAACTCCGGCAGCCGATACAGCGGGAAGGGTCTACAAAAAGCGTTTTTATTGCCATGAATTCTCCTGTCTAAAGTTAATACTTCTTCCCTTCCTTTTCAGGGGAACCTTTAGTTTCGCCAACGGCATACGGGAACATCTTGGGCGAGTCCTGGGGCGTGAAGTTAATTTTTGGCAAACCACCTGCGACCGGGGGCTGGTTAATTTTTTCGACCACCGCCGCGCAAACCTTATACTCCGGGATTTTCACGGTCGGGTCTACCGCCGGGTTGGTAAGCTGGTTGACCGCCGCGGCATGGCCGTAATGGAAGGGGATAAAAAGCGTATCAGGCCGGATAGTCGGCACTACCAGGGCTTTAAGGTCCATCGAGCCGCGCAGGGTCCGTACCCGCACAATTTCCTGGTCGACAATATTAAGTTTGGCGGCGGCCTGGGGATGAATTTCTACCCAGGGGTCAGGCGCCTGGGCATTCAAGAAACCCAACCGGCGGGTCTGGTTGCCGCTGAGGTAGTGGTAAATAACCCGCCCGCTGGTCAGCCGGAAGGGATACGCCGGGCTGGGTTCTTCAGCCGGTGGAATATAATCTATCGGGCTAAAGCGAGCTTTGCCGTCAGGATGGTAGAAGCGTTCGGCAAAAGGCCGGGGCGTGCCGGGGTGGTCCTCGCTGGGGCAGGGCCAGAAGACGCCTTGCTGGCGGTCAATCTTCTCCCAGGTAATGCCGGAGTAATCGGCCAGGCCGCCTTTGGAGGCGCGACGCAGTTCTTCCCAGATTTCCCTGGCGCTGCGGAAAGGAAAATACTGGCCCCGGCCCATGCGGCGGGCCAGTTCGCACAAAATATCCCAGTCGCGGCGGCTTTCGCCGGGCGGGTCGGCGGCGGCATTTATTTTAATTACCCGGCCTTCGAGATTAGTAGTGGTGCCTTCGTCCTCGCATCAGACCGACCCCGGCAGCACCACGTCGGCAAGCTCGGCGGTTTCCGACATAAAAAAGTCAATTACAATCAAAGGGTCAACCGTATTGAGGGCTTTTTGGACCAGGGCGTTATCGGGCAAAGAAACC
>CADDZM010000484.1 GCA_902812345.1 Chloroflexota bacterium | reverse complement strand
ACATCGCGCCAATAGTGGACACTACCACCAGCCAGATACTAAGTAGTCTGTCAAGCAAGTTTCTACAGGTAAGGTTGTGCCTACATTTCAGGTTAATCATTACAAGTCTTTGTTGACAGACTACTCAGACCGGTATAAAACAACCATTCCTGCCGCGACGATTTTAAGCTGGTAAAGAAAATAGTGGCCGCCAGCAAAGGCAACCCGATTATATTCAAGGCTACAAAAGCTGGCATGGAAACCACCTGCCAGACCCATTTTAAGATTTCGGGATCGGCGATCAAACTGCCTAGCCAGCCGTGAATCCGGCCTGAGAAGGGCCAACTGTTGATCCAGCCGTAAGCCGGGGAGGTTAAGAAGTTATAACCAATTCTAAGTTGGGCCGTATTTTCCAGGTAGATCGGCGACTGCATCTCCCGGTAAAGTAGCACACTGGCAATTAGCGAGATTAAACCGGCCAGCATATACACTTTTTGCCGAGTGCGCCAGAAGCCTAGCATTACCAGTAATAGGAAGCCGGGAAATAAGGGTATGAACATCTGGATTCTATAGCGCATCATGGCTGCAACCATTAGCCCGATAATTATTATAAGCCAGGTAATCTTTTCACGCCGGTGAACCAGGCTTGAAATCAGGACAACCCCCAGCAACAGGCCGTAAAGCACCACCAATCCGCTGTAGAACTGGGGACTCAATACGGCTACCGGCTCAAGATTAGTGGTAAGTTGGGGATAGATTGTGAAGAAAAAATAGCCAATATCATTAGCCTTTAACGGCGCAAAAGGCACTACCAGCAGGTAGATCAGGGCCAATCCAAAATAACCGCCCCAGCGCGAACGGGTCAGGGTTTTCACAATACAAAAGGTTGCCAGGCAGAGCAAGATTGCGATAATAGTATAGTGGTAAGCCGTATGGGCACGCATAAAATCGCCCTGGCCGGTGTAGCGGGCAATCAACATATCAGTTAAATGGGGAAACAGGTGGTAGGCTCTTTCCGCCACGCCCGCCTTCACCGGCTGCTGGACCGGAGGTACATTCCGGTCCAGCTCGTAAGCCAGGCTGGTAAAATAGGTCTGGTCCCCCATTAAAACAAAGGTACGATCCCCCGTCTGCGGGTCTATCTGATAAGGTTCCTGGTAGCGGATGGCGGCCAGCAAACTTAACACAATCAGCCCGGCCAGGATTAAATCTACCTGGGTCACCCGCGCTTTCAGTTTAGCCGGGTCAACCACTTTCTTCAGGTCAAAGGGCTGATTTCGCCTGACCAGAAAAATCATCACACCTACCGTTAGTAAAATCTGGCCCAGGTAAAACAGCGGAGTTAGCTGCATTACACTGAAGCCAAAAAAGAACAGGGTAGTTAAGCTATAGCTGGCAATCAGGCTAAAGACAAAGCGGTTTAAGCTTGAAAGCGTCTCCTTGCGGCTTAAAAGAAGATAAACCACGCTGCCTACCGGCAGCCACAAAGCCACCAGGCCCACCAGTGTCCTGCCGAATTCGTAGGGAGTCCATTGCATACTAAAAAGATAATAAAGCAGCCCGGCGGCACTGGCAGCCAGAATAACCCTGCGAAGGTAATCGGGCCGGCGGGCTACCTGGACGGGCGGTTGTAGGTTTACTTCGTTAAGTAACATTGGGCTGGTTTAGTTCCTGGTTTGAAGTTGATTTTGGGCTAACCGTTGTAGTTCTAAAGCAATACTAACCGGGTCTAAGCCACATTCTTTCCGGTGAAACTTCTGAGAGCCGTAACGCCCCGATAAATAACCCCTGGCCGCCCGGTGGGTAAACCGGACCATGGCGCCGCCTTCCGAAAGTAACCGATACGCGATCATCTGACCGGCGCTACCCTGAACCACATGTTCTTCGATTACTTCGAGATGGCCCGAAAGCTCTAAATCAGCCCGAAAGGCCGCCGGGAATTCCCCAAAAGGCAGTTCCGAAAGGACCCATAAACGAGGGCGGCAAACATCATCCAGGTTTGACAGGATCGAAATTAAACTGCCGCTTAGTGGCCCAACCACCACCACCACCGGTCCGCCCCCATCCAATAATTTTCTCCAGGCCGCATAAGGTGGCGGGACATAACCAGCCGGCTCTTCCGATGCGCCCAGTCGCAGGTAAGCCGGGCCAGGATATGCCTGGAGCTTTTTAAGCAAAGGTGTTAAATCAGCGGCAAACGCTGGCACAAAGACCCGCATGTTCTGCAAGGTCAGTAAAACTCCGTAGTCTTCCAGGGCATGGTGCGAACTACCCATTACACCATAGCTATAACCGCCCCCGTTGCCTACCAGTTTAACTGGCAGGTTGTGCAAACAAATATCGTTACGTATTTGCTCGAAAGGGCGGGCATATACGAAAGGGGCGATACTGTAGACCCAGGGTTTTAAACCGGTCCGGGCCAACCCGGCCGCCACGCCAACCATATTTTGTTCGGCTACCCCGGCATTAATAAAGCGGTTTTTCAGGGTTTCACGTAAGGGTTCTAAGGCCTTATACCCAAGGTCGCCGGTCATAAATACAAAATCCGGGTCAGTCGCTAATTCTATCAGCCCGGCGCACAATGTGTTTCTCATAACCGGGTTAACTCCTGGAGTGCCTGCTGGTAAAGAGCCTCGTTGAGTGGAAGATAGTGCCATTCCAGCCTGTTTTCCATAAAAGAAATGCCATTTCCTTTAGTTGTATTAGCCACAATTGCGTTAGGCTGGGCGGCTTGTGTCTCCAAGGCCCTGATTATAGCCGGCGGATCATGTCCATTAATTTCTTCGGTGTTAAACCCGAAAGTCCTGAGTTTTTCCCCAAGGACCCCAAGATCGGCTACCTCACGGGTTGTTCCAAAACCCTGGAGGCCATTTAAATCCACCACAATAGTAAGGTTATCCAGGTTCTGCTGGTTAGCAAAAATAAGGGCTTCCCAGTTGGAACCTTCATTCCATTCACCATCAGACAACATGCAAAATACCCGGCCGGGTTGGCCTTTTAACTTCTTACCAAGGGCAAGCCCGGCCGCGAGCGAAAGACCATGGCCCAGGCTGCCAGTGCCAAATAGCACTTCAGGAATACCGGAAACAGGCGGGTGGCCCGACAAAAGGGTATCTTCTCTATGAAACTGGACCAGATCAGCCTCGCTCAATACACCGACAGACCATAATGCAATATAAAGCGCTCCGGCAGCATGCCCTTTTGAAAGGATAAAAGCGTCGTCTTTTTGCAAGATCTTGTGATAAAGGCATAACAAAATATCAAGTGCAGAAAGATTGCCTCCGATATGACCTACTCCGCTCTCATAGTGCATTCGTAGCAACCTGGTTTTCGCTCTTAAAAATAAATCTTGGTCCAGGGTATCAGGAAGCATAATTTTAATATCTTTTCCGGCACCTGTTGAATAAAAAGTTAAAGTAACTTATTATTACCCACTATAACTTACCTTGATTTAAAAGGAAATAAGATGCAAGTACTATTATGCGAATAATGATAACCATTCGTAATTGTTCAAGATATTGCTCTTGCCACCAATAATGTCTGCTTTCTTAAGGAGATTTTCTACTCTCCCTCGCTCAAGAAAACTTACCTGGCCCTGACCCGCCTGGATTCGAAGGGCAGTTTGGTTCTAAACTGAAAGCTTTGACCTTAATCCTCTCCATCGATAGTGGTTTAAGTGAACCCAGATTCAAAGATTGCCTGGCAATTGTTGAGACGATAAAAATCCT
>CADDZM010000483.1 GCA_902812345.1 Chloroflexota bacterium | reverse complement strand
GCACCGCTCCCAGCGACATTTATTCGCTGGGAGCGGTGCTGTTCCAGATGGTCTGCGGGTACGCACCTTTCCAGGGCAACCAGTACGAGCTTTTCGGGCAGCACCTGAATGCGCCGGTGCCGCGCCTTTCCGAGAGAGCGCCTGGCCTGGTCTATCCGCCGGCCCTGGACGATGTAATTGGCCACGCCATGGCGAAAGACCCTCGCCAGCGCATCCGGCCTGCCAAAGAGTTGGCCCGGGCGTTTCGGGCTGCTCTGGAAGCCTTGCCGCCAAACTCGCAACCGACCATAGGCGTTACCCCGCTGGTGCCTCGACCGCCCCTGCCCTCGCAAAACACGACGGCTTCCATTCCACCAACCCTAAACCGCCCAAATAATCCAGCGGTTTCAAGTTCAAATTACCAGTCCGGCCCGCCAGCCGTAAACTACCCGCCGGATAACTTCAATCAGCAGGGTCAGCCGCCCCAACCGTACGAAGCGAGGTCCAATCCAGGGCCGAACCCGCCCAGCTCTTACCAGGGCGGCAATCCTTCGGCGACCAGTTCTTTCCCGCCTTACCAGGGTCCGGCCAGCCAATCCCAGTCCGGGCCGTCCTATCCGGCGGCAAACAGCCAGCCTGTAAATACGCCGCCCTATCCCGGTTCGGGGAGCCAGCGCCAACCGGCCCAGTCCTTCCCGGTAACGGGTAACCCGCCCCGACCCGCGACTGGGCTGCCTCAGGCCGGTCCTGCCAATCAAGCGAGCGTCGTCAAAGAGAAAAAAGGGGTCGCGGCGTGGGTCTGGATTGTTGCGCTCCTGCTGGTTTTGGTGGTCGCGGCAGGGGCCGCCTTCGCTGCGCTGAACCTGACCAAATCCAACCAACCCGGCCCGGATGTCGCCATAATCACGGCTACGCCAGGCGGCGCAGTAACAACCGGGACCGCTACGACCGCCGCCGCTACTACGGCAAGCGGCAGTGCCACGACCGCGCCCGGCACTACTCCGGCTGTTACAACCGCGCCTGCTATCACGGGTTCGGACACGGCTGAAGCTTCGACCACTGCCGCGCCCGGCACCACCCCTGGCGTAACGACGGCGCCGGTCACTACCCCGCCCGCGACGACTGCCGGCCCGGAAGCAACACCGGTCCCATTTGGCGGGAATATAGCTACTTTCCAGGCCCACAAAGATATTGTGCTGGGTATGGCTTATTCGCCGGACGGCAAAACGCTGGCTACGGCCTCGGAAGACGGCACTATCAAGCTCTGGGACACCGCCACGAACCGGTCTAAAGCTACCCTATCCGGCCATACCGGGGCGGTAAGAGCGGTAGCTTTCTCGCCGGACGGAAAATTCCTGGTGTCCGGCTCGGCGGATAAAACCGCCCGCATCTGGGATTTGTCGAACAATTCCAGCAAATTTACCCTTTCGGGCCAGTCCGGCACGATTACATCCGTGGCTTTCAACCCGGACAGCAATTCGCTGGCGACTGGCTCGGACGACCATAGCGTTTTCCTCTGGAACGTCGCGACCGGCCAGCATTTCGGCGCGGTCTTCAAGAACCCCGACAATATTACGGCCATAGCTTATTCGCCGGACGGTGGAACCCTGGCTTCCGGGTCGAGGGATGGGGTGATAAAGCTGTGGAACCTTGTTACCGCTAAAGAAAAACCGGCGCTGGGCGGGGCCGGGCATGCCGGTTCTATCTGGTCGCTGGCGTTCTCGCACGACGGCAAGTTGCTGGCTTCCGGGTCGCTGGATAAAACTACCCGGCTCTGGAACTTACAAGATAACAAATTGCGCTACCTGTTTGACGACTCGACCCAGGGTATCCGCCAGGTAGCCTTCTCCCCGGACGACCAGTACCTGGCTACGGCTTGCGACGACAAGCTGGTCTATATCTGGAATACCCAGAGCGGGCTAGGGGAAACCCAGCTTACCGGCCATGATAAACAGGTTTACGCGGTGGCTATCTCGCCGGATGGCAAGAGTGTGGCATCAGGTTCGGCTGATGGCGTGGTTAAACTCTGGAGCCTGGTAAAGCCTTAAGTTGAATACTTAAGTTGAATATAGGAAAGAGGCCAACCCATTAAACAGGTTGGCCTCTATTTTTTTAGCAGGAACGGTGAGCCGCCTAGGATTTGAGCCAGCGGGCGGCTTCCCTGGCGTGGTAAGTGATAATCATGTCGGCCCCGGCCCGTTTGATAGCGGTCAGGCTTTCGCGGACGACCCGTTCCTCGTCCAGCCAGCCCAACCGGGCCGCCGCTTTTAGCATCGAGTATTCGCCGCTGACGTTGTAAGCCGCCAGGGGCAAGTCGAACCGGTCCTTGACGCGGGCGATAACGTCCAGGTAGGCCAGGGCCGGTTTAACCATAATCATGTCCGCGCCCTCGGCGATATCTAGTTCGACCTCGCGCAACGCTTCCCGGGTGTTCGGCGGATCCATCTGGTAACTGCGGCGGTCGCCAAAGGCCGGGGCGCTATCGGCGGCCTCGCGGAAGGGGCCGTAAAAGCCGCTGGCATACTTGGCCGAATAAGCCATAATCGGGGTGTTTTCAAAACCGCCGTCATCGAGGGCGGCCCGGATAGCTCCAATGCGGCCGTCCATCATGTCGGAAGGCGCGATAATATCGGCCCCGGCTTCGGCGTGGGAGAGCGACATTTTAGCCAGCAAATCCAGGGTCGGGTCGTTCAGGACATAACCCGAAGCGTCGAGGACGCCGCAATGGCCGTGGTCGGTGTACTCGCACAGGCAGACATCGGTAATGACAATCAGTTCCGGTACAGCCTTTTTAATCTCGCGGACCGCCGCCTGGACCACCCCGTTCGGGTTGTAGGCTTCGGTGCCGGTGGCATCCTTGAAGTCGGGGATGCCAAAGAGCAGCACCGCCGGGATACCCAGGGCGGCGACCGCTTCGGCTTCCCGCGCCACGCGCTCAACCGGCCAGCGATAGACGCCGGGCATCGAACTGATTTCAACTTCTTCCTTGATTGATTCGGCGATAAATAGCGGGTAAATGAAATTGTCTACCGAAAGATGGGTCTCGCGGACCATCCGGCGCAAATTCTCAGTGCGGCGGGTCCGGCGAGGCCGGTTTACCAGGCTGGCCCGTTTTGAAGTACCGCTTAAAATTTCTCTCTCACTTAACATCTTTTAAAACTCCTTAGAAAACCCTTTTTACAAGTTTAAGCGGTCGGCTGCTCAACCAGGCTGGCAAAACTCTGGCGGGCCGCTTTGAGGGTTTGCTCGATATGCTCGTCAGTGTGGGCGCTGGATAAGAACCCGGCTTCAAACTGGCTTGGCGCTAGATAAATGCCCTGCTCAATCATGCTCCAGAAGAAGCGGGCGTAGGCTTTGGTGTCGGCGCGTTTGGCCTGGGCGTAGTTGTGGACTTCTTCGCTTGTAAAGAAGAGGCCGAACTTGGTGCCAACTGACTTGAAGTAGACCGGGACGGGGCTTTCTTTACAGGCCGCGTCCATCCCAGCGGCCAGAACCTTCATTTTCGCTTCAACCTTTTCATAAAAGCCCGCCTCTAAAATCTTTTTAAGGGTGGCGATACCGGCAGCCATCGCCAGCGGATTGCCGCTAAGCGTCCCGGCCTGGTAGACCGGGCCGACCGGCGCGACCAGTTGCATGATGTCTTTGCGGCCGCCGTAAGCTCCGACCGGCAGACCGCCGCCGATGACTTTGCCAAGTGTGGTCAGGTCGGGCCGGATACCGGTCCAACCCTGGA
>CADDZM010000482.1 GCA_902812345.1 Chloroflexota bacterium | reverse complement strand
GGACTATAAGCACCCGGAAAACCCGGACTGGAAGCAAAACCAGCCTAAAAAACAAAAAACAAAATCACAACAAACCGCTATTTCCCCGGCCCAACCGAAAACCAAAAACGAGGTTATGGACCGCCGCACGCTCGGCATGTTGACCTTTATTGCCTCGGAAGCGGTCTTTTTCCTGTTGCTGATTCTGGCTTTTCTATACTTCCGGTATCAGAACGCTCCGGCCACCGCTTCGGCAAAAAACCTGGACACAGCTAAGACCCTTATTTTTACGGTCTGCCTGGTTGCCAGCAGTGGCACTATCTGGTTGGCCGAACGCAGCCTGAAGAAAAGTAAAACCAATTGGGTCATTATATGGCTAGTGGCTACCGTTGTCTTAGGGTTGGTCTTTCTGGCGGGCCAGGGTTTTGAATATTTTAGCCTGTTTGATAAGAATATTGATATAAGAACCAATACTTTTGGAACGACCTTTTTCACTCTGACCGGCTTTCACGGGCTGCACGTCTTTTCGGGTATCGTGGCGCTGGCGATTCTGGCTGGGCTTGGTTTTATCGGCCTGTTCAAACGTTCCCAGGCCCTGATAGTGCTGCAATCGGTGTCATATTACTGGCACTTTGTAGACTCGGTCTGGCTGGTTATTTTCACAATCGTCTACCTGATTAAATAAGGTTTTCTCGATGGCACGTTAAGGTAGAGAACAATACAAACAAGTTCACTTGAACGATTAGAAAACGGAAACTATTAGCAGTATGGCTGGATTGTGGCAGATTTTAACAACCGGATGGGACTGGAAACCCTCGGTGCTGGTCGGGTGTGCGGCCCTGGTTTTCGGTTACCTGGTGGTTTTCAAGTACCGGGTAAAAGGTTACTGGCCCTGGTTTGGAGCCGGGGTGCTGCTGCTTTTGCTGGCCCTGGTTTCGCCGGTAGACAGTCTGGGCGACGTTTATCTGTTCAGCGCCCATATGGTCCAGCACTTACTATTACTGCTGGCTGTACCGCTGCTACTGCTGGCCGGGTTACCGCCTCGACAAGTCCGCAAATATCTTGAAAAGTGGCCACTTCTCAGGAGATGTGAGAGGGTATTAAGGTGGCCGCCGCTTGCCTGGCTGGTTGGTATCGCTACCATGTGGGCCTGGCACTCGCCGCCGCTTTATGAAGCCGCCCTGGAAAACCAGCAGGTCCATATCCTTGAACACCTCAGTTTTCTGATAACCGGGGTAATTTTCTGGTGGCCGGTCCGCCAGCCTTTATCGGAACGCCGCCTGGCCCCGTTACTGGCCCTGCTTTACCTCGTTTCGGCCCTGTTCGCCAGCTTGGTCCTGGGAATTATTTTGACTTTTGCTTCACCGGATATTTATCCGGCTTATCTAAACCCGGTTGACCGCTACAGGCTTTTGAGTTTGCTGCGAGATGACTGGAGTTTAAGCCGGGGCCTGGACCAGCAGTTGGGCGGCATTATTATGTGGGTGCTGGGTAGCCTCTTTTACCTGGGCGTTATCCTCTCGACCGTTGTACTCTGGTTTGGTGAAATGGAATCCGCAGAAATTAGTTTGGAAAATGAAAATGAAGCTTCTGAAGCTTCTCCGGCTCCTCTGTAAAATTTTATTTGTAGCGAATAAGAGCAAGTTAAGGAGTTTCTTTTGAAACAGTTGCTGATTTGGGTGTTGAACGGGGCCGCCTGGATTTTAAAAATCATAACAGTCCCACTGGAGTTTATTCTGAGGCGAATTTGGCCTGTCGCTGAAACAGAACATCCTGAGTTAGACCTTAAACAGCCTGAGATAGCTGTTATCAATCCGGCCTCTCCTGCCCCGGTGGAAAAGCCGATTGTCCCACCTGGCCCTATTGCGGAAGGCTACCCCACCGCGAAAGAGGACTTTATTAAACCGGCGGTCAAAATCAAGCCAGGGTGGTTTGCGCTACCCGTTGAAAACTTACCACACTCAACTTATTGGCCGGTGGTGCTGAGTCTGGGGCTTCTTTTCGGGGTCTTTGGCCTTGTAACAAGTTTTATCTTTAGCCTGGTTGGGATTGTCTTATTTATTCTTGGAATAGCAGGTTGGATTGGGAATATGTGGAATGAACAGTCAGAATAACGAAAACAGGCCAGGAGACGAAGCTACTCACCTGGCGGGCTTGCTCAGCCTCGATAACGACCCCGCCGAGGAAGCCGCAAGCGAGCCTGACCAGCCCGAAGACACCTGCACCCTCAACCGGCGCAAATTTCTCCGGCGGTTGAGTTACGGGGTTGGTGGCTTAGGGGCGGCCCTGGCGGTAGTGCCGGTAGCCGGGTTCATAGTGCTACCCCTCTTTAATAAACAACCGGAAATCTGGCAAGAGGTTGGCCCGACCGACCAGTTTAAACAGGGGCAGACGGTCGAGGTTAAATTTAATAACGCCGCCCCGCATCCCTGGGGTGGTCCTGTAAGCCAGTCAGCAGCATGGTTACGGGTAGACCAGGTGGGTCAATTTTGGGCTTACTCGATTAACTGCACTCATTTGGGATGCCCGGTAGATTGGCGCGCCGAGGCCAACCTTTTTATGTGTCCCTGTCATGGCGGGGTCTATTACGAGGATGGCAGCGTGGCGGCCGGACCACCTCCCCAACCGCTGGTACGCTATCCTTTGCGTATCCAGGCCGGGAAAGTCGAAATTATGACCAGTCCCTTGCCAATTACGTAACAGGGTACAGTTAATTTTTCTGGCATGGTTGGCCCGGCTCAGTTCGTAAAACCGCCTTACAGAGGTTAGACCGTACAAATTTACTAAAAAGTTTCGTAACTATTGACCTGTGGGAGGGAATTGTTTTCCCGACTGACCTTGTCTAACAGCAGGAATACTATTCCCTCCCACAATCACAAACTAAAGGCCGTGGCTGAATAGCTACAAATTCTGGGATAAGAAAAAACACGATTATGGGTGCAATTAGAAAAAGTTGGCGCTGGTTCGAAAGCCGGACCGGAATTTCACGCTTTATTGGGCCGGTGGCCCGCCACCGGGTGCCAAAATCCGGCAAAATGGGCTGGTTTTTTGTCTTTGGCAGCGCCACCCTGGCCGCCTTTTTAACGCAAGTTTTAACCGGCATCAGCCTTGCTACTACCTATGTCAATTCAACGGCTGACGCTTATCCCAGCCTGCAATATATCACCAATCAGGCCCCCCTGGGCAGCCTGGTACGGGGCATGCACAATTACGGGGCCGCCGCTATGACCGTACTGGTCGGTATTCACATGGTGCGGGTCTTTTTGATGGGTTCGTATAAGTTTCCGAGAGAAGTAAACTGGCTTAGCGGGGTCTTCCTGCTGGTACTGACGCTTGGGATGGGTTTTACCGGGCAGTTACTCCGCTGGGACCAGAATGCTATCTGGTCGGTGGTAGTAGGAGCCGAACAGGCCGGACGCACCCCGTTCATTGGGGATTGGCTGGGCCATTTTATCCTGGCCGGGGATACTCTTAGCGGGGAAACGCTCAGCCGCTTTTTCAGTCTTCACGTCTTTTTGCTTCCGGGTTTAATTTTTGTGGTTGTAAGTTTCCATCTCTATTTAGTGCTGCGCAACGGTATCTCTACCGTACCCAAGACCGGCCAGCCGGTAGACCCTAAGACCTATCACAGGTGGTATCGAGACCTGCTGAAACGAAATGGTGAACCATTCTGGCCGGACGCGGCCTACCGGGACATTATATTCGGGGTGGTTGTAATACTTGTGATTTTCATGC
>CADDZM010000481.1 GCA_902812345.1 Chloroflexota bacterium | reverse complement strand
AAAATGGTAAAAGCAGAATTTATGATTGTATTTCTCCTTAAAGATTTAGTGAGGGAAGTTTTTTTCCTTTCTTACATCTTATATACGAAGGAGGGTTACAATTTCAGCAAAAGTGAGCCAGAACCGTAAAAGTATGCCACAACTCTTACCCCGCTTATAAAATACTTAAGCGCCTTTCTTATTTGCCGGGTTTCTCTTTGAAATGCTCTAGCAGCCACAGACAGCTCAGCTTTAGAGGCCCTAACTCATTATAGAAACGGTTTCGGGCCTCACCGGCCTTGATTAGGCTGAGTTGCCGCGGACTTATTCCGACCGTTTCCGCCAGTTGCTTCTGGCTTATACCGTTCGCTTTCAAATCCTCCAGCAAACTGTCCAGGGTAACTTCTTTGAGAAATACCGCTAAATCTTCGGTAGTTTTAACTGCTTCCAACCGCTTAACTGCAATTACCTCAAAACTTTGGGGGGCTTGCAAGAAGGTATAACCCAGGGCAAGACAGTGATGACAACCGCCACCTTTACCGATGTAACAGCTGCAAGCTGAAGTCAGCCGATTATTTTCTTTTAGCTCGATAGTTACAGTATAAGTCCCATGGTTACCTTCTACTTTGCCACTTATTTTTTTGGTCAAAAGCTTACGGCTAAAAAACTGGTCAATATACTGCCGGGTTTTCTCACCAGGATCGGGCAAAGCCAAACTGTTTCCCCATTCCCTTTGAATAGCCGCTTTTAGTGCCTCCCGCCCGGCGCTTATTTCATTATTCATTCATTTACCTGACTACCTTGCGAAAGTTCTCCAAGCTTTACTTTAGCCGGTATAACCGCACATCCCAACCCTGGGCGAATTTACTACCGGCAAAAGCATATCTTCACCACACTCATGTTCCTCGGCGCAATCATCACAGACCCAGCCTTCACCCTCGAAAATACACTCGCTGCAAACCTGGGTGGCTAACTTACCACAGTTCTCACACGGGATTTGGGGCGGCTCATTCTGAGCTAACACCTGCACACTCTTTCCCTTGACGGCCCTTCCTTCGCGTTCAGCTACTACCTTAAGCTTCAACTCGGTAGTGGTTCCGAAATCATACTCGTGTTCAAACTGCTGACCTACGCTCAGAACCTTGCCCAGTTTAACCCCGCGCATGCTCTTTTCGGGAGTGCCCCATTCCCGGTCAACCGTGCTGGCATACGATTCGCCAGCAATATTGAAAGCGCTTAAATGCCCACAGCATTCCAGCCACTGGTCACGTAAAAAGGCATCCAGGTTTGAAAGGGTGGCCTCGGCCGGTATTTCCAGGTGCATCCAGTACATCGGCGCACCACGGCCTTCGACGACCAGGTGAAAAAGTCTGGTTGGGGTAGGTGGGGCTTTCTGACGAGTTGTGCTGGCAGTGGCTGCACCAGATAAGCGGGCCGGGCAGGTCGCTAAATGTTTGCTCATTGCGGCTTTACTAAATTCGGCTCCACAAAAACGGCACTTACCTTTTGAACTTGTTCTCGCCATCTTTTTCCTTCTCCTTTTTCCATTTCCTTCTTAATATTTTTGTCTGTCAACCTTGTAAAGTTCATTAATTGACACTGCTTCTAAACTTTCTGCCCTTATACCTCAGAATACTTCACTTCCACCGAACCGATTCGGATAACGAAGCTTAAACTCTTCTACAATAGCCTGATCTATCGCGGTATTGGCGAGTTGGCGGGCGGCTTCGCGCAGTTCATCTTCACTCAGGGCGGCTCGGCCAAATTTTAAGCTAAACCATTCTTCGAAAAACATGCGTCTTGGTTTGGATAAGAACAATTCCAACCGTAAGTCCTCACCGATTTTAGAGGCATTGCGGTTCCCACGAGGTGCCCCCCGCTTTTTAATGCTTTTTGCTGGAGACTTTTGCTTATTTTCCATTTAGAGTTTTACAAATTTTCTATAAGAATTAAATTACCGGTTAATTTGCCTTACCAATTAAATTATACGGATGAAACAATTGAGTGTCAACCGACTTGCAAAGTTGTGAAAATAGAGGTTAAATAGCAATGGATAATATCAGTTATCTATTGCTATCGTCTTTTTCATCCAAAATTTGCTTAAAATGCCCCAAAAATTTCAAAAACGGCTCTTTTTAAGCTCTGGAGGTTGCTGTGAATACTGGTGTGAATACTGCTGAGGAAACCAACTTTAATTCTAATCTTAAACCCGGCCTTGATCTAAAAGAAAATGGCTTTACTCAAACTGTCGAGAACCTGGTCACCCGCCAGCTTTCAGCCCATACCCGCAAGGCTTACCGCCAGGATGCCAGCCAATTTGTTAAGTGGCTTGAGAATCAAGATTTAACTCTTAGGCTGCTCTCGCCGGACGATATATGGCAATACCGGCGGTATCTGGCCGATAACTTTGCTAAAACCACGGCTGAACGCAAACTGGTGGTAGCCCGCAAGCTTTTACAAGAAGCCGTCAAAAGAGGACTGCTTTCCCATAACCCGGCCCAGGATATTGGCGGCTACCGGAGTAAGGATGAACAGGAAACACCCCATATGGCCCTTCAAACGGCTCAGGCCAGGCAGCTACTTACGGTAATTGATACCACTACTCTTCAGGGCAAACGTGATTTCGCGATTTTACTTCTTTTACTGCGCACCGGCATCCGCCGCAGTGAATGCGCCGATTTGAAACTGGGTGATTTACAGGTGGAACAGGGCCATCACCTGCTCCTTATCCGGCACGCGAAAGGCGATAAACGCCGCAAAGTAAAAGTGCCGGTGGATGTGGTCCGGGCCCTCAATACTTACCTGGAAGAATGCGCTAGAAAAGGCTTGAGTAAAGAAGCTCCCCTCTTTGTGCAGTTTCGTAAAGGCGATCATCCCCAGGCGCAAGGCATTAGCGCCCAGGTAATCGAGCGGCTGGTCAAAATGTACGCGGCCATGGCTGGTTTTGAACTCACCCCCCATGGACTGCGGGCAACCTTTGTGACATTGGCCCTGGAAGCAGGGGCCAAGCTGGAGCAGGTCCAGTACGCGGTGGGGCACAGTGACCCGCGAACAACCGAACGTTACCAGAAGCGCAAGCTCAATTTGGATAATAACGCGGTAGATTTTGTGCGGGTAAATATTGATTAACTGCGAGCGTAGGCACCCTTTTACATAGGCTTCCTTTATTTTTATTAAGGAAGCTATCAAACAAAACTATCAGACAAAATAAGTAAGGGAGGCTTAACTTTCCAGCTATGGCTCTAATTGACCGCACCGTTTATCCTCGCTTTCCGGCTACTTTTGATACCAAAGAGTTAAACACGCTTTACACGCCCAGCCAGGCTGAAATCTCATTTGCGACGAAAACTGTCCGGGGCGACAGCACTATTTTGAGTTTCCTGGCGATGCTTAAAACCTTTCAAACTTTGAAATATTTCCCGCACCCGGTCGAAATACCGCTGGCGGTTACCCGGCACATCCACAAATGCCTGGGTTTCACTGAAATACCTTATACGGCCTACCCTCCCCGCTCACTCTACCGGCACCAGCCACTTATCCGGCAATACCTGGGTTTTGCGGCCTTTGCTGATAATAAAGTCGCCAAACACGTGGTGAATAAAGCGGTATTTGAAGCCGCTCAAACCAGAGATGATCCGGTTGATTTAATCAATGTGGCCGTGGAGGCTTTAATCAATAGTGGCTTTGAACTGCCGGCTTTCAGCACGCTGGAACGTTTGGCCCGGCGGGTGCGCAGCCTGGTTAATAGCGGCTATTTT
>CADDZM010000480.1 GCA_902812345.1 Chloroflexota bacterium | reverse complement strand
TTTCATTTTTGGCTTGTCTAAAAGACGGCTATAAGCTACAATTAAATCCTACTGCCAGCGGAAATCCAGTGCCTGAACTTCTTCTTACCCTTATTGGCTGCGACAAACTAACCTGTAATGCTTAAAATTATGACGCTCTCCCGGTTTGCCACCGTGGTCCTGCTTTTAGTACTATTTTCTTCGCTGCTGGGTGGCTGCATCACAGGTGAAGTTACGCCTACCCCGGTAGCCTGGAACCTGACCCGGACCGCCCAAGCCGGCCTGGCCGCGATGGCGACAGCTTTTCCTCCGACCGGCACGCCCGCTCAAACCGGCACGCCAACCGCTATTCCTACCGCCACGCCAATCCCGGTCCCCACGTCAACACCCCTGGTAAAACTAAATGGGCCTAAAGTTCCTTTTATGAACCGCTTTAACTTCCGGAAATCCGACGATGTAACGCTGCTAAAACCGGGTATCATTCATATACAGCGGGTCGAAACCGGACCAATCCGCCTTAATGTGCTGCTTTTCGACCTGGCCGCGCCGGAATTCCAGTTGCGGGTGGTCTTGCAGGACAACTACCTGAGCGGCGTATCACGCACCTCGATTCTGGCGAAGGATAACAACGCCCTGGCCGCGGTAAACGGCGACCTTTTTAGCAGGAACGGCCTGCCCCAGGGCATGACCATGACGGATGGCAAGCTGGCGATGGCTCCCAAGCGGCGGGCGACCTTCGCGTATGGAAAAGGGGGGCCTTTTATCGGCTATTTCACCCAGGGCTTTACCTGGCCGTCTTCTGTGCAGGCCGCGAATGGTGAATATCATTCCCTGGAAGTGTTGAATACGACCTGCGAAGATACTTGGTTGTGCATTTACAACGACCTGACCCACCAGTTGCCGCCCACCTATAACGATACTAAAGTGGCGCTTGACACTACTGGGATTGTGACCGCCATCAACCAGCAGGCTTCCTTCAAAATCGCCGAGGGGACGCAGGCGCTGGTTGGGCGGGGAAATGCCGGGAAATGGCTGCAAGCAAACGTAAAGGTGGGCGATAAACTTAACCTTAATCTGGTTACGGACCCGGATTATCATAAGTTCGACCAGATTGTCAGCGGCGGGCCGGTCCTTTTGCGGGACGGCCGGTTTATCCAGGACTGCATGTGTTACCTGGAAGATTGCGGCCAGAGCCAGCAGAAAAATGTGCTTTGTGAAGAATTTACGACCAATTGGAAAGAGACCCACTACCTGACAGTTCGCATGCCGCGCAACGCTATCGGCTATAATAACGACAAAAGCGTATTGATGGTGGCGGTGGTGGACGGTTACCAGCCGGGTTACAGCATTGGCATGACCCAGAAAGAGGTGGCCGGGCTGTTTGGCGATTTTGGCATGACTACCGCCATGGAACTCGACGGCGGCGGCTCGGCGGCCATGTGGTTAGAGGGGCAACTCGCCAGCCATCCGTCCGATGGCAGCAGCGCTACCGGTGTCGAACGGATGGTGCCGGATGCCGTCGTCTTTAACTGGAACGATGGGGAAACCCCGGCGGACGACTCCGGCAGCGGCCCTGTTACCCGGACAACCTTGAATATAACTACAACAGCAACCAAAACGACTGAGAAGACCCCGAAAGCATCTCCAACACCCACTAAAACCACCGGTGGGAACTAAACTTTTAAGGATTGCAGCTTAATGAACGAAGAAGAAAACTTTACCGCGCCACAAAGACACCCTTTTGAAATTGAGCCGGAACCGGTTAGTCCGTTTGAAGCAAACGTGACACTGATAAGACGCCGCCGCTTTCTTCGGAAGGCGGCAACCCTGGCCCTGGGCGGCATGGCAACCCTGCACTGGCTGGCGGCCTGTGGTGATGAAAGCCCGACGACCGTCACGGCCCTGCCTACTACAACCACCGCGCCAACGGCTGCCGCTACGGCGCTACCCGCGCCGACCGTCACACCTGCCCCGTCAACAAGCACCACTGTCCCGAACACGGCCGCTGGCCCAACCCCCACTTTAGCACCGCTGCCGCCGACCGCTACCCCGGCCTTCAAACCGCTTACCTTCGGCGTGGTTGGAGATATTCGCACCGCCGGGCCGAAACCGCCCCTGGTGGCCTACCAGATTCTCGACCGGCTGAAGACCGATAACCCAAAGGCCGTTATCCTGGTAGGCGATATTATCAACGCCGGAACAACTGCCCCGGTGGTGCGCGACCAATGGAATAACATCAACCTGGCTATCGCCGAACTCGCGCCCGGCGTTATTTTACCTACGGTCGGCAATCACGAAACGAACGGTATCGCCAGCGTCCTGCCTTATTTTACGGAGGCTTTCCCGGCGTTACCCGCCAACGGTCCGGCCAAATACAAAGGCATGACCTACTCTTATGATAGCGGTTCGGTCCATTTCGTCAGCCTTACCTCCGAGCATCCCAGCCAGTTCCACTATATCAGCGACCAGCTTGACTGGCTGGAACAAGACCTCAAAGCCAACAAACAGCCCTTCACCTTCGTCTTCAGCCACGACCCGGCTTTCCCGGTCGGCCCGCACGCCGGGAGTTCGCTTGACGCCTATCCCAAAGACCGCGATAAAATGTGGCAGCTACTCCAGACTTACAAAGTCACGGCCTTTATTTGCGGACATGAACATCTCTATAACCGCAGCCAGCAGGGCGGCCTGACACAGCTTGTAATTGGCACCAGCGGCTCAGCCATTTATGGCGGATATGGAGGAGAGTTTTACCATTACGGGGTCTTTAACGTGGCCCAGGACGGCGTAGCGGTCAAAATCTACGACAGCCTGGGGAAAGTGCGGGATGATTTTAAGCTAATCTAAATTTCTCAGGAAAAATAAGCTTCCACCTGGGCCAGAATCAGCATAAAAGCGGCGCCGACCAGAAACAGAATGCCGTAGCCAAAGCTGTCGCGTTCACCGTTAAAGAGGGTGAAAAGCCCCAGCAATCCCAACCCCATCGCGCCTATCATCAGGAAAATATACAGGACAATCAGGGCCAGGGTCTTACGGCGCGTCCCTTTGGAGGGCGACTGGTACAGGCTCTGGTAGAACTGCATTTCTTCTTCCGTTGGCGTGTAAGGTGTTTCGCTGGCGACTTTTGATTCCCAGAGCGGGTCGCGCTGGGGCGGGTCAGGCCGGTAACTGTACTTTTGAAAATCGCTGGCGCCGTCATGTTGTTCATCGGTGGCGTTCAGGCGCAGTGCGCTGTCGTACTCGCGGCGTCTTTTAGGGTCATTAAGGACGTCATAAGCTTCCTGCAATAACCGGAACTTTTCCAGGTCCGCTTCCTCTTTGGCCGTGTCAGGATGGTAAAGTTTTGATAAAATACGGTAAGCGGCTATTACGAGCGCCGGGTTTGCAAAGGGTTGAAGTTGGAGAATCTCGTAATAGTTGGGTCGCGTGCTTGCTTTCATTGATAAAATATTCCGCCAGGTTTATGATTACAAAGTTCAAAGAGGCCAGGAAACCAGAACCTCTTTCTCCGGGATTAAAGGAAATTATAACAAGCCGGGGGAAGCGGGTAAAGTGGAAATTCGTACCATCTTTGTTAAGCTAAAGCGAGGGCATGGTATTGATTAAACCGATTAAAGCAAAACCGGACCGGCTTTTTTCCCGTTTTTTTCTGTTAGTTCTATTTCTTTGTCTAACCCTGGCCGCCTGTGGCGACTCGTCCCAAAATTTAACCCTTATGACCGCAACTGCCGCCCCAACCACGCCAACCGCCGGCACGACCCAAGCTGCCGAAACTACGACTGGTCCCGGCCC
>CADDZM010000479.1 GCA_902812345.1 Chloroflexota bacterium | reverse complement strand
GGATAACCCTGCTGTGGCGGGTAGTAGGGTGGCGGTGGGCCTGGATTATGACTCATTTAAGCTGCCTGTATCTTTTCTACCCGGTCAATCCAGAGCTGCGGCTCTTTAACTTCCCGCAAGGTGGGAAGATATTTCTCCTCCGCCCACATCAGGTTAGCGAAGTCAATGCCCTTCTTTTCGACTACGCTATCCACAAAGATTTCTCCCAGCCGGTACTGCTCCATTTTAAGGTTCATGCCGGTCAGCCGGAAGAAAAGCTTGTCAATAATGGTTTTGTTATTCGAGCGGTGGTCCATGCGGTACTTAATCTGCTCGTAATTTGGCATCAGCTTCGCCCCGATAGCGTTCATCATGTGATTGCTGTAACCTTCCACGATGCTCATAAGCGCCTGCAAATGCTCGAACAAAGCGTGCTGCTCCGGGGTCATCACCCGCTCAATCCAGCCGCCTTTCGCCTCGTTCTCACGGAAGCGCCGGAAGTACCCGGCGATGCCGCCATTTTGCTTGAGGCGGCCCAGGTCGTCGGTAATCAGGCTGAAATATTTTTCCAGGATAGAGTTGAAGTGCTCTCGCAGCCAGGGGTGCGACTCGAACTCAAAGGCGTGCGTCGTTTCGTGGAGGGCAATCCAGAGGCGGAATTCGTCGCCGTCCACGTCCATGTTCTGGATAGTCATGTTGATGTTCGGCTCGACGAAAAATACCTTGCCGTTGACCGGTTCTTTACCGAGCAAGGCCAGGTCGTACTGGCCCAGCACGCGCCGTCCGAGGTAGCCCAGCAAGAGGCCAACTTCGGCGCTTATAACGGTCTGGTTGATGTTGCCCATAACCATCTGGGCGAACGCGCTGCTCTTCTGCTGGGCTTCCCGGTTCAGCCGTTCAATCGGCTCGAAAAGCTGCTTAAAAGAAACGATGTTGGCGTCGGCCCAATCGGTCCGGCTCACCACGCGGACAGTATCAAGGTCTCGCGGGAAAGAGGTGTGGGAATACTCCTCAATAATCGGGACTGCTCTGGCGACCAGTTCGCTGTAATAGCGGTTCCAGTGCTGCCGCCACTCGGCGGTGGGTGTTTCGTTGGCGTTCATGCGGTGGGCAGTGGCGCGGACCCGTTCCCAATCAATCATGCCTGGAGGGCCGCCGGCGCGTTCTCCGGCCAGTTGAACCTGGCGGCTTTTGGAGTTGGCCCAGGCCGCTCCGACCGCCGCGACCGTCGCGATACCCACGCCTACGGCTAACTTGCCATATTTATTCAGGGCGTCCCCGCTCTCCTTCTTCGCGTCTGCAAAATTTGCCATTGGTACTGCTCCTTACCCTAGTGATATACCTGAAATGATTAATAATTGCTGGCCGGTCTTCTATTGAAGAACCCGCCTTCTGGTAAAAGATGCAATCTTTACGGTTCCGGCTTTGAAAAGGTTTCAAAAGCCCTCAAAACCAGCCTCTTTTTCTCTATTCGGTAGGCCGTCCGGTCCTAAAATTCGAGGCCTTTCTGGGCCTTGATGCCCTGGCTGTAGGGATGTTTAATTTCGGTCATCTCCGTTACAAGGTCGGCGTAATCGACCAGTTCAGGCAGGGCGTTACGCCCGGTAATAATGATATGCATCCCGGCGGGCCGCTGCTTTAAAACCTCGATAACCTCGTTAACATCCAACCAGCCGTAGCTCAGGGTGTAGGTCATTTCATCCAGTATGACAATGTCGTACTCGCCGGACTGAATCTTTTGTTTGCAAAGTTCCCAGCACTGGCGGGCCGTGGCTTTGTCCTTCTCGATGTTTTCGGAGAGCCAGGTAAAGCCGTCACCCATCGGGATAATTTCAATTCCGAGGCGTTTCGCGGCCTTGTTCTCGCCGTAATTCGAGGTGGTAGCTTTGATAAATTGCAACATGCATACCCGCATACCCCGGCCCCAGGCCCGGAAAAGCACTCCCAGGGCGGCGGTGGTCTTGCCTTTACCGTTGCCGGTATTGACCACAACCAGCCCTTTTTGGGTGGTGGGACGCGTCCTGGTCTTGTGCTTCTTGTGTAAGGCTACCTGGGCTTGATGCAGGCGGACGGCGAATTGTTCGCGCGTCTCGCCCGGTTGCGGTCCGGCCGCTTCGATGGCCTGGAGTTCTTTTAATTCCTGGCTGTTTTCGTCTAAGCCTTCATCCTCTACATCTACATTCTCTACATCTACATTCTCTACATCTACATTCTCTACATCTACATTGTCGTCGCCGGTGGTGTCGTCTTCGACTGGCTCAGGCTGGGTAGCTGTTACCTCGGCCTCGGTTTCATCCTGCTTGTCGTCTTCAGGCGTCTGGTCAGTCATCAAGTGGTTATTCTCCTATCAGGGGTTCTGGGAAATTGCGCTAACATTCAGGCGGGCAGGCTGTTCCTCGGTCTTGTCATCAGGTCTGGCGTGGTCGTGCGGTCCCAGCGGCGAGACCGGTAAGCCCATTTTTTGCGGGGTCGGGATGGCGGCTTCCCGGCAGGTCTGGCACAGCCCGAAGAATTCCATCCAGTGGCCTTCCAGCTTAAACCCGGTCTGTTTCTCCAAAAAAGCGGTCAACTCTGTAAAGTCACAGCCTTCAAATTCAATCGTCTGGTCGCAGCAGCGGCAGACCACCTGGTGATTATGACCCCGGATAAGTTCGTAGCGGTGGCAGCCGTCGCTGGTATGAACGCGCTGTAACAGCCCAAGTTCGGCCAACAGTTTGACCGTCCGAAAGACGCTGGCGACCCCCGGCCTGGCGCCGGGCCGCTTCTCGATATTTTCGCTCAGGTCGTTAATCTCGAACCCGTGCCGGAAGTTGACGATTTCCTCAATAATAGTCAGGCGCGGGTCGGTCACTTTAAACCCGGCCTCGATGAGAGCCTGGGCCAGCCTTAAAGTCTGGCGGTCCAACCGGTTTTCGCGGCCTCGTAAGAAGCGGGTGGAAACTTCTTGCTCCTGGGAACTGTCGCCGCCGGAAAGGCCGGTCAGTTCTAGATTTTCTTTTTTCTGGACCTGGGAAGGTTTATTCTTTTTATGCAGCATAACGGTCTTTGTAATTGCTCCATCCAATCAAAGTTGTTACCCGGAACTTTGGCTATTTGTAAGCACAGCCCTAAAATCTGGGCTGGTGCGCCGGGTTCCTTTAACTTCTATTTTAACATGTTTGTCCAACTCCTACCTGAAATAGCCGGAATTTCTCATTTGACAAGAATGTGTGAATATCATATACTCGCTTTAGTTCCTGGTTCATCGGCGACACGTCGTTTATTGTGACCTTATTTACTGCTTGCTTTGACTGATTTTGGAGCAATGATGCTTATGAAACGCTCAAACATTATTCAACTTGGTCTCGCGGCCATTTTCTTCCTTTTCGCTCTTGGTCTGCCTGTCGCCGCCCCCGCATGGCTGGTTGCCCTGTCGTTGGGCCTGGCGGTCGCCTGCGGATTGTTCGGCGCTTGCAGCGTCTGCAACATCTTTGATGACGATAAACTTTTCAGCCTTTCACAGACCCGGCTTGAGCAAATGCGGGCCATGCACCGCCGGGGGGACGGCTAGTCTTTTCCTTTCTTTTCGCCATACCTTCCGCTTTTACCGAAATTAATTTTAAGTTTTAAAACTGGCCGGGTTAGCTAACCCGGCCAGTTTTAATTATTTTTGAAGGCAGTAGATATTGTCTGAGTTTTAAGTTAATTCTGTTACCAGGCTTGAATGGTAGCACCCCATTAAACGGTGAAGTTTTTAACTGCGTTTTTGGGCGGTCGCCCTCGGCGCTTCGGTGGCACAAAAGGCGGCGGCGCCACCTTGTACTTTAACAATTCATCCACGCTCCATATATG
>CADDZM010000478.1 GCA_902812345.1 Chloroflexota bacterium | reverse complement strand
GCCCTGACCCCGCCGTTCTGGCCGCCCGCCGCCCTGACCCCGCCGTTCTGGCCGCCCGCGCTGACAGCTTCTTTATAAGCTACGCCGGAAGCCGCCCCAGCAAAAAGCAGGGGATATAAAAAAGAACTACCGGACAAAGCCGGTAATTCTTAGATTAGTATTTATAGATTTTATTATTTACAGGTTTTTTTGTTCTTTAATAATTTACTACCTGGTTTATAAATAACGCTTAAGCTTCGGTTTCGCTGACCGCGCCTGCCACCGGTCTGGTCTGGCCGGTAAGGTTGCGGCTGAACCAGTTGATGCCGGCGTCAAGCTTTGCCGCGAAACTCTGCCGAGGAGCGCGTGTGACTTTAGCGGCCTGTTTCGAGGCTGTATACTTGCTTTCTTCGTAATTCTTTACAATTGTGGTGGCTGGTGTCATCGCCTTCTCCTTCCCTGGTTATTTTTTTAATTTCCCTGGTACTGCTTACTTTTAATTCTTTACCTATTTTTAATTTACTACCCTGGTTCAGTCGTCTTGCTTTAATTTTTTTTTATTTCTTACAACCTTATTCTATCGTCTAAATAATGCAAATCCTGTGCCACCAGTCACAGGGCCGGTGTTAGCCCGGTCACACCGGGAGTTATGACAACTAAAAGCTCGAAATTTTTATTTTGAAGATAGGGTAGTTGGGACCGGGCAATTACGGCTGGCTTGACCGGCTTATCAAAGAAAATGATAAAATAAAAATTTATAAATAACTAAAAAGAGATGTTAAAAGAGGAAAGAAAAATGGTTGACCTGACTAATCCAAATACTTACCAGCGCTGGCAAGATGGCGATTTATCCGATAACGAAGCCCTGGAATTGCTCTGCCGCCAGCTTACCAGCCTGCAAGACCGGCTCGAACCGCTCCAGTTTGTCGAGAAACAGCTTCGCGCCTGGATTAGCGAGGTCGTGGACCGCGAAGGCGGGCGGGCCGAGGTCAGCGGGTTTGGCCGCTTGCAGATTACCGGGGCCAGTCAGAGCGTTACCTACGACCGGCGCAGGCTGGATAACCTGGTGGCGCGTCTCGCCGCGGAAGGTCAGGGCGAACTGGCCCAGGAAATCGCCGCTTGCCGCAAGGAAAGCTCCCGCTCGGGCGGCCTGCGAATTATCCGCGACAAATCGGACGCCTGATACCAGGCACCCTTAAAGACAGGACATAGGCCATTCCGGGCCTGGTCGCGGCAACCGGGGCGCCTTTTGGGTCGCCCTTTCATTGTGTCAGGCCGTTAGAGGTAAGCGAAAGGCCTGAAAATGTTAAATTTGGCCCTCTATTTAGCTTTCTTTTGGAGCTATTCGGCAGCTCAAAAGCCCCTCCCCGCCCAATCCGGGAAAGGGCTTTTGTTTTGGGGAAAATAATTACTTCGGCAAGGCCTGGTTCTGGAGCGCCCTAACCTCGGTGGCAGTCAGGATGCGCTTGCCGGACAGGTCTTCCAGTTCTTCCAGGTAATCGGTCTGAATCGTCACGCCCATAACGTTGGAGACTTCCCCGTTGAGCGGGCTGCGGCTGCCGTAGATGCGGTCTTTAACCAGTTTGTTAGGACCAATCGGGTCCATATAGCGGGTTTGCGGGTAGGTGGTCAGCCCGGCCCGGTTGCTGTAGATGCGCCGCACTTCGTGGTCGTACGCGCCGCCTTCCGCCAGGAAATCTTCCAGGACGCGGGCGGTTTCTTCTTCCCAGTCGCGGCCCTGCCCGGCGGTGGTAGGCACGTGGACCGCCAGGAGCGCGTCGTTATTGTGAAGGCACTCGGCGTAATAAACCGCGTCTTCCTCCGTGATGTCCGCGCCAAAAGTAGCCTGTTTGAAGAAAATCACCGGGGCTAACTCCAGAGTATTGTCGTAATCCACCGCCGACTGCGCCTGACCGTCCGGCGCGTAAGCCAGTTGGATAAGTTCCGGGTCGTAGTCGTTCGCCACGAGGTCTTCGAGAGTTTGTAACGCCTGGTTATATTTGTGATAGAACCCTATTACTGTCATCGCCATAATCGCCATAACTCCTATTTTAGACAGCCTACCTGGTTAGTTTTTACTTTTGACAGGGGAAATTTACTCTTTTAATTTACTCTTTTAATTTACTCTTTTATTGTAGCATAGATTTTTCCGATAGAAAGATGCTTTTTAGCTTATTGTATAATTTTTCGGGCCTGAACGCGGCCCCTTGAAAATTGGACACCTTTTAGGGATATGCTATAATTTTAAAAGATTGCGCAAGAGTTCACAATAAACGGTCCCTCTGGCGGCCATGAAATTATAAATTTAGAGGTTGATAAGGCAGGGTAGACCTGCCGCTGCAATGTAGGAGCAAAATTCGTGGAACAAACATTAGGCACCGCTGCTCGCCCCTTGCGAGTAGCCATTATCGGGGCCGGTCCCGCCGCCTTTTACGCGGTGGATGCCCTATTTAAACAACCAAACCTGCTCTGCCAGGTCGATATGTTCAACCGCTTTCCCACTCCCTATGGCCTGGTCCGCGAAGGCGTCGCCCCCGACCACGAATCTATCAAAACCGTCACCAGGGTCTACGACAAGACGGCCACTAACCCAAATTTCCGCTATTTTGGTAACGTTACTTTCGGCAAGGATGTTCACCTCGACGAACTGCTGCCGCTCTACGACCAGATTATCTACGCCGTAGGAGCGCAATCGGACCGCCGCATGGGTATCCCCGGCGAAGACCTGGCGGGCAGTTACCCTGCCACCATCTTTGTCGGCTGGTACAACGGCCATCCCGACTATCGCGACCTGACTTTTGACCTCTCCTGCGAAAGAGTAGCTGTAGTCGGTAACGGTAATGTGGCGATGGACGTAGCCCGCATCCTCGTCACCGACCCTGAAGCCCTCGCGGCCACCGACATTGCCGACCACGCTCTGCAAGCCTTGCGCCAGAGCAAGGTCAAGGAAGTTTATCTGCTGGGGCGGCGGGGTCCGGTCCAGGCTTCTTTTACCAATCCCGAGTTAAAAGAGTTTGGCGAACTCGAAGGCGTGGACGTGGTGGTGGACCCGCGTGACCTCGAACTGGACCCAGCCAGCGAAGAAGCCCTCTTAACGGATAAGAACGCTACCCGCAACGTGACGACCCTGCGCCGCTACCTGGAAAACACCGAGTACACCAGGCCGCGCAAGGTCTTCTTCAAGTTTTTAACTTCGCCGGTGGAAGTTTTTGGCAAAGACGGGCGCGTTAGCGGTCTAAAGGTCGAGCGCAACCGGCTTGAAGTGCAAAACGACGGCACTTTGCGGGCAAAAGGCACCGGGCAGACCGAAGTGCTGGACGTGGGACTGATCTTCCGCTCGGTGGGATACCGGGGGGTAGCTCTTAACGGGGTGCCGTTCGACGAAAAGACCGGGACTATCCCGAACGTGGCCGGGCGGGTTATAAACCTGGCGACGGGCGAGCAACAGGCGGGGCAGTATGTGGTAGGCTGGGCCAAGCGGGGTCCGTCGGGCATCATCGGCACCAACAAGCCTGATTCGCTCTCGACGGTGCAATCAATGGTGGCTGACCTGGCGGAGATGCCGGGGATAGCTGACAGCAAACGCGACCGGGCCTTGATAGAGCAGCTATTAAAAGACAAAGGGCTGGACTACGTGACTTTCCCCGATTGGCAGGTGCTAAATGAGCACGAGATAGGGTTGGGTAAAGCCCAGAACCGCCCCCGGGTGAAATGCACGCGAGTTGACGAAATGCTTGAAATCATCCGGCAGCGGGCCACTCCACAGTCTTAACTCGCAGGTATAACCTCGCAGGTATAACCTCGCAGGTATAACCTCGCAGGTATAACCTC
>CADDZM010000477.1 GCA_902812345.1 Chloroflexota bacterium | reverse complement strand
GAGCAACAATGGATGCGCGAGAAGCAAGGGCAGTCCGGCCAGCCGCTGCGCCCGAACGGACCGGAAGCCCAGTGGATGGCCGAAAAACGAGGCGGGTCGCCCAGCCCCCCGGCCCAGCCTCAGCAGTGGATGGCCGAAAAACAGGGGCAATTTGGCGGCCCGCCTCCTCAGTACGGGCCGCCGGGCCAGGACCAGTGGATGGCCGAAAAACAGGGCTTGCCTCCCCTGGCGACCCCGCCAGGACCGCCGCCGGCCAACCGCACGCCGGCCAACTGCACGCCGACCCCGGAAGAACTGGCCTGGCACCAGGCTAAAAATTTTAACGCCCCCGCCAATAAAGCTCCCGGCAACCGCAAACTTTACCTGATTCTCGGTATTGTCGGGGTCATGATTATAATCGCGATTGTGGCCGTGGTAATTTTGTTGCTGGCTCCTAAAACCCCGCCCGGCCCCGGCCGCGACTGCGACTGCCAGCGGCACGACCGCCGCGACCACTACCACCGCGACTATCGGCGCACTTACAACGCCCGCCGTAACGACCGCCCCGGCCACTTCGGGTCCGGTTAAGACACCGCCCGCGACTACCGGCCCGGCGAATGACTCGGCAAAACTCTTGAGCCTGGCCCAGGATGCCGCCAACAACAGCCGCTGGCAGGATGTCGTCAACTCCCTGGAACTGCTGTCGCCGTCCGACCCGAACTTCAGCAAGGCCAAACCCCTGCTGGTCAAGGCTTATTTTCAACTCGGCGAACAGGCTGTGGCCGATAAAAGCAACAGCCAGGTATCGGCTAACCTGGCCCTGACCAACTTCCGCAAAGCTAATGCCCTTGACCCCAATTACGAGGGGCTGGCTAAAGAGTTGCAGCGGGCCGATACCTTCGCCACCGGTCTGTTGCAATACCAGTCCGAGCAGTACAGCCAGGCTGTTGACACCATCAAGCCGCTCTATGACGAGGCCCAACTTCAAACGGAAGGCGCCCATTACCGCAACACGCCGGCCATTCTCTATAACTCGTATCTAAAACTCGGCGATAAGGTCTTTAACGCCAGCAACGCCGAAGCCCTGGAAAAAGCCCGCAATTTTTACAGCCTGGCCCTGACCGTGGACGCGCCTGACAAGGACGAGGCTAAAGGCAAGCTCCAGCAGGTCACCGCCGCTTTGAAACTACTCGGCCCAACGCCTAAAAAATAGTCAGGGAACTATATTATGTTTCTGGAAAACGCCCGGTTCGGGGGCTACAAACTTAAAAGCATGATTGGTAAAGGCGGCGTCGCGGAAGTCTGGCTGGCCGACCAGTTGGCGCTGGACCGCGAAGTTGCCGTTAAAGTGATTTCTTCCGAACTGGTTAGCGGGGACGACTCGGATTTTATTGGCCGCTTTAAACGCGAGGCTCATTCGGTTGGAAGGCTCGACCATCCCGGTATTTTGCCGGTCTTTGATTATGGTGAGGCTGACGGCTATCTCTATCTGGTGATGCCTTACGCGAGAGGCGGCAATTTGCGAACCTGGGTCCGGCGAAACCCGCCCACGAAAGAAGAAATCGCGGCCATCTTTGAAAATATTACCGGCGGCATCGGCCACGCCCACAGCCACGGCCTGGTCCATCGCGACCTGAAACCGGCTAACATTTTGTTAAATGAGGAGGGCCGGGCTTATATCGGCGACTTCAGCATCGCTAAAACGATGGACAACAATACAAATCTGACCCAGGCCGGGATTATCCTGGGGTCGCCGTCCTATATGGCTCCCGAACAATTCCTGGGCCACGCCGATAAACGCAGCGATTTATACTCGATGGGCCTTATTTTGTTCTTCATGCTGACCGGGCGCAAGCTTTATAACGGCCGCATGCCCTTTGAAATCGGCAAACGCCACCTGGAAGAACCGATACCGCTGCCGGACCCGCAGGTGCCGCCCGAATACGAGCCTTTCCTGTACAAAGTCCTGGCGAAGAACCCGGACGAACGCTACCAGAGCGCGAACGAGATGCTAAAGGGGTTCAAAGAGATTGCCAGAAATTCCCACTCATCTTCGTATAATTCGGGCACGGTTTCTAGTACAATCAGGCCCACCACACTACGTCCGCCGGTTTCGCCCAGGCCCGCGCCCCCGGATGAAGCGCGTTGGAGGCAGGAGAATGCCGGTAACGCGCAACCGGCCGCCAGCGAAGCCCGCTGGAGGCAAGAGAAACGCGGGGAATTCCAACCGCCGCCCGAAGGAACCCTGTGGCGCGAATTTGACCCCTCGCTAAATTCTTTTGGCGAGTTAAAACCGCACCCGGATAATAGCAAAGGCAACCCTGCTGAAGCTCAGTGGATGCAGGAGAAACGGGGCGGCAATCCACCGCCCCACGCGCCCCAGCAACGGGGCGGACCGCCGCCGGTCGCTGACCCGGCCCGCTGGATGCAGGAGAAAAATGGCGGAGTGCCCGGCCCTGCTCCCGCGCCAAACCCGGCCCGGCCTGACCCCGCCTACGAGCGTTACTCGCGGGAAAAGAACCTGCCGCCCCAATCAGGCCAGCCAATCCCCGGTCCGGCCCAGGCGTATCGCCCGCCCACCGCGCCTCCTGCTGGCTCCCTGGGCCAACAGGCCCAGTGGATGCACGAGAAACGCGGCGGCGTGCCGCCGCCGGGCCAGGAAGCCCAGTGGATGCGGGAAAAGTGCGCCGTACCGGGACAGGCTAATTTTAGGCCGCAAGGTTTTAACCCGAACCAGCCCGGCGGACCGGCCCATCCCCCGGTTACGAGAGTAAAGCGCAAGCAGCCCATCTGGCTGTTCGCGATTATCGGGGTCCTGCTTATCGGGATACTCGCGGCGGGGGCGGTGTTGTTAATCAATGGCGGCGGCAAGGGTACGGCTACCCCGACCGCCCAGGCCAACAATGCTACGACCGCGGCGGCTCCTTCCGGCGCAGCCACGACCGCGGCGGCTCCTTCCGGCCCGACAGTTACAACCCCGGCGGCCACGACTGCGCCGGCGGGTAACACCCCTAACCCTCCCACTGTGGCCGCCGGGACCGGCGCAGTCCCTTTGAGCGGACACGCTGGGCCGGTAAACGCGGTCAATTGGAGCGCCAACGGCCAGTTTTTCCTGACCGCTTCGGATGATAAGACCATCAAGGTCTGGGACGCCGCCACAAACAAAGTGGTTAAAACTCTGGATGATAAGGCCAAACCCATCACCGACCGGGTGATTTCGGCGGCCTTTAGCAGCGACGGCCAGTTTGTGGTCGCGACCCTGGCCGATAATTCGGTCAACGTCTACTCGTTCAATAACGGCAGCGCGGTCGCGCAGGTGAAGGGCGACCTGGCCGTACCGGCGGCGTTTTCCGGCGACCAGACCCTGGTGGCCTTCGCCGGTTCCCGGACTATTCACAGTTTTGACCTGAAGAAAAACGCGAATGGGCCGGAATACCCTTATTTTGACCCAAGCGTAAGCGGGCTGGCCCCGAGCGCCCTGGCCTTCTCGCAGGACAACTCGACCCTCGCGGTCGGCCTTAACAACGGGCGCATTATTCTCTACGCCGCCGCCACCGGCAAGCCGCTGATGGAAATCGAGCCGCCGTCCGGCGCGAAGGCCGGGGTCCGCCAACTGGCCTGGTACGGCAACGGCACAACCCACCTGGCGGTCGGGCGGGAAGGTTCCTTTCGTCTTTGTCGAAGCAGCCGCCCTGTTTAGCGGAATAGGCTGGAGATTTAGCCAGTACGTGGACAGCAGCCGGACCAACTGGCTCGTTCTCGGCGGCGGCATTGTTTGCGGCGTCTTTCTGGGCCTGATTTGCGGCTGGATTGCCATCCGCTCGGTCAATAAG
>CADDZM010000476.1 GCA_902812345.1 Chloroflexota bacterium | reverse complement strand
TTTTCGCATTTACGCTTTTCCGCCTACGCGCCAAATCTTGCTATCAGCATCGTAGCGCTGGTGGCGGTCGCCAGTCCGGCCCTGACCATCGTGCAGTACGACAGCTATAATTCCCAGCCGACCAACCGGGCCAGGGCGACCACCTGGATTGAGCAAAACCTGCCGCATGGCGCGAAACTGTGGCTGGAAACTTTTTCGACCGATTTGCTGCCGCGCGATTCTTACCGGTTGGAAGGCGGCACCGGGGTTCTAACCCACCCGCTCGACTGGTACGCCTCTAACGGGTTCCACTACCTCGTGCTGTCGGAAGCTTATTATAAAGAAGCCCTCGATAGTGGCAACGCGACCGTCCGGGCCAGCTATAAAGCCCTGACCGAAGGGCCGTACCCGGCGGGTTTAACCCTGGCCCAGGACTTTAAGAAGAACGACACTGACCGGCCCGGCGCGCGAATTATCATTCTTAAAACGACCCTGCCGCTACTGGTGACGCCCGCCGAACTGGCCCAAAAGGCCAAACCGGCCTCGCTCGACTTTAGCGGCCAGGTCAAGCTGGTCGGCTACCAGGCTCCCGATACCGTCAGGGCCGGGCAGACCTTTAATGTGGGTATTTACTGGCAGACCATTAAAACGCCCGGCGCGGACTACACCACTTTTCTGCATCTGCTGGATTCGAGCGGCAAGATTGCGGCCCAGGTGGATTTAGCGCCGTTCGCGGGCACCCGCCCGACTTCAAGCTGGAAACCGGGCGACCTTGCGCGCGACGAATATCCGCTGGCCTTACCGGCGAACCTGCCCGCCGGAAAATACCGCCTGGTGGTTGGCCTTTACCAGCCCAACGGTCCCCGCTTGAATTTAAGTGATGGCCGGATTGAAGGTGACCTTTATTCCCTTGAGGTGGCCTGAAGCCTTGCTAACGGAGTCGAACCGCCCGCCTGATAGGGTAAAGCCGCCTTCCTGGCCGGTCCGTTCGCGGGGGGATTTTCTGGTCCTGGGCGGGTTTCTGCTGGTTGCTATCGCTTTTACCTGGCCGCTGGCGCTGCATTTCGACTCATCCGCGCCTGGCGACCCCAACGGCGACACCTGGCAGATGGTCTGGAACCTGTGGTGGGTCAAGGAAGCCCTGACCCATTTCCACAACCCCTTCCATACCGACCTTATCTTCTACCCGCAAGGCGCCGGCCTTTATCTTCACGCCCTCAACGCCCTAAACGGCCTGGTTAGCCTGCCAGTTCAGCTTGTCGTGGCCGCTTTCAGCACTGCCGCCAATGGGGCAGTTGCCGGGTACAACTTTATCGTGCTGTTGAGTTTTACCTTAGCGGCGTACGGCGCTTTCTGCCTGGCTCGCTATTTGTGGGGGTCCGAGCGGGCGGCTTTACTGGCCGGGCTGGCCTACGGTTTTAGCGCCTACGGTTTCGACCACCTCTTAGGCCACCTCAACCTCGTATCCTACGAACTGATTCCGTTTTACTTGCTTTTTCTCCTAAAAGCTTTACATAAAAATAGCAAAGCGCCTTTACTATCACTTCAAACCCTTAAACTGGCCGCGCCGCCGGTATTTTGCTTGCTTGGCCTGACGCTGCTGGAATTGCAGTATGTCCTCTACATGGGTTTTTTCAGCCTGTTTTATTTGCTTTACCTGGCCGGGGTTTTCTTGTGGAAACGCCTCCGCCGCCTTCCCGCGCCTTTCAACCTGGGCCAGGTTTACCGGAGGGCCGTCTTAATCGGGCTTGGTTTCGCCGTTTTAAGCCTGCCCCTGACCGTACCGATGCTGAACGAGGCTCTTAACAACCCGAATACAGTGCCGCTCCGCCAGGAAAAAAGCTATTCCGCCGACTTACTGGCTTATTTCTATCCCAGCCCTTTTCATCTGCTGTGGGGCGAGGCTATGCAGCGCGCCATCAAACCTTTCACGGCGACCCTGATTGAAAAGGTGGTCTTTCCCGGCTTTACGGTTTACCTGCTCATCCTGGCCGGGTTTGCCGTGTGGCTATTCCGGCGAATTATGGCGGGCCGCAGCCGGGTTAAAGAAGCAACCCAGAACCCTTTCAATAAGGATACCGGGACAACTTCCCGGCTTCACGATACCTCACCCGGCGACCTCTCGCCGGGGGACTGGTCACCCGGCCCGCTGTTCTGGCTGGTTATCGCCGGGATTTTCGCGGGATTTTCTTTCGGCCCCCGCCTGCACATCAACGGCGTGGAACACGGCCCGGCCCTGCCCGGCGCGCTTATTTACGAACTGCCGATTTTAAATATAACCCGTGTCCCGGCCCGGTTTGCTATCGTAGCAATATTAGGGCTAGCCCTGGTAGCGGCCTGGGGTTTGAGCCGTCTGGAAGCGGTCTGGCCGGACAAGCGCCAGGTGGCGAACGTGCTAACAGGGCTGGCTTTGCTGGCGCTTGGTTTTGAACTGCTGCCCGCGCCCTACCCGCTGGCTGAATACAAAGTGTCGCCCTTCTACCAGGCGCTGGCCGCTCAACCCGGTTCCGACTATTCGATAATGGAAGTGCCTCTGAATTTTGGCAAATACCAGTATGAGACCGCCTATCTTGAAGCCCAGATGACCCACGGCAAGCCCGACCTCAACGGCTATATCTCGCGAAACCCGGTCTTTCCGCCTTATTACGGCGTCCCGGTCTTCCGGGAGTTCCGCGATTTTGTAAGCAGTCCGCCGCCGGATATTCTCCCGGCCCAGAAGCCGGACGCCGGGATTTTGCGCTACTTCGGGGTCCGTTACATTGTCATTCGCAAGGACATCCTGGGGGGTAAGGAGCAAGCCAGCAGCTTTGAAATGGTCAACCAGGTCATGCCCGGCCAGAAGCCTATCTTTGACAGCGCCGATTTAACTGCCTACGAGGTGCCGTCCGGCCCGAAAGCCTCCTTTTTCTACAACCTGGCGCTGCCGTCCTGGTATGACCCTGAAAAAGGGCCGGACGGCCATTACTCGCGCTGGGTCAAGGGCAACCAGGCCCAACTCGATTTCTGGAGCGATACGCCGCGCCAGCTTGAAATTTCTTTCCCGGCCTGGAGTTTTCAGCAAAACCACGCCGTCGAGGTCCGGCTCAACGGCCAGACCGCCAGGCAAGCCCAGGTCACGCCTGCGCCGCAGCCCATAAGCATCAAATTGAATTTGCAACCGGGCCGGAACCGCCTGGAATTTAACATCAGCGGGCCGGGAATACGCCCGGCGGATGTTTCGGGCGGGAATGATACCCGGTCTTTAACCGTTAATATCGGTGAAATTAGCTTCAAGTCTTAAAGGAGTTCTTAAAAATGCGCGTGGTAATCCAGCGGGTACGGCAGGGCAGCGTCCGGGTCGAGGACGAGCTTATCGGGCGTTGCGGCAAAGGCTTTGTAATCCTGGTCGGGGTCGGTCACGGCGACACTTCCAAAGAAGCCGCTTACCTGGCCGGGAAAATCGCCAACCTGCGGGTCTTCGAGGACAGCCAGGGTAAGATGAACCTTTCGGCGCTTGACCTCGAACCAAAAGGCGAAATTCTCCTGATTTCTCAGTTCACCCTTTACGCCGACGTTCGCAAAGGCCGCCGTCCCAGTTTTGTAGACTCGGCTGCGCCTGATATTGCCGCACCGCTGGTGGACTACCTGGCCGGGAAGTTGCGGGAAACCGGCCTGGCGGTTGAAACGGGCCGGTTCGGGGCCGAAATGCTGGTGGATATTCAAAACGACGGCCCGGTCACGATTATTATGGATACGGCCACTTTGCTATGAGCCTGCCTGACGACCCTGTTTCAGCTAAAAATCACCGGCCCGGCGAGGAGAATGCGCCCTGCTCACCTCCCGCCGGAGAACTTTCACAGGTCAGGCAA
>CADDZM010000475.1 GCA_902812345.1 Chloroflexota bacterium | reverse complement strand
ATTTTATACTTATGAAACAAACCTTGACACTATACGTATAATAATATGAGCAATGGAGAGAAATCTCCGGCGTGCTTCTCAATCGGGGCTGCTTGGTTTCGACAGGGAGGGACGATCTATAGCTGCAAGCCGAGGCGCTTTGTCCTCGTTAATCTCGAAGCAAGCCATTAAACGGCAAAACAACCAAAACTCAGAGCACTTTTGCTCTGGCTGCCTAATTACTAGTTAATTAGCCAACCGTTCCGATAGACCCGTTTGTTCCGTGGGGCTTGAGGCGCGAAAACACAAAAACGGAACTGCAACCGGGCCAGAGGTGGGTAGCCCGGTCCAAGTTACTCACTTGGGTTGGCAGGTGTTCGCTTATACCGCCTGACTACCGACATTAAAGTAAGACAAGCTTGTGCACGAGGTTATAGAGAAGAACTTTTTGGACGCGGGTTCGACTCCCGCCAGCTCCATCCAGACCAGGCCGGTTTTTATAACGGTCTTATCCACTTAAAGGATAAACATTTAAGGCTTTTCTATCCGGGGAAGAGCCTTTTTTGTTACCATAACTCCATTCATCCTGTTCAAAATAGCCAAAATTACCCCTTTTCAACCAGGAACCTATAGCATATAATATAAATCGGCTACTTTACATATATACTTTACATATTCTTTAAGGTCCAAAAGCCGTATAGCTTGAACGGGAACCAGGACGCACTAATTTCATAATCTTTGTAGGAGTTACCTGAATGTCTGGCAAAACGTTGAAGCCGGGGAGTTTGGCGTATCGTTTGTTGATCTGGTCGGTGGTGTTAGCAATTCTCCTGGGCGCTTGCGGTAACGACGCTCCTACCCCGACCCCTGTCTCAAACCTGCCCATCACTACCGCCATTGTAGTACCTACCCCCACCCCGACAATCGCTTTCACAAGTACGCCGGTGCCAACGCCGACCCCTACCGAGATTCCGATAATCCTGCCGACCGCTACGCCGCCAAACCCGTACCTGCCGGTTACTGCGCCCGCTTACATCCCGGCCTTTACCCAGGCTCCGACCTATACCCCGGTCCCAACGGACCAGCCTGTCCCAACCGACCAGCCTTATCCGACCGCCCTGCCTGCGCCAACCGTAACGCCTTACGCGGCCCCCATCGTGGACGGCCTTGCCATCTATTCCCAGCCGATAGTATTGCCCTACTATCGCAACGACTATATTCCTTATCCGAACTTTACAACCCAGTGTATTCAGGCAGCTTATTTACAACCGCCGCCACCTACACCCACCCCGATTCCTGTACCTGCAAGTGGGGTTTTAAGCGGCACCGCAACTCCGACTCCAACGCCCACGCCTGTCCAACAGCACCCATTTGCACCAACACCTTTGGGCATAAAAGAGAATACACCCCCTGAGGGCTGGATTCTCTCTTTTGAAGCGCGTTATTTGCGGGATACTCGGCTCAATACTATCCTGATTCCGTCCCCAACCTTTACACCGTTCCCAACCAGTACTCCTGTACCAACTGCAATTCCGACTCCGACTTGGACGCCGGTGCCATCGCCTACGCCCTTGCCTTATAACACGCCGGATGTCTTTACCGGTTTGACGGCCGCACCGCCCGAACCGCCAACCGATACTCCGGCGCCGCCGCCAACACCTAGACCTACCATTACACCGGTACCCACTGCGACACCTATTGTGCCGACCTCAACGCCTCTGGCCGAGCCGCGTATTGCCGTCAGGCGTTTCGAAAGGGTAAACAGTGTTGTAATAAGCGACGTAACCTCGATTTTACCTGGCTACAGCCAACGGACCGTCAATTTTGCGGTAATGTGGCAGGTTATGAACGATTTAACTTATGCCATGATTAATGTTGATACGCCTATTGAGGTCCAGGCCCGTGCCTACGAAACCTATCTCAACCAGACACTCAACTTCCTTTTGACCAGGGATTTGCACGACCCGACCTTACCCGTAACCGGCGAACAACGCTACGCCAACCGCAAGATTATCATCGCTAACGTGCCGGATCTGCGGGCTTTCCGGTTCTACTCGCCTTGCTTTAATACAGAGCAACTACAAAATGCTCAGCGTAATTATAACGCCGTTATAAATGCAGTTGCCGCTAAATATCCCGGGCAAGTTTATGTTGCCGATTTAACCACCCTCAACTGGCTAGGCAATCCACAATGGGTTTCCACCATTGATGGCCTTCAACTGACCAGCGCCGGAATGGATGCTGTCGCAAATGTTTTCGGCAATTTATATACAAAACTCAGGTTTTAGTAGCAGAATTTAGGATTGACAGGCGTTTACCACACCCGGTAAGCGCCTTTTTTATTTATCTAATCTTCACGCTTTATTACCCCCTGAATAATGTAGGGGCACATATTTTGCAGTATACCCATTATGACGAAGCCGGGCTGCCGGTTAGGAACAAGGCCTGCAGGGCCAGGGGCAGCACCGGCGATATAAGGAACAAAAACAAGGAGATTTTCGGAAATGGCCGATCAAAAGACAGTTTTACAGAAATATGTAAGCGATATGATTTCCCTGGAAGCTCATATTTTCCAGGCGATTGATAAGCAGGTAAAGGAAAACGAAACCGAGCCGGGTGTTAAAACCCACTTCCAGACTTTTGCCCAGACGCTCCAGACCCACCAGAGCGCCCTGTCAACCCGCCTGAAAGCGCTCGGCGGCGCGGCTAACAGCCCGGTTAAAGAAGGCGTGGCAGCGGTATTTGGCGTCGCGGCTGGCGCTATTGATAAACTCCGCTCGGAAGAAGTTTCCAAAGACTTCCGCGACGATTTCACGGCCCTGAACCTCAGCCTGATTTCGTATGAAATGCTGCATACCACCGCGACAGCCCTCGGCGACACTGAGACCGCGGACCTGGCGGCCAGGAACGCTAGAGATAATGCCGAGTTCATTACCTATATTCAGCAAATCCTGCCGACGATTGTTTTAAATGAGCTGAAGAAAAACCACGACCTTAAAACCGTGGACAACACCGCCACCGAGAAAACCAGAGAACTGGTTAGTAATCTCTGGAAATAAGTATACGGTAGCCTCTTAACCTGATAAAAACAAAACGGGAGAACCCTTTGGGGCGCTCCCGTTTTGCGATTCCGGCTTTTAAGAATCAGGCTTTTTTAGTAGTTAGCAGCCAGGCCGGGTGGCAACGCGCCCGCTTCTATTCTGGCGGCTCCCACAAAGCGGGCGAAATGCTCCAGGCCCCCTTTAAGCGCCGCTGCAAAAGCCGGGTCAGCTTCAAGGCCGGGTTCGTCCAGCCAGAACCCCGCCAGGTTGAGGGTCTTAGTGGTGCGGTCGAGTTTGGGGTCAAGCCGGGCTACAAATTTATCGCCGTAAAGGATTGGCAAAGTGTAATAACCCCAGCGCCTTTGCGCGGCCGGTTTGTAAATCTCCCAGACATACTCAAACTCGAAAATAGCCTGGGTGCGCGCTCTATCCCAGATAACGTTATCGAGCGGCCCTATCAGGGTCACCTCGTCCGCGGTCGTCGAGCCGAGCGGCTGCCATTGGGCCGGGATTTCGCCTTTCTCCAGCGCCGCCAGAATATCCGCGTCCTGGGCCGGAAAATACCATTTCTCGCGGCTGCCTTCCACTTCGACCGGGACCGCGATTTTCTCTTTCAAAAACTTTTCAAAGGCCGGTTTTATCTCGCTCGGACCAACCCGGCGGTGCAGCGTGACCCCCAGGCGGTTTGCCCAGGTCCGCCCGGTGCAAAGACCGGTATCAAACAGGGCTTTGCGGCCAAAGTACTCTTCGGCTTCAGCCAGGCTCACCGTCCGGTCGAGGGGCCAGGGGACAATAGCGCCGGTTAAACCGTAAAGCCGCTCA
>CADDZM010000474.1 GCA_902812345.1 Chloroflexota bacterium | reverse complement strand
TTGCGAGAGTTAAACATCGAGTATGGGACAGTTTGTCCTCGCTGGAATTACACCATTCGGCCACGTGGGATCGGCCCTAGAGCTGCTGCTAATTTTAGCTCAAATTAATTCTTTACAAGCACTAAGGCAGTCTCTACACTTGCTATCAAATCTTCAAACTTCTCGAAATAGCGGTTATGGGTCGCTTTTCGTTTAATCCTACGCCATAAGTGTTCGATAGGATTGTAGTCCGGCGAATAAGCCGGTAGCTGGTAGCCGCTCAAGCGCTCGACGTGGGCGGCAATAAACTTTTTAGTAGCCCGGGCGGTGTGGTAACGCGCCCCATCCTGCACCACCATTATCTTCTGGGTGCTGGGAGTTTGCGCTAACACCCTCTTTAGAAATTCACAGTAACTCGCCGCGTTAAACCGCTCGGTATGGCCGGAGTAAAAGAGTTGGCCTGTGAAATAATCGAGCATCCCAAAGACTTTGTAAGCTTTACGAATGCCCGTAGTCGCCACCACCGGTTGCTGACCCTTTATGGCCCAGGTATAGGAGAGCGAACCCCACTGGGCAAAGCTGGCTTCATCACCGAACAAAAGCAACGCTTTTTGTTCCCGGGCCGCCTTTACAAGCTGGGGCCATTCCTTTTCTAGCCATTCGGTTCGCCGCAGTGGGTCAAGATGGTCGCTGATGAAGCAGGCTTTCTGATAAGTAAAGCCTAACCCTTTGAGAAGGCTGGGCACATACCGCAGCTGATAATGCTGAGCGAAGTCGCGCTCGATCAACTCGGCTACCAGCGCTCCGTTCCACACCCCACTGGTGTAGCCGCACGCGGTGGGGCCAGCTAAGAGCTTTTGTTTAAGTGTTTCTAATTGGGCCTGGCTGAGTTTAGCCTTACGTCCTTTCTTAGGGCCATACTTTAAGGCCGCGACCCCGTGTTGCATAAAAGCCGCGAGCCAGGCGTAAACGGTACTGACGGCCACTCCCAACCGCTGGGCAATCACCGTTGGGGCAAGTTGGTCGGAGAGCAGTTGTAAAGCACTAATGCGTTTAAGCAATTGGTTTTGACCCTCTTTGAGGGCGGCTTGCCAGTACTCCGAAAGCACTTTTAGGGTCTGGGTGGTAAAATGGATTTTGAAGTTCAAGGGATAGCTCCTGTAGTTATTAATTTTTCTTGTTTGCTACAAGGGTACGCTATCCCTGTTATTTTGTCACCTCTTTTCTATTTTCTTATCTGATGATCTATAGAATACGCTATTCTACGGTTGGTAGAGCTAGAATACGCTGGTAAATGGTACCGCTATTTGACCAACGTGTTAGAGCCAGACCGTTTAAGCGCCGTGGAGATAGGCTGGTTATACCGGCAGAGGTGGCGGATTGAAGATGCCTTCAAACAGGTAAAACGGTTGTTAGGGTTGGCCTACTTTCACACCAGTTCAATAAACGGGATAATGGTACAGTTGTGGAGCCCCTGGTTATTGTACAGTGTGCTGATCGACCTGGTAGATGAAGTAGCCTGCGAACTCAAGTTACCGGTAGAGCGTATTAGTGTTGAAATGGTCTACCGAGGCTTATACCATTACAGCGAAGCTCTCAAGCGAGGTGAAAGCCTCAGTATTGGGGAGTATTATGCCAAGCGTGCCAAGATTTTGAGTATCGTTAAAGCCCCTAGAAAAAGGCAATTACAAGCTTGACAACTTCTTCAAAACCTTAAGTTGTCACTAATGACCTTATTCTACAACTATAATCGAAATTGGCAAAGACAAATCAGAAAAGCGGTCTGGTAAATTCATTCCAACCTCTAAACCTCTAACTTTAAGGTTTAAAAAGGCTCTCTCGAAAAGAGAGCCTTTTAATTCTGGTGAAGCTTTTATCATTTATATTAATACCCGCTATCTAAAGGGTTGGTACCACAATAGTCGGAATTTCAATTATAGGAGTTGCCGTTGGCGGATCCCGGACCGGCGTATTCGTAGGGGTTGGTTGGGGATTCGGTGTAGGCGGCTTGGGAGTCAGTGTAGCGGTTGGATCGGGAACGGGTGTAGCGGTAGGGGTCGGCTCAGGGGTCGTAGTGGGCGGTTGCGTGGCTGGCACCTGTACAGGTGTGGGGGTCGGTGGTTGAACGACCGGGACTGTTGTAGGAACCGGGGTACTACCGGTGGTCGGCAGCGGTGTCGAGGTCAGCACCGGTCCAGGTCCATTTGAAGCCGGCATGGTAGTTGGAGTCGGCACTGGCGTCGCGGTTGCATTCACCGGGCTCCCTGGCCAACTGGTCGCAGGTGACTGCGGATTGGTTGGACTGGTCGGTTGGCTGGTACTGGTTGGCGGTATAACAGGGTTACCCGAGTTGTTGGTAGTTGGAACAGGTAGGCTATTGCCCCCTCCTCCTCCGCTGCCGCTGCCGCCCGGCACCGGTATATTTGTCGCCCCGGGCCGGTTATTATTGGGAGGATTAGGATTCGAGGAGCCAGGACGGGCTATTGCCGTAGGCCTTGTCCTGTTTGTAGATGAAGTAGTTCTGGCTGGCGTCTGATTTTTCGCGGTCGAAACGAATGGCGAGGTGGTGGCCGCACCCGGAGGACCGAGTGGCGTATTGGCCGACTCAGCCGGGGTAGCAGTTTCGCCGGGGATCTCGTCCTGGTTTGAAGCGGTCGCTGAGGCATCGACTACCGGTCCCCTGGTCTCGTTATTGGGCGCCGGGGTAATATCTGGGTCGGATAGTGGGGTAGTTTGTTCGCTGTTACCGTTAGCTGTGGCCGTATTTAGCGGTTTAGGCAATCCCGGGCCGGGCTGGGCAACTGATGTGACAGAGTTGGCCGACAAACTAGAGGCTGTTTGATTATTTTTCAGGGCAGCCAGGGTTTGCTGCTGGCGGTTTAGGGCAACCAGGTTCGGGTCAGGATCGTTCTTTATGGTTATAAATACCAGCAGGCCAATAGCCACAACCAGGAGTAGGGCAACGCTTGAAACAACCAGCCGGAGCAAGAGAGAAGAGGCCGAGTTGAAGGCCGAAGTAAGCCGTTGCTGCCACCAGGGTTTTGGTACGGCTCTAACTTTAGCTTTGTTTAGCTCTTGACCGACCTCTACCGAATTGATTTCCTCCGGATCGGCTTCCTCGTGGCTAAATTCGTGGCGTACTTTTAAATTGTTCATGGAATTATATACCAGCCTGTAAGTATAAGGTAATGGACCATTTTGGTTTATTACACTGGTCACTATCTAAAGTAACCAGCTAAGTAACTACCCAAGTATCCAACCAACCAAAACCACAAGATAGGGAAACTGGATTACAAGCCTGAGGAGGACAAAAGATAAATAGCGGCTGTTAAATTAACCGGGCTGGCAATCTGAAAACAGTTGTAAACATCATCTAAGCGCCATAAGGGTAAATAGCTAATTGCAACTGCAATAGCAATAAAGTTTCGACGTTTCCAAAGATGAAGCTATTATATAGGAAAAAGGTCCTGGCTGGCAACTCTGGTAGCACTCCAATAAACGGTGAAAAACAAAGAAACTTGAAATAAAAGCGTTCATCTGGCAAGATTTGGTTATTATGAATAAAGAACCAAAGCCAATGAACGCTGGGGAGCAATTCTGCTCTAACCAGCATTGTCCCAAAAGGGGACTGAAAAAGCAAGGTAACATCACCATTCATGACCGCCAGCGTCAGCGTTACCGCTGTAAAGTCTGCCGCAAAACTTTCAATGAACGCACCGGCACCGTGTTCGAAGGGTTGCGTAAGGGCCAGGATTTAATTGTTATGGTAATCACCCTGCTCGCCTGGGGCTGCCCTATCCAGGCCATCGTCGCCGCTTTTGGGCTGGACGAACGCACCATCGCGGACTGGCGAGACCGGGCCGGCCAGCATTGTCAAAGGGTCCATG
>CADDZM010000473.1 GCA_902812345.1 Chloroflexota bacterium | reverse complement strand
GCTAAATGATGACCCGTATTATAATCCAAACCTGAGTCTCGACCGCGAAGATTTCGCGCTGGATTTGGCTCCGCGAGTGCCAGGAGACTAGCCAAAATGCTTTTCAGTTCAGGCGGTAATTGATTGATGCTAGGAACCAAAGTTACAAGCGCTACAACTCAACTAAAAACCAGACTTTTAACTCTCTGGCAAAAAAGGACAGTTCTAAATGGTAACTACGGCAAGACCCTGACCCTGCTGGTTTGTTGGTTGCTGGCAATGCTGGTTGTAATAGCCCAATCCGGGGTCATAACTAAGGGCGAGGACGCCAGTCTTGACTCGGGCTGGCAAATGGCGATAGCTTCTACCCTGCAGCAAGGCCACATCCTGGGGCGAGATGTTTACTTCACCTACGGTCCCTTTTCCCAACTACTTTACGGCCTGGCTACCGTATTTACCACCAGTCATTCCGCTTTCGACAGTTATGGTTTGATGATCGTGTTACACTCTCTGATAACCATCACCTGCCTGGCCGTTATTCTAATGTTGATCCCCCAGATAAACTGGAAATATACCTTGTTTGTCTTTATCGGCTGTGTCGTCCTCAATATTGCCCTGGCCAGCTTTTATTATCGCAGTCTCTTTTTAGTGCTGACCGCGGTGTTCCTGGGCCGGGCCCTAGCCGCCGGTACCCCACGGCACCGTTTGACCTGGGCCGCCTCCAGTGGATTACTAGCTTTTATCCTCCAGTTATGGACCTTTGAAATGGGCCTCTACGCTGTAATGTCGGCTGTTACTATCCTGGTAGTATTAATCGGCTTATCCTGGCGAAAGTTATTTAGAAAAGACGAAATTCTAGCGGTTAAAGAACTGGCTTTAATTTTAGGAATCTTCATGGGAATATACCTGGCCGGGAATTTGTTAATAAGCCTGCTGTTTAAATTAACTTCTTCCGCTTACCATAACTTGTTTGATTACCAGATACTCTCCTTTGAGGTGGTGCGCGGCTACAATTACACTTTCGGGCAGCCCTGGGCGCTCAGCAATATTGGAACCTGGGTTTTAGCTCTGGTAATTATTTATTTAATCGGCACCGTAGCCTGGTACTGCCGGAAGGTTGCTTCCAGGGAAGCTTATCTTTTGTTTTGCCTGTTAATCGCTAGCTTGTTTGAACTAAAAAGCGCGATTACCCGTAGCGACCTAGGGCATATTGCCTACGCCTGCCTGCCGCTTCTCTTATTATTTTTGCTGTTAGGAAATGACTGGCTAAAAGCTGGTAAGAATATCAAAGTGCTCTGGGCTTCTTTATTACTGGCCTTGATTATAACCTGGCCTATGGCTAACCTGGAAAGTTTTAAGGTGCTAGGCCAGGTATTTGACGGCAAGGTTTCGATAACCGGTAAGATCAAACAGCTTACCCAGCAAAACACACCGGGCGATAGAATTTTGCCGAAAGACATGTTAGCGGCGGGCGACCCTAACAAGGCTGTCCTTACCTTCCCCTACGAATACCAGTATGGAATCGGCTTTAATAAGAAAATAGTTGCTCCCTTTTTGCAGTCCTATTCCGCCCACACCTTCAGCCTGCAACAATTTTATATAGATACTATCGCCCAGAACAAAGATAATTTAGAAATTGTCTATGGGTTGGATGGCGTCGTTTCGGCGGCGATAGACGGGGTTCAAAATGTTACCCGCTTGCCACGCATTTTTGAGTACATCTATAATAACTTTGAGCTAAAGACCCATAATTTGTATGGCAGCGGCTATATGCTCTTAAAAGCCCGGCCGAAGCGCCATGACATGACCAGCCTGACCCTCTCTTTTAGTTTAGAGAAGACTGGCTCCGCCCTTTATACCTACCGCCTTAACCAGGTCGCCAGGTGCAGCATGATTCGCCTGACCCCCATAGTAAATTATCCTATCGCCAGCCTGGTAGGCCGGCCGAACAATTTTCTGGTAGATTTATGGTCGCAAGGAAATAAACTGCTGGAAACCGGCCTGGTAACAATCGAGACAGGAAAACCTTTCAGCACTTATATTTCGCTGGTAGATCCGTTAAAATTTGATGTTTATTTCAGCAACGAGCCTGTCCAGACCCGGCAATTTGACTCCATACAGATCAAATATCAGCCAAGCGGCCTGTTTGGGGTAGACCCAGCTTCGCTGGAGCTTACCAGGTTGGAGTGTATTAACTTTCAACGGTAGCCTGGCTAAATTGCCGGACGCACAAAGTTAACGGGCTGCCGCGCCGTTTAGCGAACAATTACTCGGCACAATTTAGGTAGGCAGGCGACTTGAGCAGAGCGTCATCCGAAGTTAATCTATGTTAAAAATAACCAATCACACGGCTAAAGAAACTCAGGCCAACCCTGGAGCGGCTCGCCTGACTAAAGCCGGTAACTATTTATTATATTTGCTGTCGCTCATACCGGGTCTGCTGATGCTGATCTGGGTGGTGCGCTTCACCCCCAATGTACCATTTCTAGACGAATGGGATTTTCTGCCCACCATGATCAAGCTGCATACCGGCGGCTTCACCATAAATGATTTCTGGGTGCAGCACAACGAACACCGGATTGTTTTTCTGCGCCTGATTGCCCTGGGCCTGGCCGTATTTGGCGGCTGGGACTCGCTCAAAGAAACTTTATTTAGCTATATGACGGTAGTGCTTACCGGCATTTTAACCTGGCAGTTGCTTAAGCTCACTGTCAGTGGGTGGTTAAGAGCAGGTTTGATGCTTGTTTGCTCGCTGTTGATGTTCAATACCATTCAATACGAAAACTGGCTCTGGGGCTTTCAGATGAGCTGGTTTCTGGTCAATCTAATGCTTTTTGTAGCGATTTGGGCTACCAATCGCTGGCCCGGCACCGCTAAGGGCTTCTACCTGGCCCTGGGCGTATCCTTAATTGCGACTTACACGACCGGTACGGCTATTCCCATCTGGGCCTGTGTCTTGGCCGGGATGCTGAGCAGGTGGGGAGAGTGGCGCAAAAGGTACCTGGCAGGCTGGCTAGTGGCCGCGCTTGCCAGTATCGGTCTCTATTTTTACAACTATAACCCCTCGCCGGACCACAAGGATATCGGTTACATCCTTACCCACCTGCAGGACGTGCTGGCTTATATTCTCACTTACCTGGCTACTCCCTGGGCGCAGGGACCGGCCGGCATAATCTTCAGCCTGGCCGGCTTAATAGCGGTGACCGCCGCCAGCCTATACATGTGGTGGCTCTCTTACAAAACAAACCCGGCGGAAGCGGCCGACCGTCTGCAAAGCTGGTACTCAATCTTGCCCTGGCTAACAATTGTCCTTTACGTTCTTTTGAACGCAGGCATTACCACCTTGGGGCGGCTGGGACTGGGGGTGGAGCAGTCCCAGGCCAGCCGCTACACCTCTATTTCAAGCTGGTTTTGGGCGGCTGGTTTCATAATACTGGCCCTGGCAGTAAGCCGGTTATGGCAGCGTCGCCCGGCCCTGAAAGTAGGTCTAGCCGGTATCGCTATAGCTTTGAGCGTGGGCTGTGCGGCTTTATTTTTCACCAATTATCTTACCGGCTACAAAAATATGGAAAACTGGTTTGATAATTTGAACCAGGCGATACCGTTTTTTTATGACTACTCGGCTGCCCCTGACGCAGCCTTAAGCCGGATTTTTCCCGCCATGGAAGCCTTACGCCAGTATTTGTGGACCCTCGACCAGTACAACGAGAGCCTTTTCACGCCGCAAAAAAGAGCCGAGCACGCCGCCCAACAGCAAAAGGCTCTTAAAATCTTAAACACCCCGGCCAACCGGCTTTACAACTACCCGCCCGCACGCATGACGGTCAGCGAGGTGGACAAAAGCACGCTGAAGTCCGGGCCGGAAAGCCTCAGTTTTACCCACAGCGGACCTTACCC
>CADDZM010000472.1 GCA_902812345.1 Chloroflexota bacterium | reverse complement strand
GCCTGGGCCTGGGGCGGGAGAGGCGGTAAAGGTTGGGGGTTCAGGAAGCGTTCGGTCCCGACGGTCGGCTGGATGCCGCCCATATTAAAAGGTTGGCCGACAGCCATATTCGGGGCGCTGATGGTGCCGCGCTCGGCCATAATCATGGCGGTGTAGTACCGAATGGCGTCAAGTTCGCTAAGGCCAAAAGCTTTGAGCGATATAAGCGATTTCATGCGCTCGTCGCTGGGGTAGACCAGCACCTTGACCGTATCCAGGGTAATGCCGTAAACAGACAAAAACTGTTGCAGGTGGTCGTGGACAAGCTTGGTAAGTTCGTGGATTTTTTCGTTGATTTGCTCAAGCGGCGTAATCTGGGCAAGCTGGTTGACGGCCTGTTCGACCACCGGCCCGGCGTAGCCGTTAACGTCTTTGGTGGTAAGAGCGTGGCCGCGATAGGGCATGTGCTGGACCAGCATGACGGCGTTATCAGGGGTGTTAACCGTGATATAGTAATCAATATCGTAGGTAAGCTGGGCCATCTCCCGCGACAAGGCCCGGCCTGAATCGTGTATGACCAGCTTGGCCCGGTTGACATAAAGGGCTTCGTACTGCCAGGGGCTGGCCCCGCCGTAAAAAGCCTGCTGAATGGAACCAAAGAGAATTCGTTGAGGGGTCTGGACCTGGTACTGGCCCGTTTCGTAGACGTTCAGGATTGCGCCGCGTGATTTCAGGACACAAAAGTGGTTGCTTTCAACGGTCAGCAGCGACCCGTTGATAATATCGTTGCTCGGGTAGTGCCACATCAGCACGTCCGGCCCCATAATTTCTTCACCATCGCCGCTTAACGTAGATACGACCCCGCGTATGCCAGCCATTTTGCATACCTCCTTAAAGTTGTATATTTATTTGTTGAAACAATAACAGGTTTATTAAAGGTTGCCCCAAATGCAACCCTGGAATAATTTATCGTAGCACACATATCCTGGCGTGTATGTTAAGAAAGTCATAAATAAGGTACAAGAAAATGTAAAGCGGGCTGGCCCGGTTGCAAACAACCCTCGAAAAAGGTATGATAGCCGGGTCGAACGGCTCAAAGCTGGAGCCGTTTTTTAATGCATAACAATCCGACCGGCTTTTACTTCCGGTCTTATGGGGCAGCCGGACGAAGCGGGTTTACGCCGGGGAAGCATTTTGAAAATTGTCGCAGGGCAGCTAGAAAAACCTCAAAGCGGGCAGCGCCGGTCAGCCTTTCGCCTTAAGAACTGGCAACTTGACAGCCTGGCCCTGCTCTTTTTCGTGGCCCTGACCATATTCATGACCTGGCCGGTGACGCCCAACCTCGACCACTCACTTGAACAGTGGGGTGATGCCCTGCTCCAGACCTGGACCCTCGACTGGGACGCGCACGCCCTGGTGACCGACCCGCTCCATTTCGCCGACGCTAACGTGTTTTACCCTTACCACAACACCCTGGCTTTCACCGAAACCTTGATCGGGCAGGCCATCCTGGTCGCCCCGGTTATCTGGCTGACCAATAACCCGGTCCTCGCTTACAACCTGCTTTTGCTGGCCTCCTTCGTCCTGTGCGGTTGGGGCATGTACCTGCTGGGAAAGGATTTAACTCATAACCGGGTCGCCGCCCTGGGGGCAGGGATTATTTTCGGCTTCTTTCCGCACCGCTTCGGCCAGCTATCTCATTTGCACCTGCTGGCGGCCCAGGGGATGCCGTTTTGCCTGTTATTTTTGCGCCGCTTTATCCAGGCACCGCCTCTAATCTCAAAACCAACCCCGGCGCATCCAAGGCCCGGCCAGCTAACGCCGCATGACCTTCCCGGCCCTGAAAATCAAACGAACCAGGCTGAAAAAGCGCCGCCCGTCCGTTCGTTCCCCTTGAGTTCACCCCGGTCCGGCTGGTTAAATGTGGTTTTGTTCGGGGTTTTCTTCGGCCTGGAACTGCTTTCCAGCACCTACCTGGGCCTTTTCCTGGTAGCGACCGTCGGGCTTTACCTGTTTTATGTGCTGGTAGGCTGGGCCTGGCAAAACCGGGACTTTCGCCGGAAGAAACCGCTTAATTGGAAAAAGCGGCTGGACCTCAACAAAATGGCCCGCCTGTGCGTTGTAATGATTGTTGTAGGGCTGGTGGTGCTGCCGTTTTACCTGCCTTTCCTGGCAGTCCAGCAGGATTTAGGTTTCCAGCGCAGCGCCAGCGAGGTGCAAAGTTTCTCGGCCCAGCCGTTTTACTATTTTGACGTGCCGAAGGAAAACAAGCTAAACCAGTTGCTTTACCGCCCGCTTTTTACCCAGGGTTTCTGGCAGAGCAGTTCGGGCGGAGAACGCGGTCTTTATTTGGGCCTGGGCGCGATGCTGCTGGGCCTATTGGGGGCAATCCTGGCCCTGCGCCGGATAAAACAAAACCGGGACGCTTTATTTTTTGTCATCCTGGCATTGGTCGCCATCAGCTTTACCTTTGGCCCGGCCTGGCAGACCGGGCGGTTTGGCGAAATCCCGCTGCCCTATGCTTTGTTGTATAATTATGTCCCGGGGTTCGCGGCCATCCGGGTGCCGGTGCGCTTTATTTATGTGGTCTCCCTGGCCGTAGCGGCTCTCGCGGCCTACGGGATTGCCTGGGCGCAGCAGCGTTTTCGGCTCACTTCCGCTGCCAAAACCGGCCTTCTGGCGGTTGGCCTGGTCGTGCTACTGAGTGGCGAATACTGGAGCGATGTAGACCTGCAAACCTCGACGGTCCTTGTCCAGCCTAAACCCGCCGTCGAAAGCTGGCTGGATGCCCACCCGGCACCGGCCTTGCGGGTGCCTTTGAGCGGCAGCGATAATAGCAACCTTTTTTTGCAATACTGGACGCGGGGTAGCTGGCGGCCCATAATGAACGGCTTTAGCGGTTTTATGCCCCCGGCCTACGACGCGTTTAAAGCAGCGGTAGCCCGCGAAGGTTTCTCGCCGCGCCTGCTCGAACTTTTGCAGGGGTTGGAAGTGCGCTACCTGGTGATTGACAGCCAAGACCCCGCGGTCAAGCTGCAGTGGCCTAAATTCAAAGCTGACCTTGAAAAAAGCGGGATGGGGGTCGCCCAGCAGTTTGGCAGCACTTATATATACGACTTGAAACCGGACCCCTGGCTGGCTCGACTGAAGGATTTAGGCATAACCCCGGCTAGCTCGGTCTATTTCGTGCAATACCCCCGGGACGGCTCGGCCTTGCTCGAACTGGCGGCTACAATGCTTGACCGGACCGGCGTAACGCCTGCCAGCAAGCAGTATGGCACTATCTCAATTGGTTTCCGGCCTTTACCGGCCTTACCGGTCGGCCGCCCGGCCGATTTCCTGGTTATTCAAGCCGGGGAAGACCCGACATTGTACGGGTTCCGGGCCGCCGATAAAATCTTTGGCAACGACTTTCTGACGGTCTTTAAAAAGAGTGACGCTTTGCTGGCTCGTTACGATGCCACCCGCCAGGATGCTTTCGGCCTGTTAAATCGGACCGCTCCGCTCCTGATTACGCCTTCCGGCTCGTCCGGCAGCCTGGATTTTAAGACCGGGGGCAACCTACCCGCCGCGCCAGAAACCGCCGCAAACCGCTATTTAGCGGTCGGTATCGGCAGTCTGGAAGCGCAGGCCATTCAGATTCAATCTGGCGGCAATACCCGGCACCTTGAACTGCAACCGGGGCTTTCCACTTTGCAGGTGCCTTTGGGTGGCGGCGTGAATATTTCAAGCCCGTCCGGCAAGCCGTTCTCACTGGCCTGGGTCGAAGAGTGGCGGGGGAATACTCCAACGGAGGCCGGGCCAACTTTGCGGACCGATGTAGCTTTGATTTCAACCCAGACAAGTTTCGACCAGAGCCAGCAATCCGGCCAGGCAACGGTCAAGGTGGTCGCCCCGGCCCGCCCG
>CADDZM010000471.1 GCA_902812345.1 Chloroflexota bacterium | reverse complement strand
GCTTTAAATGAAAATACCGCCGAAGCGGCCGGGCCTTTGAATGAGCTTTTGCGGGCCGGGCCGGGCGACCAGGAGAGCGATAGCGGCCTGTTCTGGACCCGCCGCTACGACTTTGGCGACCGCGCCCTGCTGGTCGGCAGCAGTCAGGCCGCCGGGGTAGAGCTAATCGGAGAAAGCCGGGCCGCCGACATGGTCCTGAATATCGTCTTGCCGTTTCTGGCCGGTTATGGCCGCGACAAACGCGACCCTGCCCTGGTTTCCCGGGCGCTGGCAGTTTACCGGGCCCACCCGCCCCTTTCGCGCAACGAGCTTATCGAAAACGTTGGCCGCCAGGTCTTTCGCCACTGGCTGGAAAATCCCGCCGAGGCTGTTTTAGAAGGAAAGCCCCTCGGCAAAGTTACTATCGCCCGGCTGGTCAATACGGCCTGCCGCCAGCAGGGTTTAATCCAGCTTCACCACCATTTTTGCGCCGAGCAAGAATATTCGGCCTGCCCTCTAAGTTAATCTTTGACAGCCGCCTCGAATCATTGTACTATAGCCAACCGAAGCGGCCCGCCGCCGCAGGTCTTCCACCGGCTCGAAAGAGCAAGAATACCCGGCCAGCCTGCCGCCCCGCAAAGGCTTTTTTTACGCCTGGCGCAAAATTTGTAATTTTAATCTAGGAGCGAGTTGCTAAATCATGCCTTCTGATAAGAAGACGCCCCCGGCAGGCCCGCGCCGGACCGGGGCGGGAGTTTCGCAAAGACCGGCCAGCCCTACTACTCCCCGGTCGGGCGCAACCGACAATACACGTTCGAATGCCCCTTTAAGCCAGCCGCCCGGTAAAGGCCCGGTCCGCCGCGACCGCAATGAACCGCCTCGCCGTTCCGGCTGGAAAAACGTCTGGGAAAATATCGGCTGGGGGCTGGTCATCGGCCTGCCGGTTATCCTGGTTATCCTGGCGATTTTGTGGCGGGCCACCAACGGCTTCACCGCGACTTCCGATAGCCGCGCTCCTGTACCCACGGCTATTCCAACCGTTACAGCCGGGGTCTATGTGGCTCCTCCGGCGGCGAACGCGGCCAAAAACCGCCTGGTCTATCTCCAGTCGCCAACCTTGGACGCTCCGCAGCAGGTCTTTACTTCCAACCTGGACGGCAGCAATCCTTTCCAGGTGACAAACTCGGTCCAGAATAAAGCCGGGGCGGTCTGGTCGCCGGATGGCAAGCAGATTGCCTTTACCGCCGACAATGCCGGTGTTGAACTGGTAAACTTCGACGGCACCGGCCTGCATACCGTCGCTTATACCGGCTATAACCCGGTCTTTTCGCCGGACGGCAAGCAAATCGCTTTCATTAAGAATCTCCCGGCCCCGGATGGACAGGGTCCGGACGGCATCGGGATTGTCCGGGTGTTGTTTGTGACGAATGTGAACGCTAAACCGGGCGAAGAGCGGCAGCTCGCTTCCGACGCGCCCGGCCACAACTGGTCGCCGGACGGCAAGCAAATCGCCTTCTTCTCGCTGCGCAACGCCGTTATGTTTACGGTAGATGTCGCCAGCGGCACGACCACCCAGATTAAGCTGCCAGACAAACTCGGCGCCTGGTATCCCACCTGGTCCCCGGACGGCAACAGCTTTGTCTTTTACGGCGACCCCAACCCGTCTTTAATGGTAAGCGCCCTCGATTTGGCCGTGGCTGCCGCGAATACCAGCACGGTTGACTCGCCGCTTCTGACCGCTACCGCGGCGGCCAGCGCTACTACCGCCGCCCCTACTACGGTCTCCTCGCCCGTAACCGCCACGACTCCCGCAGGTACCACGGCTGCTTTTGGCACGCCGACCGCCGGGCCGACGCCTTCCGTGGGGGTAACGGTTTCCGTGGGTACGCCGGCCGCCACGGCTGCGCCGTCTGTTCCTTCCCAGATTAGCCTGTACATGGTTAACAAAGACGGCTCCAACCTTAAAAAGTTGCAAGACCTCGAACCCGTTGGCGGCGGCGGCAAATTCCGCTTCGACTACTACGTGGCGACCTCGGCGGACGTGGTTTCGACCCTGACCTCCCGGCCTTCCTTCAAAGTCGGCCCGGTCTTCTCGCCGGACGGCAAGAGCGTCAGCACCCTTTACGTGGGTGAAGGCGACAAGATTGGCCTGGCCGTTATTCACCCGGACGGCACTCCGACGACCCTTGTGGTGGAAGGCCAGAACAATCTCCCGGCGGGAATCCGGCTCAACCCGGCTTTCAGCGGCGACAGTTCAAAGCTGCTCTACACTTTTACGCCGCCAAACCCGACCGGCACAGGGTCTACCCCCACGCCCGCGGTTACCAACACCCTGGCAAGCCAGCAGCTAAAAGAGGGCCGTTACTTCGACCTTAACGCCAAAACCGAAAAGAGTATTTTTCCGGTCAAAGCCGATACAACCTTCTTGAATTGCTGCGGGGTCGGCAAGTAGAAGTTTTACCGGCAATAGATAAGGACAGCGCCTTCATCGGGCGCTGTTTTGTATGAGTTTAAAACTTCCCACGTTATTTATAGTTCAAGGCCCAACTTTTGCTCATTTTAAAAGTGTTAAACACCGGTATTAAACCCTGGAAAGTTCTAAAACCGCTCGAATACCGGCACATCGCGCCCTGCTGGAACAAAGCCGGGCTGATTAGCTAAAATTAGAGCTGTAAAAGCAATGACACCTCTTGAGAGACAAGAAAAGAGAAAACTTAAATTAGAGTAGAGCAGAAAAGTAGGAGGTTTTGCATGAGTAACGACTCCGCTCCCCAACCGGCCCTGGAAAAACTGGCCGATTCGCTTCAGCAAGCCGTTAACGGCATTTTTCAGTCCGGCGGTGTTCCCGGCAAAAAGGCTAAAAACTTTCTAAACGGGGTCTGGCTCGGCCACGCCCTGCACCCGGTTCTGACCGATGTGCCGGTTGGCGCCTGGACTACCGCCGTCACCCTTGATTTGCTTTCGGGGGCTGATGATAAATCTGAACTGGCTCCGGGCGCAGACGCGGCAGTTGGCCTGGGTATCCTGGGTGCAGTCGGGGCCGCCGTAGCCGGCATTACCGATTGGAGCGATACTGTTGGCGAAGAACGGCATACCGGGCTGGTTCACATGCTGCTTAATGTGGGCGGTCTGACCGCCTACACCCTTAGCTGGTTCTTACGGAAAAACGGCCAGCGCAAGCTGGGGGTCGTTATCTCGACCGCAGCGTATGGGGTGCTGAGTTACAGCGCCTATTTAGGCGGCGACCTGGTCTATAAAATGGGTTCGATGGTCGACCATACCGCCTGGGACAACGAGCCGGGCGACTGGACCCAGGTCATGAACGCAGCCGATTTGCCGGAAAACACCCTGCACAAGGTTGAAGCCGGCGGCGAAGAAGTACTCCTGGTGAAACAGGGCGACCAGGTTTACGCCCTGAACAGCACCTGCCCTCACGCGGGCGGGCCGCTGGACGAAGGCCAACTGGAAGGCGATACGGTCATTTGCCCCTGGCACGGCTCCCGGTTTTGCCTCAAAGATGGTAAGGTCCTAGATGGCCCTTCTACCTTCGACGCGCCCCTCTACCAAGTGCGGCAGACTGCGGGCAAAATCGAAGTCCGCCACGTCAGTTCTCACTGACCCGGATTCGTTTTTCGAACCAAAAGAAAGAGCCGCCCGAAACTTGCGCCGGGCGGCTCTTTCTTTTTGCTTGCCTCTAAAGCTACTTCTGCAAGCTTTTCAGGTAGTTGTAAATCAACAGGGCGTCGGCGTCGGAAAGGGCCGAGGGCGGGAAAGAGGGCATCACGCCGCTGCCGCTGCGGACCTGCCGCAACAGGCCGCTAAACGGGAAGGTGATGTCGTTAAGGGCCGGGCCAATCTGGCCGGTCGCTTTATCCCCGCCGTGACAACCGGCGCAACCCTGCTGCTGAAAAAT
>CADDZM010000470.1 GCA_902812345.1 Chloroflexota bacterium | reverse complement strand
TAAGAGCAGAATTGCTCCCCAGCGTTCATCGGTATTGGTTGTTCTTTTGTAATCATAACCAAATTTTGCCAGATGAACGCTTTTATTTCAACTTTACCTGTTTTTCACCGTTTAATGGGGTGCTACCCCGGGTTGGCAGCTTCTTTATTTATTCTTCTTTTTATTTTAGTAACTATTCCCCTGTGGGAGGGAATTGTATTCCCGATTAAGGCAGAACCAGTCGGGAAAATAATTCCCTCCCACACCTTAAAAGGTACCATTCCTCTATTAAGTGCTACCGCCACAGGCGCTGAGATTCCTCCACAAGGTCGGAATGACAAAGATAAAGCCTTTACCCCGACCTGCTATAAGCCTTAATAAATAGCCTGAATGAAAAAGGCTTCAATTGGATGAAGCCCTTTCCAGATTACAGAAACTTAAAACCCTAGAAACCGAGTTTGGCCGTCACTTTATCCACGCCCGCGCCTTTGGGCAGGACCACTACCAGAACCTGGTTGCCTTTGCGGATAAGGGTAACGTCCTGGTCGGCGGTGGACCAACTCTTTTTAAGGTCGGCGCCGGTCCCGCTGCCGCTCAGGTTAAAGAGCCGGGGCATGCTGGTGGAGGCGGCGTTGTAGAAATCGGTGGCCGAGCTTTCGCTGTCCCACTGGGTCTGCCAGACGAAGCCGTCCTGGCCCTGGGCGTTTTCAAGAGCCTGGTAGCGGTCCCCGGCCCAGCCTTTGACCGCGTTGGAAGCGGTGGTCTTGGAGGTAGCGTCCTTCGGTTTAGCCATACCGGTCTGAAGCCAGATGCGGGTAGAGAGTTCGCCGTTTGTGTTGATGTCGAGCGATTTCCAGCCGCTACCCAGCACATCTAGCATCGAAGGCAGGTTGATTTTTACCGGCTCGACCTTGTTCTGGTACTTGGTGACGTGCAGAACCTGGCTGGTTGACTTCGGGGGGTAATCGGTAAAAGCCTTGTTTACCATGTCCCACCCGCCTTTGGTATAAAGAGCTTGCACAAAGGCGTTGCCATCGTTGTAAGGGAAAATCAGGCTTTCGCTTAGAATCAGCGGGGCGTTATCCAGCACTGTGCTGCTTGAATCCTGGCTGCTCTTAACCAGTTCTTGCAGGTCGGTCTGGCTTAAATTACCCGCCGCGACCCAGTTCAACTGCGACTGCACCGCGTCCCCTTCAACCAGGGCCAGTTTAGCCGCGCTGGCATCATCGCTCCAATCCTGGTCGGAAGGCTGGCGGTCCGGGCTGAACTTTTGCAAGTCAAAATACTGGTCCTGTAAAGCGTGGGTCAGTTCGTGTTCGGCGGTAAACCTGGATAAAGCGTCCACTTTGCTGGGGTCGCTATCGGAAACGATATACAGCTTTTTGGTGCGCGGGTCGTAGAAACCGATAACCTGCTCGTTTAGCAGGTCGACATAAGTCTTGGCATAATCAAAATCTTTGGGCGCGAAGCCGAACACCTTCAGGATTTTTTCGTCGCGTTTAAGGTTTTCCGCCGGGTTATCTTTGTAAAATTCGTCCGTCTGGTATTTGGTGAGGTCAGCGCGGGTCATAAAGTTGGTTTCAACCGGCGTCTTAAAGGTCAGGTTGCGGGTCTTTTCGGTCTGGCTGATGATAGTCTGGATTTGCTGGCGGGCCGATTCCGGCACCTGGACGGTCGGCACGTTGCCGCTGGCGGAAGGGCTGCCCGCTGCCGCGGTGGCCGGGGCGGCGGTAGTGGCCGTACCGGAAGCGGCGGTGGTGGGATTAGAGGCCGTCGCAGCCGGGGCGGTGGTGGCAGGGGCAACCGTGGTAGCGGGAGCGGTGGTCCCGGCGGCCGTAGTAGCGGCAGGCGCCGTCGTGCTTGCCGCAGCCGTGGTAGCGGCGGGAGAGGCCAGGCCGAGGCTAATTGGGGTACTTTGTTCGCCGCAGGCGGCCAGTAACAGGCCCAGGGCCAGCCAGAGGATAGCGGATAATCTTAGAAGGTTCTTGCCAGGCCGTTTCTTTTCGTTGTCGTTCGATCTATACATAAAATTGCTTAACTCCTGATAATGTTTTTAACCGGTAAGCTTGATTATAGCAGAATAAATACCCCTAAAATGCTTAGAGCCGGATAAAGGAGCGCAAAGGTATAGAATTAAAATAAGGGGTATAAAATAGGAGAACCTCGCAACTTGTTCGCCTGCTCAACGAACAAATCCGAGGCTCTCTGTCTGGCCGCTGCTCACGGCCTGGGATGGAGATTGGAGAGAAAAGATAGAGAGGATAGTTTTCCGTAAAGCCTCTTCTTTGACCCGCCAATAAATCTCGCTGGTTGATTGTTTAACTTATAAATGTTTATTTACTACAAAAAGTTGTACTGTCTTTATTAACGTTAATTTTACCACTTTTTTCGATACTTGGGGTAGTTTTTTAACGAATTTTTAAGGAGTTTTTAAAAAAGATATCGTTTTCATAAGGGTTGGTTCAAATTCTAACACTTTTCTAACATATGAAACTTTGGATTCGCGTGAAACGTATCTTTTTAAAAGCCACTAAAATGGCGCTGCTTTTAAATAAACGGATTCCGGAGGCTTTTTGGCGATGGGTTGGCTCACCTTTTTATACCTGGCTAGTTTTATTCTTGGATTGACTTTTACGGTCAGCGCCTTTCTAATGAGTTGCCTGGAGAGATTTAGCCGGGCGCTATCCCAACCGGCTGACCGCAAATTTAATTCCTGGCTCAACTTTAACGCCGGGGCGGTCCTTCTCACATGGTTCGGGGCGGCCGGGTTTATTTTCCGCTCTCTTAAAATGAGTGAAGAACTAACGTTGGCCCTGGCAATCCTGGCCGGCCTGGCCGGTTACGCAATGATATGGCTGTACGCCTGCCGCCAGGTTTTGCAGAGACGCGCAGGCGATACCTCGCTCAAAGGCACCGTCGCCAGGGTCCAGCAGGCCGGGGAAGATACTACTGAAATTGTATTTTACTCGCAGGGGGTTCACTTCGCGGTCCCGGCCCGCGCCGCTGATGGCCGCAGCCTTGTCCCCGGCGCCCAGGTCGTCATCCTGAGCCAGGACCGGGGGGTGGCGCTGGTAGAAGATTTAGACCGCTTCCTGGTCCGGACCGGGGCCGGTCGCTGGACTTCCTCTCAACTGAAATCTCCCCGGTCATAAAGATTTTAATATTTGCGGCGGTATAAAAGGTCGAGCGCCAGGCCGAGCAGTTTGGCGACCGGTTTGCCGTAGGGCATCCAGAAGGGTTCGCTTTTAAGGCCCAGGCGGTCGGTCAGGACGGTCTGGGGGCGGCAGAACTTTTTAAGGCTGTCCGGCCCGCCGTGACGGTAGCCGAGGCCGCTATCTTTAATCCCGCCAAAAGGCACTTCCGGCAAAATATAGTTTGTGATAACGTCATTGACGCAGGTCGAACCGGTTTCGAGCTTGCGGGCGAAAGCTTCGCCTTTGGAAGGGTCGCGGGTCCAGATACTCGAGGAAAGGCCAAAGGTCGATTCGTTCGCCAGTCTGACCGCTTCGTCCGCGTCCTTCACCCGGATAACCGGCAAGATTGGCCCGAAGGTTTCCTCCCGCATCACCAGCATATCCGGGGTGACCCCGGTCAGGATAGTCGGCTCGTAAAAAAGACGCTCGCGCCGCTTGCCGCCGGTCAGGATGTTCGCGCCTTTAGACCTGGCGTCGGCCACCTGGCGTTCGACAAGGTCAAGCTGGCCCTGGAAAGTCATCGGGCCCAGGTCAACGTTATAGGCGCTGTCCGGGTCGCTGCCGAGCCGCAATTTTTGAACCCGCTCGACCAATTTGTCAACAAAATTGTCATAAATGGGGGCTTCCACGAAAAGTTTTTCGACGGAGATACAGACCTGGCCGCTGTTGAAAAAAGCCCCGGCAACCGCGCCGCGCACCGCCCGTTCGAGGTCAGCGTCTTTAAGGACAATCATGGGG
>CADDZM010000469.1 GCA_902812345.1 Chloroflexota bacterium | reverse complement strand
GATTTACGAACTGGCCCAGGAAATGTTTAAGCCCGAAAACTTGCGCCTGTCGGTGGTCGGCCCTTACAAGGACCAGGAAGACCGGTTCCGCGAACTGCTGAAGTTTTAAGCCGGGCTTTCCTCTGAATTATCTCCTTTGCTATTTTATAAAATAGCAAAGGAGATTTTTTATTCAGCCGTCACCGCCGCCGCTGTTTGCCCGGTAGGAGAAACCTGTTTTAACCGGTATTTATGATTGGCCGCCCAGGTAAAAATTACCAGCAGCAAATAGGCCAGGGTAATAAGATTTTCGAAGGCATAACTGGTCCCGGCGGCCAGGAAATGGACCGGGTAGGGTAAAAAGGCCAGCGCCCAGCAGACCCAGGTCCAGCGCCTGCCGCTTAACTTTACCTTTTCAAAGCGTTGTAGAGTAAAGAAACAAAACAGCAAGCCGAAAAGCAAAATCGCACTATCGTAATCCCGGATGTAGGGGCTGGTCAGAATATTCAGGCCGGTTACAAGGGCTAACAAAAAAGGCGCGGCTTCAGGGTTGTTGCGAAAACGCCACCACAACCAGACCGCCCCGACCCATACCGGCACGCTCACCAGGATTGCTACCGGCTGCACCAGCCCTGGTTCCGCTACAAAAGCTGCTACGACGCTTCTTAAAGAGGAAAGCTGGTTATTTATATCCTGATTATTGAAATAAGACTGATTTGAGCCGAAAAGGGTTCCCGCCATCTCGCCGACCCAGCCGGGCAGCCCGGCAAAACTATAACTGAGAAAAATTAGCGTCACCAGGCCGAAGCCAATCAGCCGCCGAAAACTGGCCCGGCTATTCCAGGCCGGCGGCTCATCTTTCTCCCCGGCAATTGGCAAGACCAGCAACAATGGGACAATAAGAAAAGTAACCTGGGGTTTTATCAGGAGCAGGGCGGCGGAGGCTCCTGCCAGGTAAGACCGCTTCCTGAGGCTGCAATACCAGGATGCAACCAGCGCAAACAGTAGAAGCAAGCTTAAATTTCCCACAATCATGACCAGAAAAGTATACCGCCAGAGCAAAGCCAGGCCGATTCCGGCCAGCACTCGGCCCGGTGTGACGGTTATCCCGGCTCCTTTAATCACGAAAAAGACGCTGGCGGCCAGCAAGCCCTGGGTAATCAGGGTCCAGAGCGCGGCAGCCAGGCTGAGCGGTAAGGCAGCCAGGGGCATAAATAGCAGGGTTAGCAGGACAGGGCTTTTAAAGGCATCAATAAACAGGGGGTCGCCGCCTGCCGCGACCCTTATCTGGTGGTAAAGACTGCCGGGCGAGGCGTCGTAGGGGTTGCCGCCCCGCAGAACCGTGCGGGTGCCGGTCCAGAAAAAGGTTACATCATTAGCGTCAACCTCTTTAAGCGGTAAAATGAAAGAATAGTCCAACCAGAACAACAGGGCCAGGCTCGCAATCAGCAAAAGCGCGGCCAGCCAGCCGGTATTCTTGTAGGCAAGACTTTTATTAGTGGTTTTCAAGCGGGTCGCTTTGTCCGGCTAAACATTTACAATGTTGTGAGGTTACAGGGTATTTAAATCAAAACAAAGTGCATCCGGGCGGGAACGGTTGCCGCTTCCAGAAGTATCCAAAAGCGTAAAGGACCGGCTAGGGAGCCGGGGCCGGGCGGCCGTTCCCGCCGCAAAGAATGATACGGGTCCCGGCCAGGTTAGTGCGGTAATCGTAATTCTTGCCGCCAGCTATTACCTGGATTCTGTAACCCGGGGTAAGCACCTGGGTATACATCAGGTTCGGGTCAGGACAGCCCATGGCCGAGTCGGGGAAAGTTTCCATAGTGAAACCGGCTACCTGGAAACTGGTGGCTGGAAGATTGGTGCGTTTTTGCAAATCCGTGCTGATAAGCGCGAACGGTTTTTTAATTTCGTCGGGTATGCCTGCCAGAGCCGTACCTCCTGGGGTGGTCGCGCCGCCCCTCGCTGCCGGGGTTACGCCGCTGGCCGGGTTACCAAAGGCCGCGGTAGGGGCCGCTGCGGTGGTGCGGGGGGCAGTAGTCGGAACCGGGGCAGCGGTGTTGGTGGGGGCTACCGTTGGTAGCGGAGCGGCCGTTGCGGCCACGTCACCACAGGCCGCCAGCGCCACAACAACCAGGCAAAGGCAAATAAGGGCGGAAAGGCGGGCGGGGAATAGCTTACCCCCGGATAAACGAAATTTTTTGGTTTTAACCATGCCGCCGCTCCTTAGTCTGCGTGGCCTGCCCACCTGGCAGGCCGGGATAGTTCCTTGCCTTTGCCCTGGCACTCTTTTTAGCCCCGGTATTTGTTGACGAAGCGGTCAATCCGTTCCATCGCCTGCTCGATTTGGGGCAAGGAGGTGGCGTAACAGGCCCGGATGTGACCTCTGCCGCTTACTCCGAAAGCGCCCCCCGGCACAACCGCGACATGCTCTTCTACCAGCAGCTTTTCACAAAATTCTTCCTCGTCCATTCCCATAGACTTGATAGAAGGGAAGGTGTAGAAAGCGCCTTTAGGCTCAAAGCAGTCCAGGCCCATTTCGTTAAAAGCGCTGACCATGTATTTGCGGCGCAAGTTGTACTCGGCCACCATCGCTTTAACCGCCGCCTCGCCGTTTTTAAGAGCCTCTATCCCGGCGACCTGCCCGGCAGTTGGGGCCGACATAATCAGGTACTGGTGGATGCGGGTGCAAGCGGCGTTAATTTCCGGGTTGGCGCACAGGTAGCCGACCCGCCACCCGGTCATAGCGTACGCTTTAGAAAAGCCGCCCAGCGTAACGGTGCGTTCCCACATACCGGGCAGCCCGGCGAAGCAGACATGCTCAACGCCGTAGACCAACCGGTCGTAAATTTCGTCACTATATACCAGCAAGTCGTGTTTCTCGACAAACGCCGCGATTTGCAAGCTGAGTTCGCGGGTCAGGACCGCGCCGGTCGGGTTGTTCGGGTAGCCGAGCAAAATGGCCCGCGTGCGGGGCGTGATAGCCGCTTCGAGGTCGGCCATAGCCGGGGCAAATTCCTGTTCGACATAAGTCGGCACCGCGACCGGGGTGGCCCCGGCGAAAATGACCGCAGGCGCATAAGCTACAAAGGACGGTTCTGGAATAATCACCTCATCGCCGGGATTGAGGGTCGCCAGGCAGGCTACCTGCAAGGCTTCGCTTACGCCGACCGTCACCAGAATTTCTTTAAGCGGGTCGTATTTTACAGCGTAAAGGTTCTGGAGATGCGCGGCCAGCAGTTCGCGCAGTTCGAGGATTCCGGCGTTGGAAGTGTAGCGGGTTAGCCCCTGTTCGATAGAAGCGATACCGGCGGCCCGGATATTGTCGGGCGTGGTAAAGTCCGGTTCGCCGACACCCAGCGAAATAACGTCTTTCATTGTCGCCGCTATGTCAAAAAACCGCCGGATGCCCGAAGGCGGGACCGTTGCCATGCGTTCTGCTACAAATTGTTTCATTCGGTTAAAATCTCCCTCATCCTGGCCGGAGTCTTTTGAGCTTAAAGACTATTCCAGCACAATTTCAATTCGCTTATTCAGCTTGCCTTTGCTGCGGGTTCCGGCAATTTTCAACCGGCCAATCTCACTGATATTAGCCAGGTGGGTGCCGCCGCAGAACTGCCGGTCGAGTCCTTCAATCTCAATCGTCCGGATTTTCGCGGTCTGGGGCGGCATAGCGTTGACCGTCCGGACCAGTTCGGGCATCCCGGCGGCCTCCTCCCGGGTTACCTCACGGGGTATCACGCGCAAAGCCTTCGCAATCGCTTCGTTTGACTCGCGTTCCAGCTTTTCGATACGCTGCGGCGCGAGGTCGTCCATCGTGAAGTCAATCCTGGCCCGGTCGGCGTAGACCTGCGCCCCTGTTACCAGGGCGCCAAAATCGTTGTAAGCCACGCCGTTAAGGACGTGCAAGGCGGTATGATAGCGCATGTGGGCGTAGCGGCGTTCCCAGTCCAACCTGCCAAGCGC
>CADDZM010000468.1 GCA_902812345.1 Chloroflexota bacterium | reverse complement strand
GCCCAGGAATGGTCACTTTGGCCTACTTTTACCAACACACGCGGTTATTATGGTGTAGATTACCCTGTCCAGTTGGGCGCTTCAAAGTCTTGTGGTCTGCCGACGGCCCCCTTTATTCTGCTGCGCAGTGAACGGCAAGGCTTGTACATCGGCACCGGCCAAGACTCAGCCGAACTGGTAGCCTGGCATACCGAGTTGCAACCAGGATATGACAATTCCATAAACGCCCACGTCTCGAAAGAGTTAAATATCGCCGGCAAAGATGTAGCAATCCGTTTCGCGGCGGTTCATGTGCCATTTATTTTGCCTGGCGAAAGTCGCAACTTAACTCCAATTGTTCTCGAAGCATTTGAAGGCAATTGGCAAGCCGGGGTAGATATTTATAAGAAATGGCGTGAAGGCTGGCTGCGTCTGCCGGCTCGACCGGATTGGCTTGAAAAACCACACTCCTGGCAGCAACTGCACCTCAACTCTCCAGAAGACGAATTGCGCTTGAAATTTCGAAATTTGGCGAAAATAGGCGAAGAATGTGCCGCCAGTGGAGTAACTGCTATACAGCTAGTGGGTTGGAATGACGGCGGTCAAGACCGCAATAATCCTTCGCATGACCCTGACCCTCGACTGGGTAGCGCCGAAGAATTACGCGAGGCTATAGCAATTATTAAAAGCCTGGGAGTAAAAGTTATTTTATTTACCAAGTTTACCTGGGCCGACCGCTCCACCCAGCGCTTCCGAAATGATCTGATTCGTCTGGCTGTAACCGACCCTTATGGCGACTATTATATGCACCCCGGGTACCAGTACCAGACTGTGACCCAACTTTTAGACATTAACACCCGCCGGCTGGTGCCAATGTGTTTTTTAAGCGAAGAATACCTTCAAATATGTGAAGCCGAATTTAGAAAAGTATTGGAGCTAGGCGCAGATGGTATCTTATTTGACGAATGTATGCATCACTCTCCGGCCCTGCTTTGCTTTAATACTGACCACGGCCACCGCTACGGCGCTCCGGTTTATGCCAATGACCGGGAACTCATTCGCAGATTCGCTACACTGGTCCCAAAAGACTTTCTTTTTGCCGGGGAAGCCTGTTACGATTGGGAATTTGAAGTATATGGATTATCCTATCTCCGCAGCGAGAATATCAAACATATTCCTCTCTCCCGGTACTTACTGCCCCAGGCGCCTCTCATGACGGCCGTGACCGGTTTTAATGACCGGAATATGCTGAACCAGTGCCTGCTTTACCGCTATATCATCAGCTATGAGCCTTTCAATTTTAAAGGACGCCTGGGTGACTTTCCGCTTACCGTCAGCTATGGGCAAAAGATAGATGAGTTGCGGACTGAATTGAGGGAATATTTGTGGCAAGGCGAGTTTTGGCACGAACAGGGGGCCACAGTTATGGTCGTCGAACCGCCCCATGAGCGGCCCCACCACCCTTTTGCGGTTTTTCAAAGTCACCGAACCGGCAAATATGCAGTAGCGATTGCCAATTACAACGAAAATGCCACCCTGAAAGTGCGCGTAAAGCTTGATAATAAAAGAACTCTAACATGCTACCGGGTTGTAGATGCACCTGATTGGCATACAACCAATGGAGAAATTGACATTCCACCATTGAGCGCCATTGTTACACTGGAATATTTTTAGAGAGCGATAAGGGTTTTGGATTAAGGCTGATGAGACGATTATTTTTAGGAGAATATAGGCGATGGTAAAGCTATCAAACGGAAGAATTACCCTTGAGATCGAGCCTGAGCATGGCACAATTACCGAATTTGTCCACGAACCGCTGCAAATACGGCTTGTCCAGGAAGTCCGGCTGGCCGAAAATTTCCGGTTGCTCGTTCCTTTGCCACATTGGAGAGGTCATTATATTTTGGGCAAGGAACAGACCTTAACCGGGTTGCAAATAAGCGATGACGGCACCGAATGCCGCTTAAAATGGCAAAATCTCCAATCGAAAGAAGGCCGCTTTGCTATCGAAGTTTACCAAATAATTCACCTTGACAGGGATACCGTGACTTTCCGTCTTGAAATTGAGAATAATTCGCCTTATGAAATAGAAGAAGTTTTCAACCTGGCTTTGGGTGGAATAGCTAATAGTAGCGAAAGGGACGAATGGCGTCTTCACTATACCAATTTCGGTGGTCAGGGTCAGGAATGGGCTTTTTTTAAGAATTTCCCCGGAACCTATCTTGGTCCCGCTCATCCGGTTTGGTCAAGGATGTATCCGGGCAATCTCAGTATGCCCTGGGTTGATTTATATAATAGCCGGAGCCGGAAGGGTGTTTATATTGGCAATCATGATACCCAGGTAAGATTAAGCGCCCTCTGGTGCCAGCTCTTTCCCGGCACGACTTACGGGGGCAGCGCCAGGGAAGAGGTGCAATCCTGGCCTGACCCGGCCGTCACAAACGATACTCCGGTAGGGCTTACCCTTGCCTGGAATAACTTTCCATTTATAGCTCCAAACACAAAATGGAGCGGCCCGTCAATTGTTTTTCATTTTCATAGTGGTATCTGGTGGACGGCCGCGGATTACTTCCGGGACTGGTATGACCAAACTTATGGCAAATTGGATAAATCATCTAGCTGGCTTGCCCAGGAAGATGCCTGGCAATCCACGATTATCAGTTACCCGGAAGGCACCATCGGTTTTCGCTTCAAAGATTTGCCCGCAATAGCCCGTGCCGCTAAAGGGGCGGGGATAAATGTTCTTCAAATTGACGGCTGGGACCAGGGCGGTATTGACCGCGACTACCCGTATTACACTCCAGATCCAAAACTGGGCAGTTGGGAAGATCTAGGCCAGGCTATCCGGGCATGTGAGGAGCTTGGTGTACGGGTAATGCTCTTTAGCAATTTGCAGTGGATAAATTTGGACACCGCCTGGTACAAGAAGGAGCTACACCGTTACGCGGTGCGGGATCCATTTGGCAATGTCCGGGGTGGAATGGGCTGGGAATATAATACGACCCTCGGCTTAAACGGCCAAACCATTTCCAGGATGATAGCCGCCAATCCTTCAAAAGTTGAATTTCAGAACCTGATTATAGAGCAACTTGAAAATGTAGTAAGGTTGGGCGCCCCGGCTACCCAGATTGATAAAGTTTGGGTGATGAGCGAGATAGATTATTCCCCCGACAATCCGGCGCCGCGGGACGCTGCTTTGCCGAACGGCTTGCTGGAAACTCTACAGAAGTTTTCTCAAAGAGCGCGTGCAAGCAACCCGGATTTTCGGATTGCTTCCGAATTACACTGGGACCGGGCCGTTGGGATAGTGGACGCCTCTTATTCCCGCTTTTTTGCCGCCGACCATCTACCTACGTTTGAGCATACTTTTCCTGAGTACCGGCAGAGTTGCTGTATTACCGGCGATTATGACTATGGCCTGGTTAATAATTGTTTGCGGTTTGGACACATTATTAACCTTGAGGCGCGGTGTCTACACGGAACCGCCAAAGATGTACCCTTGCTGGCCGCTTATATAAAAGAAGCTCTCAGAATAAGACGCCAGTTAAAAGATTATATCTGGAATAGCAAAATAGTAGAGCCAGGCATGCTAACGGTTGACGGGCCGCAAGAAATGTTTTATTCGCTGCACGAAAGCCACTCGAATAGCCACAAATATAGCCTGGTGCTTAACCACTTTCAGCAGGAACCTTTGCAAGCCAAAATTTCTTATCCGGGTCCGGGCGGAGCAAAAACGGCAAAGTTATACCGGCCTTACAAAGAAGCTGAACAGGTTGTCTTACCGGCCTGGCTAACCGTGCCACCCCGCGAATTTTTGATTGCAGTGTTTGATTAAAATCACCATGGAACAGGATGCTTGTAAAAGTATGCCACAAGCGCTGGCAAAGTAGGCAGCGTCCCTTACCCAGGCCGTTGCAAATGACCTTGCAACATTTCCCCAGAGTGGTCGACGTGGACGGTTCGACGTTGGATGAGCCCGGCAGC
>CADDZM010000467.1 GCA_902812345.1 Chloroflexota bacterium | reverse complement strand
GGTCAGCGAACAGGGCGCCCTGGTGATTGACCTTACAGGCACTTTCCGGGGTGACGACAAGACCCCCGGCATCATCCCTGAAATTAATGCCGCCGACCTGCAACACCTCAAAAAGCGGCGTATAGTGGCTTCGCCCAGCCCCGCCGTCATCCAACTTCTCCTGCCTCTCAATACTTTCCGCCAGTGGACCTCACTCAAAAGATTGGTCGTCCACAGCTTTGAGCCGGTATCCGAAGGCGGCCAGACCGCTATGGAGCTTTTTAGCGCCGAGGTCAAGCAGGTAATGGAAGGCAAAAACGTGGTGCCGCACGCCTTCTCCCACCAGATTGCTTTTAACGTGTTGCCTGAAACCGAAAACGCCCTCGATACCGGCCTGACCCGCAGCGAGGCCCGCATTACCCGGGAAGTGCGCCGTATCTGGAAACTGCCCGACCTCAATATCAGCGTGATGTGCCTGCGCGTCCCGGTCTTTATCGGCATGAGCCAGTCGGTAGTGGTGGACCTCGGCAAGCGGGTTACCCCTGAAGAAATCCGCGAAGTGCTGGGCGATACCCCCGGCGTGCGTTTACAGGACGACCCCACCGTCAACCTCTACCCGCACCCCTGGCAGGCCGCCAATCAGGACGATGTGCTGGTAGGCCGCATCCGCGAACTCGACTCAAACCACAACACCCTCGGCCTGTGGAGCGTCATGGATAATATCCGGCGCGGCGCGGCCCTCAACGCTCTTAAAATCGCCGAAAGCGCCATCGAGCAAAAGTTAGTCTGACGACTACTTTACATAATAGTTTACCCCGTTTCAAATGAAAACGGGTTTTTAATTTGGTCTTTCTTAAAACTTTTCCTTTCAAAAATCCGTAATTGATTTGTAGCTTAGTTCGCTTTTATGTGAAAGGGATATAACAATGCAGGTAGCAAACACCAAATCCTGGAGGATAAGCCTAGGAGACCCTCAACCTTTACAATTCGCCGCCTATATCGGTTCGCAGAAAGGCTTTGACCCTTTGGAATCGTGTCAACCACGAACCGAAGCTGAAAACCAATGGAAGGTGTGGTGGCTAGCTTTGCCCGAAATAGAAGCTGAAAGAACGGCTCATTTTCAGGCGTTAGCAAAGAATTCAGTCGCGCCAACACCGCAAAAAGGATTCACAAGCAGATTTGATTTCAACCCACCTGACTTTTCGAGTATACCGGAAGACAAAGAGGCTCTAAGAAAGCTTTGCGTTAAATACTGGCCGCAGTTTCAGGTTTGGTATTCTCGTGAGCGCAATAAGTTTAGGGGTGGCGGAGTAAGGCTTCCCGAACGGCTAGGGTTGCACCAGCTTATCAAGGAGATTGAGCAAACTAATGGGCGTACCGCTAAACCGTTTGATTTAAAGATTGATTTAGTCTACTGGCCAGAGAATTATTTGCGCTTCGTTTCCGATAATTTCGTGGTAGTAACTGCCCCAGATGAAATTCCAGAGCGGGAAGTAGCTTTAAAAGAGTTGCTGCGGTCGCAAATCGGCAAGTTAGCCTGACCGCAGCTTTTAATTTGAAGTAGAAAAAAAGAAAAAGAGTTAGTCCTGGGCCAGGGGCAACCCCAGCAGACCGCTCATGTAGCGCAGGTGTTCCTGCCCCCGGAAGTCCAACTCGTTTTCGATGATGCCCTTTGCCAGTTCGATCATAACCCCGATAGCCGCCGGAATATCCAGGTCGTCGTCCATGGCGGCGTAGAATCTATTCACGTAGGGTTTAAGGTCAGTCTCGCCGAAAGCCGCTTCTTGCGCCAGGGCTTTGCGGAACAGGTCGGCGTACTGCTCGGCCCGGTCAACGCCTGCCTGGGTAAAGTGCAGCGGCGTGCGGTAATGCTCGTGCCCCAGCAGGTAAATCCGCAGCGCGTCCGCCGAGTTCTTTTTAAGCGCGTCATTGATTAAAATCAGGTTGCCCAGCGACTTGCTCATCTTCTCGCCGCCCAGGTACAGCATCGCCACGTGCATCCAGTAGCGTACGACCGGAGATTTGCCGCTATAGGTTTCGCTCTGGGCGATTTCGCTGCTGTGGTGCGGGAAAATCAGGTCTGCCCCGCCGCCGTGAATCTCGAACTGCTGGCCCAGGCTCTGCGTACTAATAGCGCTGCACTCGATGTGCCAGCCGGGACGGCCCTCGCCCCAGGGGCTATCCCAGGACGGTTCGTCCGGTTTCGCGGCCTGCCACAGAATAAAATCAAGGTCGCTTTCTTTGGCCGGGTTACCAGGTGCATCGGCCAGGCTGTCTTCGGCCCCGGCCCGGGCTTTTTCCAGCATCTGCGCCAGGTCCAGGTGGCTTAACTCGCCGTATTCGGGGAAACCGCTGGCCCGGAAATAGACGTTGCCGTCTGAAGCCTGGTAGGCCGCGTTTTTCTCGACCAGCGTCGCAATCATTTTCTGGATGGGGCCAATTACCGTGCTGGCTGGGACATAGTTATCAAAAGGCAGGCAGTTGATAGCCCGCAGGCCGTCGCGGTAGAGCGCGTCCCAGCGGCGGCCCAGTTCGTCATAAGGCTGGCCCTCTTTTCGAGCCTTTTTAATAATATCGTCGTCAATATCGGTCAGGTTCTGGACGTGTATGGCTTCGTAGCCGCTGTGTTTGAGGTAGCGGCGCAACACGTCGAACAGGGCTGCTACCAGGGCGTGGCCCATGTGACTGGTGTCGTAGGGCGTGACGCCGCAGACGTAAATGCGGGCAAGTTTACCGGATGGGTCGAACGATTTAAATTCTTCTTTTTGTTGGGTTAGTGTGTTATAAAGCTTTAACATTAGGGAAAAATCTCCATATTTTCTTCATTGCCAGGAATATCTTCTTCGAATCATTGAATCGGGACAACCGTTTCAAATTTTAAAATCTAAATGAAAGAGTTTCTATACTTTCTATTTTACCTGAATAAGTTCAAGGGGTCTAGTCAAAGCTTTTAGGGAATAGGATGAGGAAGGGTATAAAGCGGAGAATCAAAAAGGCGAAGCATATTTGTGAATAAACGCTTCGTCCCTCGAAAAATCTTAAACGGCTGCTCGCCGGGGTGTTTCGCCAAAACGCCGGATGTTGCGTGCCTTCGCTTTCATGGCTTCTTCGGCGCGGTCTTTTGGCGGCAGGTTGGTTTCCAAAGAACCGAGCAATTTTCGGGAGATAGCCGAAATCTCGTCCACCGCTGCCTCAAAAGCGGCCTCGTTAGCGTGGGATGGCCGGGTAAAGCCGCTCACTTTACGCACATACTGCAACGCGGCGGCCCGCACTTCATCCTCGGTCACGGGCGGCTCGAAATTAAAAAGCGGTTTGATATTTCTGCACATAATTCCCCCCGGTATATCCTTTTCCAATTCCAAAATTTGCTAAAAGTTAAAACAATCCTTATTTTATCACCCGGTACTTAATATCAGTCCGGCCCGGCGTCCTCACAACCTCGATTTCTTCCAGCGCAATCCGGGTATCCCCAAGATTTTCAAACAGCCGCAGACCGCCGCCGAGCAAAACCGGCCTTATCCCGATATCCACCTGGTCTATTAATCCCATTTTCAAACTTTTCTGGCCGAGGTTCGGCCCACCTACCACCATTACATTTTTCTCTCCGGCGACCGCTTTCGCCTGTTCGTAGGCGCTTTCGATACTATCAGTAACAAAGTGAAATTTCAAGTTCTCGTTCTGGCCTTTTGGTGGCTCCGGCGCGTGGTGGGTTACAACGAAAATCGGCACCTGAAACTCGTACCCGGTGTAATCACCATTACCCATATCGTAGGTGTGGCGGCCCATCACCACCGCCCCGGTATTGCGGATATCTTCCTGGAGAAGTTCGGTCTGGCCCAGCGCGGCCAGGTCGGGGTAGAGGCTCTCCACGCTGCCGTTTTTATGTATCCTCTCATTTATTCGGGGCTATGCTAGAACAAGATCATCATGTATAATGCTTGAATGTTAGATGAACTTGATCCTTGTCAAATAGACGACCCACTCCTCCGAGTGCAGTTTGTGGCCTTGCTC
>CADDZM010000466.1 GCA_902812345.1 Chloroflexota bacterium | reverse complement strand
TCTTTTGGGTAGCGGTATTCCCACCAGAACTGGTGTCCGATGATTTCAAGGTCGGGCTGCTGGCCCTGTGTGCCGGGTGCTGCCGGGTCCGAGGTGTTCATTACAATCAAAGTGGGCACGAATAAAACGGCCAGTAGCACCGCCGGGGCAACGGTCCAGCCGATTTCCCATTTGCGGTTGCCCTGAACTTGCTCAGGCTCGGTTTTATCCTGGTCGCGCTTGTGGAATTTCAGCATAGCTACAGTGACCAGCACTACCACCAGCAAAATGATGCAGCCGCCAATCGCCAGCGTGACCACGAAAAGGTCTGAAATACCTTTAGCTAGGTCTGATTTTGGATTGAAAACCGGAATCTGGGCTAGTAGCATTCTATGCCTATTTTCTTCTGTCTATTTTCTTTAATTTCTACGCCCGGTTATTCCGGGCTTTTCTCTGATTATGGTGTTGCGGGTGGCGGTCCGCTTCTGCAAATCCGTATTCTTCCACGTAAATACAAAAGCGGGTACGGTGTAACCGGGTCAAGTCCGGGCCTGGTTCTTGAAATGGGCAATATCTTATATCAAGTTCGGCTAAAGACTTGTCATTCCGAGGTAGCGAAGGATGACGTATGGCTAATCTCTGCCCGTACCTGGTATTAGAAACAAAGAGCAATAAGTTGTCTTGCCAGCACAAATAGTGCCGCAAATAGCGCCCGGTTGATTTCAGTTTTTAAGTTAAATTAATCCCCGTGAAGTGGGTTAATAAGTTTTTGGAGAGAATAAACCAAGCTAACATTGTACTTTAACCTGGTTTATTCTCCTGGTTCATTCAATACTTCAAAAGCGGACTATTCAATTACCTTTACTTTACTGCGTTGGCGGCTGCCCAAAAGTGATATTAGTTTGTTGGGTCTGCCCTTGCGGTGTAACTAAAGTAGCCTGGACTGTATCCCCCGGTTTATGCCGGTTTAGTACCGTCTGCAAATCTGCGAGGCTACTAATTTTCGTCCCATCCATCTGAGTAATAATGTCTCCGGCTTTCCAACCGGCGGTGGCCGCCGCCGAATTTGGTTCTACGGTCTGAATAAACACGCCTGTATCCGTGGGAAGGTTATATTGAGCAGCAAGGCCAGGAGTGAGGGTTACCGGTAAGATACCCATGTAAGGGGGGACAATAGATTTGCCACTCATTAGAGTTTGAATGATTGGTTTGGCCTGGTCTATCGAAATAGCAAAGCCAATACCCTGGGCGGCGCTCTGCGATTCAGGGTCAACCGGAGCAGCCGTGTTAATCCCGACAATTTCACCGGAGAGGTTTAGAAGGGGACCACCGCTATTGCCAGGGTTGATTGCCGCATTGGTCTGGATCAAATCTGTAAGGTTGGCGCTGGCGGGGGCCGGTTCCTGGATGCTACGGCCCAGCGCTCCTACGATTCCAGCCGTCACAGTAGGGCCACCCGGTAAAGCCAGGGCATTGCCGACCGCTACTACCCACTCCCCAACCTGTAAAGCCGAAGAACTGCCTTGCTTTATTACCGGCAGACCGGTGGCATCGATTTTTATAACGGCAAGGTCGTTAGAACGGTCTGTACCAACCACTTTTGCCGGGAATTTCTTCCCATCGGTCATAACAACCTGAATCTGGGTCTGAGCGGCTACCGAGGCTCCCCCGGCTGCCACAACATGAAAATTGGTAATTATAAAGCCATCGGGGGTTATAATTGAGCCGGTCCCGACCCCCTGGGCCTGGGAAGTGGTAACAGCTATTAAAACGACGGACGGTGTAACAGCTTTGACCAAGTTGCGAATGTCTACTTCCAGGTTGCCGGTAGGGGCTACATTGGTTGCGCCGGTGGCCGTGCTGCCAGCACCGGCAGTTGAGCCGGTTGTAGCTGTACTTGTTACTACTTCGGCCTGCGGATTTGCAGCCGGATTGGTAGTAGCACCGGCCTGACCGGCGGCGGTTGTAGCAGATGCAGAGGTGCTGGCTGCGGTCGTAGCAGTTGCAATACCGGAGGTAGTAGAAGCCGCAGAGGTTGAAGGGTTAGAGGTAGCTGCCGCAGTGCTGACCACAGGGGTATTAGCCGTACTCGTTGCGGAAGGGCTGGCGGTTTCGGTTCCACAGGCCGCTAAAGTAACACTCAATAACAGCATCAGAACTAAAGGTGAAAGCAATTTTGAGCTTGATAACCTTTTGAACCGGCCAGGCCGGTAAGAAAAGGACGGTTTCTTATATTTTGTTTCTTGCATATATTTTGATGCCTTCTTATTAGTCAAATTTATTCCCAAACCGGACTATTAAAATAGATAAAAAGTCTGGGGGAATAAATTTGTAGTCTTATAAATATTCTCTTCTTCTATTTCTTTAACGTACCGGCTTCTACTTTAAGCTGGGCCTGGTCCGTAAAAACTCAAGGATAACTTCGCGACTGATACAAATAACCTGGTGGTCAACTATTACCCGTGCAGTTCACCCCGGCGGACGGCTTGTCTTATTGAAATCGGACTTCTCAAAAGAAAGTTAGCCGCTTCCTGCACGGTAAAGGTTTCTTTGCTCTCCAGGGCTTCGTAGGCCCGGTGGAGGGCCTGTCGCTGCACTTCTGCTAAAGCGTCCTTAATTTCTTTGTTTTCACTCATGATTTTTCTCCTTTCCTGCTAAATAAGAGCAAAATTTATTCCGTTATATCGCATGGCGATATAATCTAACCAAAGATTAATCGAAGCAAAACTTTAATCCTGACTGTATACAGTTTTTTAAAGGAGCCGGTTAAGTCGCCTCGGACATTCATAGCTACTGGCGGTTACGGTTAAATTTTCCTTTGTTCAGGGCCTGGTCCAGGTTTATAGCGGCGCTTATCAAACCCAGGTGAGTAAACGCCTGGGGATAGTTACCCAGCATTTCCCCGGAAGTGCCTATTTCTTCAGCGTAAAGGCCCAGGTAGTTGGAATAGCTGAACATCTTTTCAAGCTTCAACCGCGCTTCGTCCAACCTTCCGGCTTTGGTAAGGCAGTCTACCAGCCAGAAACTGCACAAACTAAAAGTGCCTTCCTGGCCTTCCAGGCCGTCTTTGGCGCCCTGCTTTAGTTTATAGCGGTAAACCAGGCTACCATAGGTTAATTCTTTGAGAATACGATCCAGGGTAGAAGTCATGCGCGGGTCGGTCGGACCCATAAATTTCACAATCGGTATTAAAAGGCTGCTAGAATCCAGTATTTCGCTGCCGTAATACTGGACAAAAGCGCCCATTTTCTCGCTCCAGCCTTTTTCCATAACTTCGTTATAGATTTCATCGCGGGTCTGGCGCCATTTATCAATATTGGCCGGCAACCCCCGTTTAGCCGCGATACGGATAGTGCGGTCGAGGGCCACCCAGATCATAAAGCGAGAGTAAACGTAAGCCTGCTTGCCGCTCCGGGCTTCCCACAAGCCGTTGTCCGGGCGCTGCCAGTTCTGGCATAACCAGTCCATAAGTTCGGCCAGATAACTCCACATGTCGTAGGAAAGTGGCTCGGCGTACTTGTTATAAAGGTAGATTGCGTCCATAAGTTCGCCATAAATATCAAGCTGCACCTGCTTATAAGCGGCATTACCGATGCGTACCGGGCGTGAATTGCGGTAGCCTGAGAGGTTATCGAGAATTTCTTCCTCCAGGTTGTGGCGGCCGTCAATGCTGTACATAATCTGCAAGCCGCCCTTTTTAGGGTCAAGTTCCCGGCAGCGCGCTTCAACCCAACCGATAAAACGCCCGGCTTCCTGTTCAAATCCGAGCGAAAGCAGGGCATAGCAGGTAAAACTGGCGTCCCTGATCCAGGTATAGCGGTAATCCCAGTTGCGCCCCGCGCCAATCGCTTCCGGTAGGCCGGTGGTAGGGGCCGCTACGATAGCCCCGGTTGGGGCATAAGTAAGCAGCTTGAGGACCAGGGCCGAGCGGTAAACCAGTTCGCGCCAGCGTCCTTGATAAGTACATTGAGCTAACCATTTGCGCCAGAAATCAACTGTATCCTGAAAGATTTGCGTCGCTTCTTTTGGAT
>CADDZM010000465.1 GCA_902812345.1 Chloroflexota bacterium | reverse complement strand
AAAAGGACACTGACACGCCGGATAAGCCGTCCATTATTATGTTTTACCGCCAAGGCTAGTTTAGCCTGTAGGCTTTTGACAGTTGCACTAAAAAATTGTATTCTCATTGGGGTATACCTCGCTATTTACTTACTTTGAGCGGTTGGAAATTCAGCTTTGGTATACCCTTTTTGTTAAGTGTAGTCAACTCCTTTTTCTATTTTCATTTCTTTACATCTATAGAGGCGGTCAATTCGCACCTGACAAACCAACGATACAGCCGCGCCCACCAAATCGTGCGGCAAAGCCTGGCGCTGGCGCGCAATACCCTCAAAGATGTCCGCAACGCCATTGACGATTTGCGGGCCTGCGGGACCAGCCCAAGCGATTTGCCCGAAGCCATTCAGGAAGTTATCAGCCAGTTTACCGCTACCACCGCCATTCCCTGTACCGCCGAGCTAGACGGCTTTAGTGCGGTTTCGCAAAAGGGCTGCGACTTCGCTATCAGGGTTGTAAGCGAAGGTCTGAGTAATATCGCCCGGCACGCCCAGGCTTCTCACGCCTGGGTTTGTTCCAGTGTAGACAAGGACAAGGAGATTGTTACAATCGAAGTGCGGGACGACGGTACCGGCTTTGATCCGCTCACAGCTTATCAAAAACAAAAACTTGGACATTATGGGCTGCTTGGCCTGAACGAACAGGCTCAGATGACGGGTGGCAATTTTAAAGTTATAAGTAGAAAAGGCAACGGCACCACTTTACAACTTTGCCTGCCAACCAGGGCTATAAACCCACCGGTAAAAGACGAGCATAAGAACGAGCATGAGCATGAGCATGAGTGACACTAAAGAAACTATTCGGGTGGTGATTGCGGACGACCACCTGATTGTGCGGGAAGGGCTGCGGCTCATACTCGAAACAGGAGACGATTTGGAACTGGTTGGGGCCGCTGCTGACGGCCAGGAGGCCGTGATGCTGGTGGAAAAGACCCGGCCGGACGTGGTTTTGCTTGATTTACGGATGCCCCAAACCGACGGCATAAGCGCTCTGCAACAAATTCATCGGCAATGGCCGTCTATAAGGGTAATTATTCTGACTACCTACAACGAGGACGAACTAATGCTTCAGGGGATCAAGGCCGGGGCTTGCGGTTATCTACTTAAAGATGTGGGCCGCGATACCCTTCTTGATGCCATTCGGGCCGCCGCCAGGGGCGAAACGCTGCTGCAAAGTGGTATGCTGTCTCGGTTGCTATCCGGGCTACCACAAGCCCCGGCTAATCAGGATAAACTAAGAATGAACCTGACCGAACGGGAATGTGAAATTCTAAAAGGCGTGGCGAACGGAGAGCGCAGCAAGGAAATCGCGGCCCGGCTAAGAATTACCGAGCGAACCGTCCGGGGCCACCTGACCACCATTTACAATAAACTGAATGTTGACTCTAGGGCGGCAGCCGTGGCCGTAGCCCTCGAACATAATCTACTGATCTAATAACCAATCTTTCTTTTCTTTAGCTTTAACCCAGTCAAGGGGCAAAATGTAATATTTATGCAAATTTTTCGCAATTACGACCAATCGCTCTATGATGTGCGTAGTACGTTATGGAATGGCGCACTAAAGAGCTACGGCCACGGCCATCAAAACGGGGGTGTAAACATACCCTACCAGACCAGATTAGATACTTCCTCTATTATAGAGATGATCTGGAAAGGCCATGCCGAAGATGACAGTTTGCCTTACTGCGCCGCCGATATTCTCTGGTATATGCGCTTTCTCAGGCGCCAGGGTAAGTTAAGCCTGAGCATAGTAGGACCGACTACAAGGGCTACACCGGTCTCTTATTTAAGGGGCGACGAGTTCTTTGGCATCAGGTTCAAGCCGGGAGTTTTCATGCCGAACCTTCCTCTTAAAACGTTTGTCAATGGATCGGCCTACCTACCTGTTACAACACCCCAAACCTTCTGGCTAGATAATTCTTTGTGGGAAATGCCAACCTACGAGAACGCCGAAATTTTGGTTGAGCGATTGCTGCGTAAAAAGGTGTTGGTATATGACCCGGTTGTCGGGGCAAACCTGCAAGGCCAGACCCAAGAACTAACTTTACGTGCCTTACAACTTCGCTTTTTGCGAGCGGCTGGATTGAGCCACACGAGTATTCTACAAGTAGAACGAGCCCGCTATGCGGCAGCCCTTTTAGGACAGGGAATGCAAAGCCTGGATGTAATATTAAAGGCTGGCTACTATGATCAGGCTCACCTAATACGTTGCCTCAAACGCTTTCTTGGTCAAACCCCCACCCAGCTTCAAACCGGGTGGTTCCTTCTATAATCCAATCCAAATTTCGTTTTTATACAATACCTCTCCTTTTTACCCTGTTATAATCCTTCTAACTATAAAAACGTGCATTTACAATATCAACCGACCGGGATACCACCGTACAACGCTTAATCCCAAATTGCCGGGTTCATGCTCAGGCTTTAATCTCACAGGGTTGAATTCCCCGCCGCTTGCGGCGTATCCTTGTGAGAACAATCCCGTGTTGGCTACCATATTCATCCGAGCTGGTTTGAACGCTTTCCAACCGTATCAGGCTGCTCTTTGATAAGTATGATGAAGGCCTCCCAGGACTGCAAAAGCCACGATTTCACCCTCGTGATGGCTACATGACTCGTCCGGACGAGTCATGTAGCCATCACGGCGGAGTAGGATTGCTTGGTCTGATTGCGGTCTGCCTGATATTTGCACGCCGGTTCGCCAAACTATTCAAAAAGCCTGGTTCACTTTTTCCGGTCTGACTGGCCCCTATTATTTCGCAGCATTTTCTGGCATCATAGCAGAGTCGCAGCAAGGTGAATCAACAGTGGCGATAGTTAATCTGGCTTTCACAGCCGCCGTTATCCTCGGTTGGGTCTGGCTTACGGCACTAGGTGCATTTGACTTCAGACAACCCAAAACTACGGTTAACTACTGCTAGCCGACTTTGAAGTAGCTTGGTAGCTTGCAATCAGAATTGACTTGAAACCATGTCTGCTATAAAGGTTACCTTTCACTCAAGGCAGAAGGTCAGGATTTATCCTCATCAATTGTGATATAAGGGAGGGTTGATATGCCAGAAAATGTTAGTGCAACCCAATTTATTGAAAATTTAACAGCTCTACTACCACCAAAAGAATTGGCGCAGTTTCAGGTTAGCAGCAAGGTGGGTGACACCCAAAGTATAGAAAATAAGACTGATAAATTTGAAGAGGTTCGAATGGGTCAACTCTTTGCCCTCGCCAAAGAGTTTATTGGGATGCCACCCGACCAAATCGAAATACTGCTCGAAAATCCCAACCATAATGTGCGGGTAGGCGCTTTGAGCATTATGGACAAACAAGCCCGCCGCAAGAAAACACCTGAAAGCCGTCGCGAAGCCCTTTTCAACCTGTATATTGGACACCCGGAAAAAATTGATAATTGGGACCTGGTTGATCTGGGGTGCCTCTATGTGGTGGGCGGCTACCTGTTTGATAAACCGCACGATATTCTTTACAAGTTAGCTCGTTCCAAAGACACCTGGGAACGCCGGACCGCAATTGTAAGCACTTTATTTTTTGTCAGGCAAAACCAGGTTGAAGACACTTTTAAGATCGCTGAAATATTGGTCAACGATGACCAGGACTTGATACATAAAGCGGTGGGCGGCTTACTGCGTGAAGCTGGCAAGAAAGACCGCCTAAAACTCATTGATTTTTTAGATCGCTATGCCGCCACCATGCCACGGGTTATGTTGCGTTATGCAATCGAACATCTTGATGACACCCAGCGCGATCATTATCTGTACTTGAAAAGGAGTAAAAGTAATGTCAAACAATAAACCTAAACAACCGGTTTCCCAGGTAACACAAGCCCCTGGACCCCTGGCTGTCTCAAAGGTCAATCCTCGCTATTTTGCGGTTGCCTCTGGCTCCGATGAGGCCGGAGAAAAATTAGTTTACCTGACCGGGGCGCATATCAACAACAATTTTCACGACGGGTTGGGACCGGGTAAGGACTGCTCCGCTACCCCGGAAACCTACGATTTCGACCTCTAT
>CADDZM010000464.1 GCA_902812345.1 Chloroflexota bacterium | reverse complement strand
TTAGTCGGCTCTTTTTGAAATACGGCCTCTCGCACCTGGTCTTTGGTAAAGGTTTGTTTCACGTCTCCGCTATCGTTAGAGTTAGAGTTAGTAAAATACACCACCGGGCAGTCAGGGTCGGAACAGAAGTAGTATTGATCATCTTTAACCAGCCGGAGACTAACCTTGAGCAAAGCTTTGACGGTCTGGCCCGGTACCGGTTTACCTTTGCTGCCATTTACCGGGCAAAGCCTTGCAAGCTGGACTGGTTTCGGGGCGGTTTGGAGCTGAAGCAGAATTTTGGGATTTTCGTCACCGATATTATTACTAACTGATTCCGTGTTGTGCTTTTTTTCTGTCATAAATTTATCATCTTATTTTAAATAAAGTATTTATCAAACCCATATTACTGGCTGGTTTTGGCTGGTACTGGTCCAGTCTTGGCAGGATAAACAAAAGCAGACTATTTGCGGCCACCATGTCTACCCCTGAGACCTTGTAGCAAACAACAACCTGGTGGTAAAACCGCTAAATGCCACCATTTTGGGCTTGAAGGATCCTTAGGTTATTTCATTTCCGGTGCTTTCTCCATAACGAATCGCATAGACCTCCAGCCCTATTGTCTGGGCTGGTGATAGCTTCCGGCAAGTTTCCCCGCGTTTTTAAAAGGGCCAGCATCCATAAATTCGATGATCGGGCATTGGGTGGTAAGCCGGTTCTCGGTGCAGGCCACCACCAGATCTGAAAGCGCCCTTTTGAGATTATCAAGGTCCATTATTTTTTGCTCAATTGCCTCAAGCTTCACTTCGGCTTGCTGCCTCACTTCCGGGCAAACTGTATCCTTGGTGACGCGCAGGGCCAATAGTTCTTTGATTTCCTTCAGGGTGAAGCCCAGGTCTTTAGCCGTTTTTATAAAATTGAGCCTGCTTATTACCTCTGGCTGATAATGGCGGTAGCCGAAACCAGGGCGGGCTGGTTGTTCGAGTAAGCCTACTCGCTCGTAAAAGCGGATAGTTTCAACCCCAACCCCGGATAGGCTGGCTAATTGGCCGATTGTCATTGCTTTCATGCTCATCTTTTTACCTGTTCCTGTTCTTCAGATTAAATAAATATATACTCTGTACCTAACTACAGAGTCAAGAGAGGCTTTGTTTTGTGTTTAAAAATTCTGTAACAAAATTCAAAAGGGAAGTTAAAGGAAAATGAACGCTATAATATTGGGGTTGGAGCATTTTATGGACTGATATAGTCGGTAAGAAAGTTTAGCTTATTCTAAGGCTTTAATTAAACTAAGCAATAGCAATGTAACTACTATCCATAAAAGTTAGTTTGAAAAATGCTATTTTGAACTCAATCGTTGCAGATTAAACTGCTAAGAGTCGTTTCCTGTCCAAAACCTGCTCTGACCCCACGTTGTAAGACAAATGGTGTAGATTACGGTTGTCAAATGCTAGAAATTCCGCCGTAAAAATGCCATGCCTGTCCACTTAATTTCCGTTTTAAAAGAACTTATCCAGCTTGGTCAATCGCAGGATCTTCTGGCTGTTTCGAAGATTTCCCACTGCTGCCATTTCCATTTTCCGGACTTTTCGGCCCAGTTCCGTAACCATCTTTTCCTAGTGTCCGGTAGCTGTTTCCCCGCAGATAAAAAACTTCTCCGTGATGCAAAAGCCTGTCGATGATCGCTACCATTAAAGCGGTGTCGTTGCCACCCACCAACTCTCCCCAACTCGACAGACTTTTATTCGACGTAATTACCGTCGCCCCTTTTTGGTAGCGACCACTTACCAGTTCATATAGAATTGGACCGATCCGCTCGTCTGCCGGTAAGTATCCCAATTCATCCAGGATCAACACCTGGCACTTGAGCAGTGGCTCCAGTACTTTTTCCACACCATTCCGATCTGTTGCGGCCAAGACTGAATTCACCAGTTTTTGCGCCGTAATAAACCGGACTGTGTAGCCCAACTGCACCATCTTTACCCCGACACTTACCGCCAGATGCGTTTTGCCCAGTCCTGAACTACCGATTAGAAGCAGGCTCTGCCCCTTTTCTACAAAAGCGCTATCGAAGTAGCGCAGCAAAATACTTCGTTTGAGTTCAGGATGGCGGTTCCACTCGAATTGTTCCAGGGTCGCTTCAAATGGAAATCCCGCAGCGCTTAGACGCTTGCGAAGCTGGTTTTCTTCACGGCCCAATAATTCTTCGGTTAGTAATTGCTCTAAAAACTCACCGTAATCCATTCCACTCTGGGCCGCTCGTTCAATCCATTCGGCATACACTGCCCGCATTCGCCCTAGTTTTAAGGCGGTTAACTTTTGCTCCAGGCTTTCCATATTACCGACCACCTTCTGCCACGATGTTCGTTCCAACGGTGGCTTCCCCAGGCTCATTGAACTCGAAACGTAATTGGTGTCGGTTAGCTACCAGGATTTCGTAGTGATCCAATGGGCGGGCCACCTGGGCCTGGCCGGGTAACTGACTCAACCACCAGGCTGCCTCATCAACTGTAATGGCTTTCGGTGTAGTTTCGGGCGAACCATTCCGGCCGGAATAAACCGGAATCGAACTGAATGTAGGTGCAGATCCGGTGTTTTTGAGGTTTGAGGTCAAAGCCATTAGATATTCCACGCCAAAGGCTTCTTGTTCAGCGGCTAATTCCACCGCCGCCACGAATTCTGCCTCTCCGATCTGTCGGGCCAGGGTGTAAAGCTGCTGGATTTGAACCGCCATAGTAGCGCGCTGTTTCTGACACAAAAAGGCCACATAAGAATGGACCACCGGCGACAATTTCACCAGCCAATCTCGGTAGACCATGGTCCTGGCGCGAGGCTTGATCTCAAACGCTTTCTCATAATGTTCAGGCTCGACCACCCGTTGGTTACGTCCAAAAGAACGCGGATGATCTGCCACCAGTTCGGCTCCTCGGTAAAGTTTAATTCTTTGACGGTGGATCCGGGCGGTTAAAGTTTGACTGACCAGGGAGGAAGGAACACTGTAACGGTTATTGTGAAAAGTAACGGTGGCTTCCCGGTTGACCACCAGGCTCTGAAACATTCCGTAGTCAGCGGCATTGTCCGGTAGTTTTCCCAGATGGAGCTTTTCTTTCAGCCAGAGCGTAGCCGGAATCTTTTCGGTGGCCTGACAAACTCGTTCGAAATTAACAGTGTGCAGCCATTCTTTTAATTGGTGGTGCAAGTCCGCTTCATCGTAAAAAGAGCGGCCTGCCAGGAAGTTGTTTTCTGTAAATTTGACCAGATTCTCAACGGCACCTTTCTGGTTTCCGCTTGCTGGCGCGCAAGCTTCAGGGTGAAAACCGAACTCCACGGCCAGCTTCTCCCAGACTGGGTTCCAAACCGGCTGGTTGAATTCATCCCGGCGCAGTACGACTGTCTTCATATTGTCGGTCGTACAAACCCAGGGAACTCCTTCTATTAAAAGGAAGCTTTCGACCAAGCAGCGCACCAGCGTTTCTTCGACCATGTCTTTTTGAAAGCTGACGAACATAAACCTGGAGTATTTGAGGCGGGCGCAAAAGAAATACCAGGTTTGCGGTTCGGAGCCAATGCGGGTGAACTGAAGTCTGCGGATTTCGCCCCAATCGATTTGCAGGAATTCGCCGGGCAAACCTTCAAAACGAACTGCCATCTGGCGACCTTTGGTTAAACGTTCCAGCCTCAGCTGGCGAACGTAGTCGTAAAAAGCGGTCGGTTTACCCCGGTAAGGATGTTCGTGATCTTGCTGGGCCAGTTCAAGCATGCGTTTGACCTGTAGGTTCTGCTCAAACCATTTCTCAATTTGCTCTTTGAAGATTGCGACGCTGCTGAGACGTTCTCGCTGGGCAGGCGCTTTGTCGGCCGGTTCAAGCAGAGCCCGGGCCACCGTGCGAGGATCATTTTGGACAATTTCGGCAATCTGGGCATTACTATATCCCAGCTTTTTGAGATATTTTATGGTGCTACGAGCCATAGTATTTAACATCTCCTGGCGGCTCCTTCTTAAAGTGGTTTTGTAAACAACCATAACCTTTTAAGAAGAATAGCCGATTAGGCCAGGCATAGCATTTTTATCCCGGAATCCATTGCATTTCTTTACCGTATTCTACAA
>CADDZM010000463.1 GCA_902812345.1 Chloroflexota bacterium | reverse complement strand
CGAAGCCGGTAAGGCCAGGAGATTGCAAGGCAATTTACGCCCCCGCAGCAATAACTCATTCAAATACCGCCAGCCCAGCCGGAAAAAACTCAAATCAGTCCGCTCCGTGCGGTGAACTAGCTGATCTTCATTCTTGCTATGGGCTACCAGACCCAGATAGGTCAGCCACCAGTAAGCGATAGCACAGCCAATCAGCAATCTTTCTATTCGCTCCGGCCGATTTAAGTGGTTGTCTTCCAGACGAAATCCCCGGCTTTTCTGATCCGAGAAAAATGACTCAATGCGCCATCTTCGCTTATAATAATCGCAAGCCTGCTCGGCGCTCCTCAGGTTAGATATAAGATAGATCGGCTCCTCATATTGCTTATCCCAATAAGCTATTGCTAACAAACTGCCATAACCCTCTGCGCTAAAACCCACTTCACTCAAAAAGCGTAATTGGCCTCGCCCTACCCCCAACTGCTCAAAATTGAGCCATTTGTCGCCCTGGCGTAGCAGGCTGTTTTTGGCCGTGCGCACCACATAAGACCAACCGGCTTCACCCAGCTCTTCTTGCAAGAGGGTGCCATCAAATTCCCCATCGCCCAGAAAGACCACCTGTACCCCGCTCGGCACCAGCGGCTTAACTTTAGCCAGTAACGCCAGATGTTCGGCCTGGCTGAAATGACCTTTCTTGCCTTCGCGTACTAACCAGGCCACCGGTAGCGCCCGTCCGGCATAGACTACCCCCACCACCAATCCGACACAGCCTTGCCCCATCACACTTCCATCTATAACCAAAGTTATTTCATTTCTATGCTGGCTCAACTTGCCTAATAAAGCTCTGGCAAAAGGCAGCCAGTAAAGCTCTTCGCTAATCCGCTCGTTACTTAACCAGCGCTTGAATTTGGTAGCCCGACTTTCCAGTTTAGTTTTTTCGGGGCTGTGGGAAGCGATTTCAGGCAACTGGGTATGGCTGGAACCGATAATACCCCCGATTAGCAGGGCCAGGGTATGCAAATGCTGCTGGAAATGACCCTGGGGCTGGCTGCCAAGGCATTGCACCAAGGCTTTTTTTATGGCATTATATCTTCTGTGGCTGTCGCTCATGTTTTCCTCCTGGTTATTTTTATTTAGGCAAACCAGTTTAACATGAGTGAAGCCTTTTTCTTCCTCCTCAGTTCAAGTCCTTTTCTGTACGGTAATGAAATATGAAGTTAAGTCTTTCTAAATTTATTAAAGATAAACTTACTCCCGACCAACAAGAACTGCTATACAAGCGGCTCGTCCGGTTAAGGCGCCCGGCCTGGTTTGGTACCCTGCGGTGTACTAAGCCTATCAGCCAGCACTGGGGTTATGACCGTGGAAACCCGGTAGACCGTTATTACATTGAAAAGTTCCTGGCCGAAAATAGTAAGGACATTCAGGGCCGGGTACTTGAAGTTAAAGATAGTGAATATACTGACCGCTTCGGTAAGAATGTAACGCAGAGGGATGTACTTGATATAGATGCTAACAACCCGTTAGCAACGGTAGTGGCAGACCTGGCGGCAGCTGACTCGGTACCGTCCGAGCTTTTTGACTGTTTTATTTTGACCCAAACTTTACATCTTATTTACGATTTTCATTCGGCTGTTGTTGAGGCGCATCGTCTCTTAAAACCGGGCGGCGTTCTTCTGCTGACAGTTCCGGCGGTCAGCCGCATAATTAAAGGGTACGGCCCTGAGAACGAATACTGGCGCTTTACGGCAGCTTCGTGTAAAACTTTATTTGGCGAGGTTTTTGGTAAAGAAAACGTGACAGTCAGCTCTTATGGCAATGTCTTAACGGCCATGTCTTTTCTGACCGGTATAGCCTATGAAGAGCTATCCCACAAAGAGCTCGAAACCAATGATATATATTTCCCGGTTATTCTTACCGTGCGGGGAGTCAAAGTTTGATGAAGCGAAAACTTATCAAGGCGGCACGTTGCCTGCTGTATTATCAGTGGCCGTTTCGGGAGATTACAACTCGTTTACGTCCAAGAGCCGGGGTCCTGCTATATCACCGGGTGGGAGAGAGTTTGATCGACCACTACGGTCTGTATGTTTCGCCAGCCAATTTTGAAGAACACTTAAAGGTGCTACAGCGTAACTATCACGTCATGGCCATGCCCGAATTCCTGGACCGGTTTCCGCACCGTCGATATCCCGACCAGACCGTAATCGTGACTTTTGACGATGGCTACCTGGATAATTTCACGACCGCCTATCCTATTGCGGCCCGGTTGGACATACCTGTAACTGTCTTTGTGGTGGCCGGGGCAATTCATAATCCTTCACTTTTCTGGTGGGACGAACTGGAACAGCTATTGCTCAAACCTGACCAACCCCCAAGCAGCCTGGAGTTAGAAGTGGAGGGCAAACAGCACTCTTTGGCACCGGCCACAACCGAAAAGCAACGCCGAGAGAATTACTCTCAGACCTATGAGTTGCTCAAGCACCTGCCAGGGGCAGCGGAACGCCGCCAACACATGGAGGCTCTTCGCACCTGGGCTTTGACAGCCCCCGCAGGAGAAAACTTTGAGCAGTGTCGTCCCATGACTCTAACGGAATTAAAAGAGTTCGCAAGCCTGCCCGGAGTGAACATCGGAGCCCACACCAACACCCACACCACCCTGAAAATACTGAGTGTGGAAGAACAGGTAGAAGAATTTGCCGAGGGCAAGCGTATCCTGGAAGACTGGCTGGGCCAACCAATCAGGGCCATGGCTTATCCCTTTGGGGATGGCAATAAAAGCTCGTACCAGGCGGCCGCACAAGCTGGCTATGAGGCGGCTTTCACGACCGTACCTATTCCAGTAATTCCTTCCGCCTCACCTTTCTCCCTGCCCCGATTGAACATTCATGATTGGTCAGGCCGGGCTTTTGAAAAAAGGTTGCACGACTTTTTCGGCAAATAAGGAGGACCACACCCATGCTATCCGACCAGGGCGCAAACTCTTCCAGTCCTATCGATAGGTCTAACAGTTCGGTGATTATTTCTTCCCGTAATCGACCGGAAATGCTAACTCAGGTGGTTGTTTCCGTCTTGCAAGGAAAGCAACTCCCGGCGGAAATAATAATTGTGGACCAAAGTGAAGTGGAGCATCCCACTCTGCCGGCCCTGCAGGCCGTCCTCGAATGCGAAATTCGGTATCTGTGGACCAACTCGGTAGGGCTGAGCCGGGGACGCAATGAAGGGATTGCTGCCGCCACACAGCCTATTGTGGTGTTTACTGATGATGATATAGTGGTCGCACCTGATTGGCTGGAAAATATTACCCGACCTCTAGCGGAGCATGGCCCGCGTACTGTTGTAACCGGCCAGGTCCTGGCCGGGGAAACAAATGTTGCAGGCGGCTTTGCACCATCAGTTAAACTTGATACCCTACCCCAGGTCTATCAGGGTCGGGTAGGTAAGGGGGTGCTGGCAGGAGGTAACCTGGCCCTGTACCGTGCGGCCTTTGATGAAGTCGGTTATTTTGATGAATATCTCGGAGCCGGTTCAGCCTTTCCATCCTCGGAAGATAACGACCTTAGCTATCGGTTGCTGGAAGCGGGTTACCGGATTATGTATGAGCCACAGGCCGTACTTTATCACCTGGCCTGGCGCCCGGCCGATCAGTTTTTAAAGATGCGCTGGAATTATGGGGTTGGCCGGGGAGCCTGCTATGCCAAGCACCTGAGCCTTAAAGATCCTTATATGCTTAGATGTCTGCTGGTAGATTTAGGACGCCACTTCTATAATGCCGCCTGCCTGGTTCGCCAGCAGCGGCAGCAGGCCTATGGCAACCTTGTCTTCAACCTGGCCCTGGTTTCAGGAGCGGCCCGCTGGCTCCTGGTACAACCAAACAAAAAGGTGCCTGGCTAACCCGCCGTCGGGCCACCAGCCCTGTTATTTACTACATTTCTAGAATTCTTAGCCTTGCAGGTAGGGTTTTGCACGAAGTACACCATGGAACAGGATACGTGTAAAAGTGGTTCTGGCTCACTTTTGCTGAAATTGTAACCCTCCTTCGTATATAAGATGTAAGAAAGGAAAAAAACTTCCCTCACTAAATCTTTAAGGAGAAATACAATCATAAATTCTGCTTT
>CADDZM010000462.1 GCA_902812345.1 Chloroflexota bacterium | reverse complement strand
GAAGATTACAGCCTTCAGCCAGTAATTAGCCTTCGAGAGGGGTTAAACATTAGACAAAGCAGGGGTAACTGGCAGTATGCTTTGGTTTCTTGATTTCCACACCCTATTTGCGGGTAGCTGTACTAAGTAGTCTGTCAAGCAAGTTTCTACAGGTAAGGTTGTGCCTACATTTCAGGTTAATCATTACAAGTCTTTGTTGACAGACTACTAAGCTTTCGGTGACTTATTTAGTCCCCTGCTTTTTCCAGGCATAGAGGTCTTCAAGCTGAGCGCGGGTAATCAAACTGCTCGAAGAAGCCTTCTGAGTGCAGGTGTAGCGGGCGACAAGCTGGCCCCGCAAGACCGCGTCTTCCAGGTTGTAGCCCTGTTCGAGGTAACGGCTGCTCAGAACCCCGACCGCGAGGCCGTCCCCGGCCCCGTTGGTGTCTATCACCGGCTCATCAAGCTGGACCGGCTCGAAAAAACGGCTGCCTTCCCCGGTAGCCAGGACGCAACCCCGGCGGCCCATCCCCACGACGATAACCCGGGCCGGCTTCTCCGCCAGCAGCTTTTCAATCAAAGGGGTAGGGTCGGCAAAGTTGGCCGCCGAAAAAAGAGAATGTCGGCGGCTTTTATAAAGTCCTGGCGGTAGCTGTCCTCGATGGAAACGAGGTCTTGCAGGTCGCACGAAATGGTCAGGCCAAGCTCCCTGGCCCAATTTTCGATGCTGAAATGGACGACCGCCCCAACCCGGCACCTTTTCAAAAACTCCCGGCCCCGTTCGAGGTCGGGTTGCAGGTCCAACGAACCCTTGCCGTCATAGAAATTCTTGCGGCGGCCGTCCTTATACATAATATTGACGCTGCGGCGGCTGCCTTTGGGGTCAATAAAGAACAGGGTTTCGATATTATCGCGCTGTAGTTCTTCCGCGATGAATGCGCCGTTATGGTCGCCGCCAATCGCGCCGATAAAGCCGGTCTGGTAGCCGAGTTGGGCAAAACCCCGGCAGCCGTAGCCCCCGGCCCCGCCGACATAGTCCAGGTTCTGCGAGAAATTCGCCTCGACCGTAAAATCAACCTCATCTTTGCCGAGAAAGACGTTTGTATCAACCCCGATAGCTCCTATAACTACCGCATCAAGCGGCTTCCCTATTTCCACATCCATACCTGGCCTCACTTTTGTCCCGGTTTAGCAATTTCCGAAATTCAGCCGGTAAAATAACCGGCTTACTTATGATACCTTATTTCTATCCGGGAAATTGACGGTCTGACCGGGCAGGCGGATAGAGCGGGCCACTTTGTCCTCAAAAAGCAGGTCGCCTTTCTCGCGCATGCGGTGGACCCAGTAGTAGGCCGAGGTGCGGTGGTAGCCGCACTCGTTGGCAATATCGTCCATAGACGGGCTGTAGCCATTCTCCAGCCAGTAGTTACGGACAAACTTTAAAATGCCCTCTGCAATCTGCCGGTAATTCGGGTCGACATCTGGGGAAACCTTTTTAAGACCGTCCCGGTAAAAAGCTCGCCCGCTACCCCTGGAAGTAATTTTGCTCATAATATTTTGCCCCTTTTACAGCCCTGAATTAGAACAGATTTTCTATTTTATTATTGCATACTTCTGGTGTACAATCAATAGGTAAAAAGCACCATAAGAACGTACATAAAAATTATGTAAAATGGGAGATGTCGTTAATGAGCGCAAAAAGTTTAGGTAGATATATTCGGCAGCAGCGCGAGGCTATGAATTTGACCCGTCCCGCTTTCGAGGACCGTTTTCAGGTCGGGGCCGGTTCGCTCAACAACCTGGAAGGGGGTTATGCCCAGCCTTCCACAACCATGTTAAAACGGCTTGCCGAAATTTTAGGCGTGCGCCCCGGTATGTTATTTGACTTGCTGGTTGATGTAATAACCCTGGAGGAAGCCCTCGGGATTGCCCCGGTCCAGGAAGGGGTCGTCTTTACCCAGAACGAGATGATTTTGCGGTTGCCCGAAGAGTTGCGCGGCCAGGACGAAACCCTACGCCGGATTGAGCATTTTGTCGCCTTCGAAACGGAACTGGCTTTGAAGGAAAACCTGCTCCAGAACGAAGAAATTCACAGCCGGGTCCAGCGCCGCCAGGCCCGCCAGGCCGCCCAGAAAAGCAGATCGGGCCGCCAGGAAAGCGAAACTGAAGTGGGCTAATGTGTCCTGCTTCATACAGAAAAAAGGCTAAAAGAGCTATAAGGAGTAGGCAAAAGAATCATAAAGCGACAGATTGAAAGGAAAAGAAATTTGCCCACAGCCAAGACTTTAAGACATCTTTTTGGCGTCCTGGCCCTGGCCGGCGGCCTGTTCCTGGCGGCCTGCGGCGATAGCACCACTGCGCCTGTTTCCACGCCCACTACAGCGGCTACCTCGGTAGCCTCGACTACAACGGCTGCCACAACTGCGGTAACAACTTCCGCCGTCTCTACAACGGTGGCTCCAACCACAACGGTGGCATCCTCAACTTCTACCGCCGCCCCAAAAACTGCCGCTGCCACGCCCGGCGGTACTACAAGCGCCGCTGCCGCGCCTGGGGTTACAACCACACCTGGTACGGCCGGCTCCGGCCAACCTGCCAGCGGGAAAGCCGCCGAATTACTGGCGAATATTCCCAACACGCCCGGTTATCTCCAGAATATAAGCTTTGACAATTACGTGGCCTTCCGCAAGCTGAATAATATTCCGGCGGACGCCACCTTTCAAAGCCTTTCGCAGGACAAGGATGCCTTCGCCAGATTTAACAACGGTAGCCGTATCCTGAACCCGGCCGATATTTTTCGAATCGAATATTTAAATGAACTGCGCGAAAAGGCTGGTTTCGACCTTTTTCAAGCCGATTACGATGCCCAGGCCGGTATTGTGCCTAATATTATCTCGCTGGCCCAGGGTAATTTCGATACCACCGCCATTGATAAAGCCTGGACCGCCGGCGGGGCGACTAAAGGCGCGGTCGGTTCAAACACCTCTTACACTTTCGATATGTTGGATTTGACCCAACCGTTACAGCAGATTTATTTAGGCCAGCTCTCTTTGATCACGGTCCCCGCTCAGAAGTTACTTATTCTTGGAAAACCTCCGACCGCCGCCGCCGCGGTCGCTGGCGAACTTCCCAGTAAAAACCCGCTCACCAATAATCCTGCCGTCAAAGGATTGCTGGATACCTTTGGTGATCCAATCTCATTCTATATGGGTACTTCGCTGATTTCGCCCAACCTGCCGGATATTATTAACATTTCGCCGAACGCGACTGCCATAGCGAATGTAAAAGCTACTTTCCAGGCCACGGAGTCAGTACCGCCGCCGCTCATGGGGGGCTACGCTTTCTACCAGGACGCTGCCGGGGCTAAAACTTACCTGGTTGCCAATTATTACACGGACCCTGCCAGCGCCAGAGCCGCTCAACCAATCCTGGAGGCCCGCCTCAAAACCGGCACCAGCCTGCGAAGCAAATTACCCTACAACCGTTATTGGGATGTCGTTTCGAGCGAGGTTAAAGGCAACATCCTGGTATTCAAACTCAACTGGAAACAGCTAAACGGCCTCAACCAGTTTGTCTTTGTCAGGGATTTCCCGGCCTTCCTGGTCTAAACATTTGGAAAGTCATCCTTTTACCCTGCATATTTTTAAGTATCCACGCCGCCCGCACCTCGCTATTCCGGCCCGACTTCTTCGAGAAGGGCCGGATTTCCTCCTGACCCATATCCCGGTTGGCAGTGACTTTTATTCTTTTAAAGAAAACCGCACTTTCACGGGACACCGCCATATTATGCACGTGTTCTGGCCGGAAAAATTTTACAATGTGGAGATGTTCTGGCAGCCCGGAGGAGCTTTTCAGGGCTACTATGTCAATCTTTCTCTGCCGTTCGAGCGCGAGACTGCCAGTCTCAGCTATACCGACCTTGAACTGGATATTTCCTGGTACACCGGCGAAGAAATAAAACTGCTCGATGTAGATGACTATGCGGCCATGACGGAACAATACGCCTTGCCTCTAGAGATAATCGCAAAAATCTCAGGAGCAACCCAGGAAGCTTTGGGCCTTATGCAGTCCAGGGCTTTCCCCTTTGACGGTTCCCTTGAAGCATTTTTTACCTGCTTTTAGT
>CADDZM010000461.1 GCA_902812345.1 Chloroflexota bacterium | reverse complement strand
TACGATAGCCGGTACAACCTGACCAACCTTAACGGCGGTAGCAGTGTGGCCGGCCGGACCGTATCCTTTGACGATTTACCCGAGAAGAACTACGTGGTGGAATGGTGGAATACCTGGACCGGTCAGCTAGTCACTCAAACCAAAGAGGTCACCGGTACTACCCTGACCCTGACGGTCCCGGCCGGGATCGGGGAAAAAGACGTGGCGGTAAAAATTTACCCGGCGGACGGCGGCTTTGCCTCTTAAAATAAAATTCCTAATTGCAATAGCCAAAATAATTTGATAAAACTGCTTCGTTAAACCTCCTAATCGCCCGAGAAACCGGGCGATAGACCATCAGTACCGTTACCGTTGAAATTAAGCGGTACTTTCATAACCCTGCCAGTAGTACCAGCCCGCAACGAGTACTATTTTTTCCTCTAGGACCGGGCCTGCTTTCCTCCTATTATTGTTTAGGACTAATTTCCTCTATCAAAATTGAGCTAAAACCTTTAATATTTAATCAGTTGCTCTGTATTGACCTATTTTTAAATGCTTACCAATTATTCTTAATTATCCGGTAATGCAGAGGGGTTAATAGGACGTTAGGTCCGTAGTAGTTGGTTGAGTTGTTTATTAATAGACTACTCCAAACTAGATGTGGCAGAGTGGTAGTGTTGCAACAGGTACAGCTCACCACTAATCTTAAAACAGCTGGCTACTCGAGGGAGGTTTGGTTACAAGTACGGTAATGGAAGCAATTATTTATTTTTTCCTTTTTCTGGGGTTAGTTAGAACGTCCAGTTCTGGCTAAATCATCTCTAAAGCATTCCGTATCAATCCCATACCTTAACTCCTATCTTTACCCTTGATTTAAGTCGTAAGTTTCCTTTGCAATAGCGGCTTTATTTCCTGCGCCAAAAAAATAAGCCTGTTTCGAACGGCCTGGGTTAAAGTTAAAAATTGCGAAGGAGGTTGACCTAGTTGAGTCCAAGCAGGAGTTCTGTATGCACAAAAGTTATATTTTTCTTTCCATTTTAGCAATAATCGCTATATTTTTTTCCATAACGGTCCAGAGCGTAGATGCTGCCAGCAACTTTCCTGTTACGCCAGGTGTCAGCAACAGCACCCAGAGCGATACCAACAGCGCCTTGGCCGACAGCCGGGGTCCGCTCGCGACACGGACTAACACCGTCGCCGGTTTAACCGGCAGCTACTTTGCCAACCGCAACCTGACCGGCACGCCAACGTTGGAAAGAGTCGATGCCGGCGTAAACCTGAACCTGAAGGGCACCGCGCCCGGTAACGGCCTGCCGGCTAACAACTTTTCCACCCGCTGGACTGGCCAGGTTAAAGCGCCAGCTGCCGGCAGCTTCACCTTCTGCACCTTATCCGATGACGGCATCCGCATGTGGGTCGCTGACAAACAACTGGTTAATAACTGGGTCGAACATAGCCCTACCGAAAACTGCGGCACTCTTTCCCTGACCAAAAATACGCTCTATAACGTCAAGGTAGAATTCTATCAGGGTTACGTTGATGCTACCGCCAAACTCTACTGGCAGGGGTCTTCGTTAGCCAAGCAAATTATTCCGCAAACCGCACTTTTTACCACTACTACCAGCAATACTTCCAAGTCGGCTCCTACCGCCGCGCCGACCACGACCCCGGCTTCTACCACCACGCCAGCCAAGACCGCCACGCCGCCTCCGACGACTACAGTAGCTCCGACCACGACCCCGGTCAAGACTGCTACTCCGTCGCCGACCGCAACTGCTACGGCTACCCCGGTTCCGCCGACCACGACGCCTGTTCCTACCACCACCCCGCCTAGCGGGCCGATTTCGAACGCCGGGACGGTCGTCACGGACCTGATCGCGAGTAGCAACAGCGTCAATACCTACGATAAGTTCGAACTGACTTTCAAGATCCCTGACACTAACGCTACAAACTGGCAGTTCCCTTACGATCCCAACCCTCCCGCCGGTGTCCCCGCCGCTCAGGGTATTACCGTTGACGCTCTCTTTTCTGCCGATAACTGGGCTTCTGCCGCCACCCAGCCTGCTTTTGTCTATCAGGATTTCGACCGCTCGATCATCAACAATACCGAGCATCTCTACCCTATCGGCGATAAGCTATGGAAGATCCGCTTTTCCCCTGCCAAAGCCGCCACCTACCGCTACAAAATCAGGATTGTCGATGCTTCCGGCACCCGCTTCTTCCCGGCTTCAGGCGACCTCTCCTTTGTCGCTAACCCGCCTGCCCCCGGCAATCACGGCTTTATCCTCACCGACCAGGATGACCCTCGCTACTTCCAGTTCTCCGATGGTACTCCTTTCATCGGCATAGGCACCAACACGGCCTGGACTGCGCCTAAGGACCGCATCAGCCAGCTTTCTTCCTATATGGACAACCTCAGCGCCAACGGTGGCTCTTTCCTGCGCACCTGGTTCAGTGACCTCTCGCTCTACGGCTCGGCCTGGTCCCCATGGAACTCCAACTTCCAGGGCTATGACAGCTATATCCCCGGCAACGGCATGTCCTACGATGACGCTTACTCCGGCTCCCAGTTCTCCATGAAGCTTGATCCTTCCAACCCCTGCCTCTTCCAGGGCTGGTTCGACAACGCTCCCGTTCTGCCTGGCAAGACCTACCAGCTCATGGTAAGAGCTAAACTCAGCGGCCTGGCAGGCTCCTCCTCCAGATTCGGCTTTGCTGTTAAGTCCGGCTCCTGGCTCGACAAAAGCTGCGCCACTCCTGACAACGCTACCTACCTCTTGCCGCGGGTGACCTCCTCCAACAACACCTGGCAGGAGTTCAAGGTGACCTTCACCACCTCCTCTAATCAGTACTTCCTCAACAACCTCTACCTGGCTTTTGAGAATGCTTCGGCCGGGGCGGTCTACATCGACGAGGTCTCACTTAAAGAGAGCCTCGGTAACGGCCAGTTCGGTCCTGAAGTCATGAACAAGGGCAAAGCCGCTATGCAGTTCTACTACTCGGACAGCGCCGCCGAAAGGATCGATGCCATCGTACAACAGGCTGAGAAGGACAAGATCTATATCAAGCCGGTCGTCCTGGAGAAGAACGACTTCGTCTTCGGTCATCTCAACGCTGACGGCACCATCCTAAAAAACGGGGTCACCTCCGGTGACAACAATAACTTTTATGCCGCCGACAACACCGAGATGCGCCGCTTGCAGGAGTACTACTGGCGCTACCTGACCGCCCGCTGGGGCTACTCCACCTCGATCCAGTCCTGGGAACTCTTGAACGAAGGCGACCCCTGGAACACCAACCATTACAACGTGGCCGAGGCTTTTGCCAAATTCTTTCAGACCAACGACCCCAACCACCACATGGGCTCGACCTCCTTCTGGCACAGCCTGCCCGCCAGCCAGTTCTGGTCCAACAGCGCCTTCCCGGATGTCGAGTATGCCGATGCTCACGCTTACAGCGGCTCGACCAGCTGGCTGACCTTCTTTAACAACAACACCGACCCGATTACCGGGGTCAATATCTCCAACGACAGCGCGGTCTACTCGTTTGCCCACTCGATGAGCGCGGGCACTGAGTTTAACGGCACCCAGAGCAAGCCGCTAATAATGGGTGAGGCTGGGGTCGTGAACAATGGGGTGGAGATGGGCAACAACGACACCGACACCAAAGGGGTCTGGCTGCACCAGTGGCTGTGGGGCCAGGTCAACGCCGGCGCTTCCCAGTACTCCTTGTACTGGTGGACCAGCAGCATCAGCAAGTACAACCTGTTCCCGATCTTCAAGACCTACTCGAACTTCATGCAGGGTGGGGCTGGCAGCGCGGTCAACAGGCAGATCCCCCTCAACAACGGCAAGTACAAAGACATCGCCTTGAAGGTGCCCACCAACATCTTCGGCTGGGGGCAGAAGGACACGACAAACGGGGGAGCGTACTTCTGGCTCTATGACCGCAACTACACCTTCACGACACCGAACGGAGGCTCGAACGTGAGTGGGGCGAGCGTGTCGTTTGACGGGATGCCGGCCAAAACCTACACGGTAGAGTATTGGGACACTTGGAGTGGGCAGGTCATCACTGAAACGCTGGTGCACGCTGGAGGCACTATGACCCTCAAGATCCCGGCTGGCATCGCTCAGAAA
>CADDZM010000460.1 GCA_902812345.1 Chloroflexota bacterium | reverse complement strand
CTTGCGTTATTACCACAACGCCAGGGGCTTGAACTATACCGCTTTCCGCTACGGCAATATTTACGGCCCGCGCCAGGATCCAAACGGCGAGGCCGGGGTAATCGCAATCTTTACCAAACGCATCCTGGACGGGCGGGAAGTCCGCATTGATTGGGATGGCAAGCAGCAGAAAGATTACCTGTATGTGACCGACGTGGCCCGGGCTAATTTGCTGGCCCTTAGCGGCGGCGATAACGAGATTTTCTGCCTGGCAAGCGGTAAAGGCACCTCCGTTAACGAGTTATACCAGCGCTTGAGCGCCATTATTGGCCGGGAAGTCCCGATATTGCGCCAGCCCAAGCGTCCCGGCGATATCTACCAGGCTTATTTTGATTGCTCCAGGGTTAAAGATGCCCTGGGCTGGCAACCCACCGTGAACCTGGCGGAGGGCCTGGCCGGGGTGGTGGCTTTCTGGAAAGAAAACCTGCAGCCAGTTAGTTAGCTCCAACCTGGCGCAGGTGCCCGGCTAATAACTAACACAACTATAACCTTAACCGGTATGACCTTCTCAGGGTCTGCCGGTTAGGGGGCGGTCGCCTCTCGCTCCGGCGGGAGATAGCGGTTGCAGCTACCGGCCCGGCCCGGCCTGAGATGTTAAAACTAAGACCTCTTTTAAGTGGGAACTTGGCTGATAAAAGCTCATAACTAACACTGAGTAACCATTTAAAAAATTTCATAGCTTTCTGTAAGAACATTCACGGTGTTCTCACGTTTTATTCTTACAATATGAACACAAACGGCAGCCCTGTTTTAGACAGCTTTGCGGTTGTGAAAAGGTATTGTCAGAAGAAATGTGGCTTGAGATAGATACTAAGTTTGCGCTGTACTGTAGGGAGTTATCTTACTCCATCCGGCTGCTCCGTGCCTCTCAGGGGCGGATTTTGCGGCTTAAAGCGCTAAACTTTAATAAAACCTTTTAACCCGTTAGAATTTTTGAGGTAGCCCACCTATGACTAATGGTAATAATGGCAGAGTATATAACAACAATATAACCTCTGCTGACCCGCTTCTGACACAAGACGCTTCTCAGCCACTCTCCGGCTCGGTAGCCGCCCCTGGCGAGTATTCTACTCACCATATTGACGAATACCTGTCCGGCTTAAGGGCGGCTATTAACAGCATTGAGCCGCAGGAAGTAGCCCGGGTTGTGGACCTGCTGATTAAAGCCGGTGAAAATCACCGCCTGATTTTCATCTGCGGTAATGGCGGCAGCGCCTCCACCGCCAGCCATATGGCCTGTGACCTTGGTAAGGGTTCCCGCGTGTCCGGCCACCCTATTTTACGCACGATTGCCCTTAACGATGCTTTGCCTCAGTTAACGGCCTGGGCCAACGATACCAGTTATGACAATTGTTTTGCGGGGCAGTTGGAAGGTCTGGGGCAGGCCGGGGATTTATTGATTGTAATAAGCGGAAGTGGAAACTCACCAAACGTGCTGAACGCCGTTGAAGCCGCCAAACGCCTCGGCATTACGACTGTTGGTTTTATCGGTTTTCAGGGCGGTAAGCTTAAAGCAATGGTTGACCACAGCATAGTTATACCTGCTTCAAATATAGAGCAGGTCGAAGACGCTCACCTGGCCCTGAACCATACCATCGCCGTTACGCTACGAACCACCCTGCGCGAGCGGGATGCGATCCAGCCTCCTGCCCTGGTCCAGGCCGTTAATTAACCATAACACCCGGCTGTCGCTTTGACCCTGAAAAGGCACCGCCAACATGAAAATAAACACAATTTAATTATTTCAAGCGAAAGTCCGGCATAAGCCGTCTACGTGAATTGGGTTTAAAAAGGGTTTGCGAAACATTTATTTATAAACTCTATCCCAAACCCATCAGCACCATTTTGAATCAAGCGGAACAACACGAATAAGCATTTTCTTAGCCTACGGGGTGTCCTATGAGTATTACAGAAATAAATCTCACTTCTTTCACGACTGTGTCTGCCCCCTTACTTCCCGGCCTGTTTGTGCCGGTAAGCCCGGAGGTGCCAGCGCCCGGACAGGTTCAGACGCGGCCTACGATTTTTATCGACCGGGACGGCGTTATAAATCAAAATCGTAAAGAACACGTGCTAAACTGGAGCGAATTTCAGTTTATCGAGGGTTCGAAGAAAGCGCTGGCTTTGCTCAAGCAAGCCGGGTACCAGGTAGTTGTGGTGACCAACCAGGCCACTATCGAACGGGGCTTACTGACCGTGGCCCAACTCGACCAGTTGCACCGGCAGATGGCAAACGAAATTGAAATGGCCGGCGGTCAGGTAACCGCGGTCTATTACTGCCCGCACCGCCCCGAAGCCAATTGTGACTGCCGCAAGCCCCGGCCGGGTTTGCTTCTCGAAGCCGCTTCCCGCTTTCAAATAAAGCTTGGTGATAGCTGGTTTATTGGCGACCATTTAACCGACCTGGAAGCAGGGTTGGCGGCGGGCTGCAAACCTATCCTGGTGCAAACCGGGCGCGGCCAGATGGCTGCCGAAGAATTGCAGGGTTTACAGCCCGGCAGCGCTTCCGTGAGCCGGCTGGCCTTAAAGTTTGGGCCGAGCGTTTCGCTGCGCCTCCCGGTCAAGGCTGACCTGCTGGATGCGGTTGAATTTATTTTAGCTAACCGATAGGATAAATAGCCTGTTATGCTTAGCCAGTCCGAGCCGGTCCAGTCCTTTTTCCCGGTTAAAGAAGCTGCCGGCCGGGAACAGCCCGGCGGTAAGCCGGAACTTTTGTTTTTAACACAGGTCCTGCCTTTTCCGCCGGACGCCGGACCCAAGATAAAGACCTTTAATTTAATAAAGCACCTCTCTAACACTTTTTCGATTACCCTGGTGTCCTTTATCCGGCCGGACAACACCACCGAACATTGCCAGGAACTGCTTAAATATTGCCGGGAAGTCCATACTGTCATGCTGCGCCGCACCCGCAAGCGGGATGTGCTGGCGCTGCTGCGGCGCCTGGTAAGCCGGGAGCCTTTTTTGATGGTGCGGGACCGCTCCGCCGCCCTTGGCAAGCTGGTCGAGGATTTATCCCGCCCCGGCCGGTTCAGGGCTGTCCACGCCGACCAGCTAAATATGGCCCAGTTTGCCCTGGCAGCCCCGGAAGTCGTTCGGGTGCTTGATGAGCATAATGCGGTCTGGACCATCACTGATAGATTGCGGCGCGGCGAGAAAAATCAGCTAAAGCGGGCTTTTCTGGCTTTTGAAACTTTCAAATTGCGCCATTACGAACGCCAGGTCTGCCGCCAATTTGACGCGGTCCTGGCGGTTACTTCCCAGGATGAAGCGGCCCTGGGGCGGTCCTGTACCGTAGTCCCGATAGGTGTGGATGCGGAAGGGACGGCGCCGCTAGAATTAAAACACGGCTCGCTCAATTTGGTAAGCCTCGGTACGATGTTCTACCCGCCTAACATGGAAGGGGCGCTCTGGTTTGGTGAGGATGTTTTCCCTTTAATTCTCGAACGGGAACCCCGGGCTACCTACACCATTATCGGGCCAAAACCACCTCCCGCGCTTTATGCCATGGCCGAGAAGAACCCGGCCATCAAAATAACCGGTTATGTAGCTGATTTAAGGCCGGTCCTGGCCGACAGTGCCGGTCTTGTCGTACCGCTTTTATCCGGTGGGGGTATGCGGGTAAAAATCCTGGAAGCCCTGGCCCTGGCTTTACCGATTGTTTCGACTGCGGTAGGCGCGGAAGGTATCGCGCTCGAGGACGACCGGACGGCTTTGCTGGCGGATACGCCCCAGGCCTTTGCCGAGGCTGTTTTGCGGCTTCTCCAGCCCGATGGACCCGGATCCCGGCTAGCCCAGGCTGGCCGCAAGTTGGCCCTTGAACGCTATGATTACCGGGTGGCCTATGGGAAGGTGGCTACATTGTATTCCGACCTACTTGCGGGCAGCCCTGACCCTGTCAGCCAGACACCCTGACCTGCTCATGCCCTGGCACTCTAAAGCTTTTCCGGAAGCTTTTGTGACTACTCCGTCAGCTAAAGCAGACGGCTTCTAGCGGTTGGTTACGCAGAGTCGCTAGTCCACGACTCAATATCACTTTAGCGGCAGCTACATCGCGAGGCAAAGAACAACCGCAAGGGCAA
>CADDZM010000459.1 GCA_902812345.1 Chloroflexota bacterium | reverse complement strand
AACTAAAGGAATAAGTTCGGTCAGACCCGCAAAGACCGCCAGGGCCAGGGCATATTTTACCCCTATTATGACATAGCCCAGCCCGGCTAAGGCACCGATAAATAGCATCATCAATAGTTCCCCGCGCACCCAGGCTCCCAATTTATCTTCAATGCCCTCCCAGACCTCGCGGGCTTTATCTTGCCTGGCCGGGGCAATGAAGGAAAGAAACAGGGGATAAACTTTCTCGCGTTCAGTCAACCAGTAGTACGTTACCACGAATACAGTCAGCCCGGCGAACAGCCCGCTGAAGATTGAAAAGCCCAAATTGAGGGCCTGGTTTACCTGGATAAACTGTTGGGCCAGGTTGCCGATATTCTGGTAAACCCACATCGCCCCATTTTTTAACACCTGGTTGTTTATGTTGCGAATGGCCTCCTCGGTTGATGCCTGGCTGCTAAAAGTATCAATGAGGTTGGTGGCTTCATTTATTAACGGCGGTAAGGTTAAATAAAATATCAAAGCCAAAATCGCGAAGATTAGCGTGTAAACAATTAGAATAGCGAAACTGCGATTGAGCGGGCCTTTATGCAGCCAGTTTACAACCGGCCGGATACCTGAAGCCAGAAGAAGGCTGATGAAAATAAGAAACAGAATGCTGCGAATGTTCCAGAGTAAAAGGCAACCTAATAAGACCAACACGCCGCCTAAAGTTAGAAATATGCCTTTTTTCAGATAATCCTGCTTCATTTTTTTCTTTCTTTATCTCTTTTTTTGCCGATAATTTAACTGAGGGCCGGCTCACCCGGCCTGTTTTCCTTCCACATTGGTAGAGCCGGTTGACCCGGCAGACTGGTGGCGTATTTCGTTTTGACTTTTAAACCAGCGCACAACCACCAGGTCGGTTGAAGAATGGGCAATAATAGAAGCGGTTACGATCACTGCCGCCAGGTCAAAGATTTCCGAACCGCCGGATATGCCTGCCTCCCAGACTAACAAAGCATAAAATACCGAGAAAATCCTTTTGGCCCAAACCAACCCCCGGCGAGCCATTCCTGCCAGCTTAGCCGGGTTCCCAGCAAAGCAATTCCTAGGGCGACCGGGCGCACGAGCACCAGCACCAGTACCCCAAATAAATAGCCGCCGGGGCCGACTCCGGTAAACAGACCTGGGCCTAATATTGCCCCGAAGATGAGCAGCGCGAGCAGCTTTAAGAGTTCGGTTATGGCTTCGCCGAACCGGTGAAATTGCTCTTTCACCTGGGGATTGAGCCTGGCGATAGTAATCCCGGCGGTAAAAGCCGCCAGAAATTGATTGGCTCCCACCAGGGAACTAAGTGAAAGGACCAGTAAACCGATAGCAAACCCGATTAAAGACTGGTAGATACTGACCGTCTTCAGAAAACCTGGTTGCATTAGCCAGATGGCTAAGGCCGGGACAACAACTCCCAGTCCGATACCTAATCCCACGTCACCTAACACCTTTAGTAAATCAGGATTATCGGCGCTTATTAAAGCCAGTAAAGGGACAATCACCGGGAGAGCCAGGCCATCATTGAGGCCGCTTTCCAAATTAAGTAACCGGAGCAACCAATGTTCGGGAGACCCCGAAATATTGTCCAAAAAATGCGTTGACCCGCACCTGCCGGGCTTCATCTTCTTTGCCCTGCACCACCAGAAAATGCGGGCTATTTGGCACAAAAAACATTCCGACGCCGAGTATAGTGGCAGGTATAACATGCACGGAAAACATCCGGCGCTTGGCCCCCTGGCCGAAGCCGGAGAAAGTCAGGTCTACCAGGTAAGCCACCACAATACCGACCGTTACGGCTAACTGGTTGTAGGAAACCATCGAACCCCGCAGCCGGGGTGGGGCAATTTCAGAAATATAGAGGGGCCGATATAGGAAGCTACCCCCAAACCCAGGCCGACAATTACCCGGCTGCCAATCAGCCACCGTAAAAATGGGGCCAGGGCCGAACTGGCTGAACCGACGACAAACACTACCGCCGTCACGATTATGGTTACTCGGCGCCCAAGTTTGTCTGTCAGAAAGCCGCTTAGGGCCGCGCCAATCATCGCGCCTACTAAAACAGCGCTGGTAACTACCTCCTGCATATTGGAACCCAGGTTAAAGTCCTGTTTGATATAGAGCAAGGCCCCGAGATAACCCCGGTATCGAAGCCGAACAGTAGCCCGTTAAGGGCCGCCAGGGCTGCAATCACATAGATAAAGGCTTTGTTGCCCTTTTCGCCCTCCTTTTCTGTATTTCCCTCCGAACCGGGTTTCCCATTTTTAGTTTCAGGCTCGTTATTATGTTGGAACCGGCGCGATTATTCTTCTCATTTTCTTTGTGCCTGTTACTTTTTGACCGGTCGTTGTTAGCCGGGTTTATTCCCGCCATAGCTTTCCCTCCTTGTAAAAGGCCGGGCCAGACCAACTAGCCAAAACTCTTTTTAAGAGAACCCAACCTGTTAAACATTGATTAATGCCAGGCCGGTATTTGGGTCTGTTTTTCGTTCTAGCTCAGCCGGTGTTTCGGTAAGGACCACTTCCAGGGTTGGGCGTACCTGGGCTTTAATAATGTGGCCGCCCCAGGCAGTGCCGTCCCGTTTTCCAACTACCACGTGAGCATGAACTTGAGGCTTTCCGCTTTGGTTAAGGGCAATATCGCCTATCAGCGAAAGGACTTCTACCTGTTCATTGATGGGGATGTGCTGGTAAGTCTTTGTTTCGATGTCAAAATAACCCAGCGTAACCGATTGAAAACCGCCTATCGCTGTAAAATGACTGGCTTTTAAGTCCTTCTGGGAAGCAAAGTCAAATATCCCGGCTGTAAATTCATCACCGCTATCGAATATTAGGACGTAAGTCTTCTGGCCGGATGATCCGGCATTCAATTCTTTAGTCTTCATTTTGGGTTCCTTTCCGGGCCAATCCTGCCAGAAGACCGGTCTTAATAAGCAAGGTTAAAGTGCCGTTTAGCAGGAAACCAGGCCCCAGTTTTGAAAGTAAGCTTTTCACTTTGCCGCGGCCTTTGCCCTTCAGAGACAACTTCCGTTCAGGAAAATCTTCTCCTTCTCCAGTAGCTTTAGAGTCTTTCTTTGCCTCCAGGGCCAATTTCAGCACCTCCGCCAGGTGCAGAGCTTCGCGGTCGGTGCCTTGCTTAATTTGTTCCCGACAACTAAAGCCATCGGCCACTATTAAAGTAGCCTTTTCGGCCTGGCGAACCGCCGGTAGCAGCACCCGCTCTCCGGCTTTGATTGAAACATCGTAGTGTTCGCCTTCCTCAAAACCAAAGGCCCCGGCCATGCCGCAACAACCCGAATCCAGCAGGGTATAATCAAGCTCCATATCTTTGAGGACGGCTTCTTCGGGGTGCATATGCAGCACCGCTTTATGATGGCAGTGGCCGTGGACTACCGCCTTGCTCTTTAAGGTTGGTAGCTGGAAATCCGGGGCCTTTTTGGTTAAAAACTCGGCCAGAGTGTAGGTCTGATTTTTCAGGCGGCGGGCGTTCTGGTTATTTGGTAACATGTTGGTCAGTTCGTCTTTGAAAACTGAGGTACAACTTGGTTCCAGGCCGACCACTGGCACGCCCACTTCAATTTCGTTGGCTAAGGTTGTAAGAATTTCCTGGAGTAAATGCTTTGCATGGTTTAGCATGCCCCAATCATATAAGGGCCGACCACAACACAGCGACTTCTGGGGAATTATTACCTGGAACCCGGCCGCTTCCAGCACCTCAACCGCCGCCTGAGCGGTCTGGGGATGGAAATGGTTATTAAAGGTATCCGGCCATAACATAACCTTTGGCTTAGCCTGGTTGCGCGGGCCGCGCTGCCGGAACCACTCCTTGAAGGTGTAAGGCGCGAAAGCGGGGATTTCCCGCTGGGGGGCGATACCGCCCATCCGCCTGGCAAGCTTCTTTAACACCGGTGCCTGCGTGGCAAAGTTTACTAACCAGGGCGCTTTTGAAGCTAACCCGGCCCACCAGTAGATGAGGCCCATTGTGTAAGCGGTCCGGGGCCGCAACCGCCCCTGGTAATAGTGGGATAAAAATTCGGCTTTGTAAGTTGCCATGTCCACGTTTACCGGGCAATCACCCTTGCAGCCTTTGCAGGCCAGGCACAAATCCAGCGACTCCTTGACC